>CAZXPU010000115.1:0-17976 GCA_964642905.1 uncultured Prosthecobacter sp.
CTGCGTCGCCCATGGACTTGGCGAGCAGCAGCCAGGAGATGCCATAGAGCAGGCTGAGCACGATTTTGATGTCGCCTTCGGGAGCCCACCAGACCGTGTCGCTGGAGGACCAGAACAGGAAGGTCGCCAGCAGCTGCAGCGACGCGAGGCCGGCGAAGATGGTGGTGGAAAGGGCGGGGCCGAGGCCCAGGGGGGCAAGGCGTGTCATGAACCTGCGGCCGCGGTCGGAAAGCAGCAGCGTGTGACCCAGGGCAAACTGAAGCAGCAGGAGGAGGTTCACGAGCGCGGCGGTTCCGCCATGAAGGTGCAGCAGGCTGAGATGAAGGCCATTGTAGAGGCTCCAGAACATGGCGGCGACGGAGGCCAGGAACAGCGTGTGGCTGGCGAGTCCGTAGCCCAGCGCCGTGAAGCGCTGGGCCGGGCTGTAGATCGGTTCGGGGCGAGTGTTCATGGTGCCTGGAGCGCCGTCCGTTTTTGGGATTCGTTCATGACGGGGCCGCCGATCCTGTGCATGACGGCGGTTTCCACGGTGAGTCCGGGACCGAAGGCCATGGCACAGAGCGAGGCGCTTTCGGTTTCGGCGTTGTCGAGCATCTCCTTGAGGACAAAGAGGATGGTCGCGCTGCTCATGTTGCCGTAGTCACGCAGGATGGTGCGGCTGGCCTCGAGCCTGTCCGGGGCGAGGCGCAGGCTTTCCTGGACCTTGTCGAGGATGGCGCGGCCGCCGGGATGCACGGCCCATTCCGCGACGTCCTCAGGAGTCATGTCATGACGTTTGAGGATGTCGCTCATGAGCTGGCGGATGTTGCCGCCGATGATGTCGGGCACGTAGCTGGAGAGGACGATGTTGAAGCCTTCGTTGCCGATCTCCCAGGCCATTTCGGACTCGCTGGCGGGGACGAGGGCGCTTTCGAAACCGTCGAGCCTGTAGGCCGGGCGACCCTGCCGGGGCTCGCGGGCGCTGACGATCGCGGCGGCGGCGCCATCGGCGAACAGGGAGTTGGCCAGGATGCTGTCCGGATGATCATTGACCTGCATGTGCAGGGTGCACAGCTCCAGGCAGATGACGAGGACCACGGCGTCGGGCCTGGCCTGGCAGAACTGCGCCGCCATGCGCAGGGACGGGAAGGCGGCGTAGCAGCCCATGAAGCCAAGCGTGTAGCGTTCGACATCCGGACGCAGGCCGAGCTCCTTGATGATGTGGTAGTCGGGCCCGGGGTTGGTGAAGCCGGTGCAGGAGGTGAAGATGACATGGGTGATGTCCTCCTTGTCAAAGCCGGGCGCGTCGCTGATGGCGCGGCGTGCAAGCTCGACGGCGAGCTGTTTGGACCAGTGGCTGTAGACGCGGTTGCGCTCGGCCGTGGACGGCGGGATGAGGGCGCCCTGGGCGTCGGTGCGGTAGAGGGTGGCGTCGGAGCCGACGATGAAGTCGCCTGTGACGCTGTTGCGTGTCTCGATGCCGCTGCGGTTGTAGATGGCGTGGATGATCCGCCGGGTCTTGGGGTCACCGGCCCACTCCTTGATGCGGTCGCGGGTGTAGGTCTGCGCGTAGGTGTAGGGCGGTGTGAGTGTGGCGAGATGATGGATGAAGGCGGACATGGGAATGAAAGGATGAATGAGGGGTCAGTTCTGGGTCAGGGTGACGGAGGCGTGGATTTTCACGACATCACCGACGCGGATGAAATAAAGGACGGAGGGCACGCTGATGCCGCCGGCCTTCATGGAGAGAGGGAAGTCCAGGTCGAAGGTGATGCGGCCGTCCTGCTGCTTGAAGCTGCTGACCGCGCCGGTGACCTGCAGGGGCTTGCCGAGCAGGGTGAGCGTCATGGGCAGCTGCGTCGGTGTCCGAAGGTCGGAGGCGATCTTGCCGGCGGGCACGTCGATCTCGGCGGTGATGAGCGGATGCTCGGAGGTCTTCATGGCCTTGCGCATGTTTTCATCACGTTTCGGCTCGGCCGTGTCCATGCCCGCGGCCTCGATTTTCACGGAGGACTGCACTCGCTCCGGCCGGCCGCCGGGATCGGTGCTGACGCGGGTGAGGAAGGGTTGTGCGGCAACCTTGCCGGACCAGTCATGAAGCGTGGAGGTGCCGCTGAAGGTGATGTCCGCGCGGCCCTGCCAGGCCTGCGCCTGCCCGGCATGGGTCTTGGATTCCAGAAGCAGTACCAGGGGTGCGAAGAGCAGGAGGGCGGATGTGAAGGAGAAAATGGAGGAGGGAAGACGGGGCATGATGAAAACGGGGCTGGGCTTGGACAAAGGGATGCCGTCCATGGTTCCGACGGCGGAAGGATGACTCCCTGCCCTTCAGGGGCGCGGGACTGCAACGGCCTGAGGCCCGTCTTCAGGTCAGGCTGATGCCTAACAAACGATGAAGGCGAAGTGAGGGGCGCGGGCGCATGCCATGAAGGACATGCAGGTTTCCGGCCAGTTCCGCCTGATGCTGGCAGGTGAAGTCGAAGGCCGGCCCGAACATGAGATGGCAGGAGGGGTCGGAGTCCTCATCCTGGCCAACCCGCTCCGGACGAACCTGATGCTCCGCCCCGGTTTCCGAACGGTCATGCACCTGGTCCCGGTCATTGTGAAAGAGACCGATCCCGAAAGTCGCCGCCTCGCCGCCAACAGCGAGAAGGGTGAGCATGAAGAGGATCAGTCTGGCGAGGTTCACGGGATGAATCTGGATCCGCCAGAAGAAGGCGGAGCCGAGCATTCTGTGACATTGATCTAAAGTGCCCGCTCAATCAATTTGCGATGTTTTTAGTTAATTGAAAGCGTTGCAATTGAGACACGGTTGCGATGCTGTTTGCGTGTGCTTTTTCGGGCCTGTTTTAGCAGCGTTTTTTTGATCGGGCCTCAAGGCGCGGGCTGGATGAGCTGGACGCCACCGGACAGGATGGCGGTGTCGGCGGGTTTCTGCACACCCGTCGGGACCTGGGGCAGCAGGAAGAAGCCAGCGGCCTTGACCTGACCGCTGGCGAGGCGCACGACCTGGGCCTGGAAGGGCACCTTGGCGCGTGTGAACGGGGCGGGTGTGGTTTCCACCAGGGTGAAGGTGCCGCTGATGGCGCCGCTGGAGGCGTTGAGACTCAGGGCGACCTGGCCCGGGTTGTTGAGCGTGCCCAAAGGCATCACGGGCTTGTCCTCGTCGGTGTAGGTGAAGTTCATGTCGGGGTCGGTGTCGGAGTCGGCGAGACCACCGTCGGTGAAGCGCAGGCCGACAGAGCCGGTGTCGGGCAGGCCGAGAGCGGGGTTGCCCTTGCTGGCGGGGGCGAGGTAGGCGCCCTCGGCCTTGAGGTTGAGGGGGCCGAAGGCGGCGTAGGCGCGTGGGTTGGTGGTGGGTTTGGACCAGGTGAGCAGACCGGCGATGGAGTTGCCGGAGAAGAGTCCTGAGGGATCCTCGGTGAGGTTGAGGGAGCCCTGAAGGGTGCCGAGGTTTTTGTAGAGGGGGGAGTAGAGCCAGAACTCGCCGTTGGCGCCGAGCAGGGGGGAGCTGGTGACGGGTTCGCCGTCGGCGGTCTTGCCGACGAGGGTCATGGCACCTGAGTTGGAGACGGAGGCGGTGGCGAAGCCGGAGCCCTGGGGGAGGTGGGCCTTGCCGTCATCGAGAGGGTCGTTGAGGTCGATGGCGAAGCTGTAGTAGCCGACGAGGTTTTCGGCGGGGTTGGAGGTGGCGTTCCAGGCGGCGCGCCAGCCGGAGAGGGAGGAGGCGCCGAGGGATCCGGAGACGGCGCCGGAGACGGGGTTGATGGTGAGGGAGAGAGGCTGTCCGGCGAGGGTGATGGCGATGTGGGGGGCGGAGGGAGCGAGCCTGCCGGTGGAGGAGAGGGAGGAGGCGGCGTTGGACTTGCTGAGGGAGTTGAGGGCGCTGGAGAGCTTGAAGGTGTAGAAGCCGTTGGAGGTGACGGAGAGGGAGAACATGCCGCCGAGGTTTTGGTTGGTGGCGGGGACGCGGGTGAGGATGCCGCCGAAGGAGCCGACAAGGTTTTTGGGAAGAGCCCTGATGGTGAGGGGAGTCTTGAGGACGAGGCTGGAGCCAGCGGAGTTGGAGGCGCGGATCTGGAGGATGAAGAGGCCCGAGACGTCGGGGATGCCAGAGATTTCACCGGAGGCGGGATTGAGCTTGAGGCCCTTGGGCAGTCCGGAGACGGAGAAGGTCTTGGGATAGTTTTGGGCGGAGAGCTTGAGAAGGAAGGGAGCACCGACGGTGACGACGGGCGGGGAGACAGGATCGAGCACGGGTTTGATGAACGTGCCTGACACGGTAAGAAGCAGAGACCTGGTGACGGAGAAACCTGAGTTATCCGTGACGCGGAAAGTGATGGCGGAACTGCCGGGCGTGGTGGGAGTGCCAGAGAGGATGCCGGAGGAGGTGTTGAGGGTGATGCCTGCTGGCAGAACACCGGAGTGGAGGGCCCAGCTTTGGACGGGATTGGAGCCGGAGGCGGCGAGGGTAAAGGAGAAGGGCGTGCCCTTGACGGCGGTGGGAAGGGAGGCGGTGGAGATGGCGAGGTTGTTGACGGTGAGGGAGAACTCGCGGGAGTCGATGTCGAACTCCTGGTCGGCGACTTCGAGGGTGAAGGTGAAGGTGCCGAAGCCGGAGGGGGTGCCGGAGAGGACGCCGTCGGAACTGAGGGACAGGCCGTTGGGAAGAGCGCCAGATGAAACCGACCAGCTGTAGGGCGCTGTGCCGCCAAAGGCCTCGATCGTTGTGGAATAGCTCAGGCTGGTTTTGGCGGTGGGCAGGGTGGACGAAGTCGAGATCGACGGCAATTCGGTGGGCTCGACGGTGACGACAGCCGTGTTGGAATCCACACCCTCAGGCAGGACGGAGTTGGACACCCGCACCCAGTAGCTGGTGGTTTCTGACAGCCGGGGAGTCGTGAAGGAAGCCTGATTGGGACCCACCGGGTTTGAAATGTCGCCTGACTCGCCCTGATACCACTGGTAGTTCAGGGTCGGAGAGCCCGAGGCAGTGACCGTGAGCGTGGTGCTTTGGCCGACGAAGATGGAGATGGGTTCAGGCTGTTGGGTGATGGCAGCGGGGGTTCGCACGGTGACGGTAGCCGTGTTGGAATTCACACCCTCGGGAGTGACAGAATTGGAGACCTTGACCCAATAGCTGGTGGTGCTTGCCAGCATGGGCGTGGTGAAGCTCGAATCATTGGTGCCGACGGGGGTCGAGATGTCGCCGCTGCTGCCCTGGTACCATTGATAGCTGAGCGGAGCCGTGCCCGTGGCGGCGACGGTGAGGGTTGCAGTCTGGCCCTGGTTGACCTCCGTGGCGGCGGGATGGAAGGCGATGAAAGCCTCCGGCGGCGCGGTCACCCGGATGGTGAAACTTTTTTCGATGCTGTCGCCGCCTGCTCCCGCACCTGCATACTGGTAGGCTTTGATGATGACGTTTTTGTCTCCCATGTCCAGGGTGTTGCCGGTGAGAAGGGCGACGGGGCCGGCTGAACTGTCCAGGCTCAGGCCGTTGGGAAGGGTGCCGACGACCTCCCAGTATTCAGGCGGCGCCGGGCTGCCGGTGACCTGGAAGGCGCCTGTGAATTCAACACCTGCCCTGACGGGGACGATCGTTGAGTTGGGAACGGGAGAAAGCTGGGCGAGCGTGGTGGCGCCGGCGACGCTGTCGTAGGCGCCGAGGCCTGCGACGGTGGTGATGAGCAGCCGGGAGGCATCCATCATGGCGGATGACGAGGCCAGGTTGAGCTCGGCGGGCAGCAGCACCTGGGCGGCCGGCGTGCGCTGGAAAAGCATGAGCAGCGAGCTGGCGCGCTTGAGGAGGCTTTTCAGTTTGTGGAAGAAGGCGGCTGTTTTCATGGAGGCCTGTCGTGGGGAGGGGGTTGGCGGCATTTAAGGATGCCAGGGCCGCGATTGAAAGCCTGCTGACAGCCAAAAGTTGTGAAATGCTGAATGCCGAACAAACTGTTCCACCTGCGTGGGCACGAAAAAGCCGTGTCGCGGCATGAATGCACCGCAACACGGCTTTGTGGATTCAGTGAACGCCCTTCAGTCTGTTTTTAACGCGCTGAAGGACAGGGCATCGGTCATCAAGGGGCCGGCTGGATGAGCTGGACGCCACCGGACAGGATGGCGGTGTCGGCGGGTTTCTGCACACCCGTCGGGACCTGGGGCAGCAGGAAGAAGCCAGCGGCCTTGACCTGACCGCTGGCGAGGCGCACGACCTGGGCCTGGAAGGGCACCTTGGCGCGTGTGAACGGGGCGGGTGTGGTTTCCACCAGGGTGAAGGTGCCGCTGATGGCGCCGCTGGAGGCGTTGAGACTCAGGGCGACCTGGCCCGGGTTGTTGAGCGTGCCCAAAGGCATCACGGGCTTGTCCTCGTCGGTGTAGGTGAAGTTCATGTCGGGGTCGGTGTCGGAGTCGGCGAGACCACCGTCGGTGAAGCGCAGGCCGACAGAGCCGGTGTCGGGCAGGCCGAGAGCGGGGTTGCCCTTGCTGGCGGGGGCGAGGTAGGCGCCCTCGGCCTTGAGGTTGAGGGGGCCGAAGGCGGCGTAGGCGCGTGGGTTGGTGGTGGGTTTGGACCAGGTGAGCAGACCGGCGATGGAGTTGCCGGAGAAGAGTCCTGAGGGATCCTCGGTGAGGTTGAGGGAGCCCTGAAGGGTGCCGAGGTTTTTGTAGAGGGGGGAGTAGAGCCAGAACTCGCCGTTGGCGCCGAGCAGGGGGGAGCTGGTGACGGGTTCGCCGTCGGCGGTCTTGCCGACGAGGGTCATGGCACCTGAGTTGGAGACGGAGGCGGTGGCGAAGCCGGAGCCCTGGGGGAGGTGGGCCTTGCCGTCATCGAGAGGGTCGTTGAGGTCGATGGCGAAGCTGTAGTAGCCGACGAGGTTTTCGGCGGGGTTGGAGGTGGCGTTCCAGGCGGCGCGCCAGCCGGAGAGGGAGGAGGCGCCGAGGGATCCGGAGACGGCGCCGGAGACGGGGTTGATGGTGAGGGAGAGAGGCTGTCCGGCGAGGGTGATGGCGATGTGGGGGGCGGAGGGAGCGAGCCTGCCGGTGGAGGAGAGGGAGGAGGCGGCGTTGGACTTGCTGAGGGAGTTGAGGGCGCTGGAGAGCTTGAAGGTGTAGAAGCCGTTGGAGGTGACGGAGAGGGAGAACATGCCGCCGAGGTTTTGGTTGGTGGCGGGGACGCGGGTGAGGATGCCGCCGAAGGAGCCGACAAGGTTTTTGGGAAGAGCCCTGATGGTGAGGGGAGTCTTGAGGACGAGGCTGGAGCCAGCGGAGTTGGAGGCGCGGATCTGGAGGATGAAGAGGCCCGAGACGTCGGGGATGCCAGAGATTTCACCGGAGGCGGGATTGAGCTTGAGGCCCTTGGGCAGTCCGGAGACGGAGAAGGTCTTGGGATAGTTTTGGGCGGAGAGCTTGAGAAGGAAGGGAGCACCGACGGTGACGACGGGCGGGGAGACAGGATCGAGCACGGGTTTGATGAACGTGCCTGACACGGTAAGAAGCAGAGACCTGGTGACGGAGAAACCTGAGTTATCCGTGACGCGGAAAGTGATGGCGGAACTGCCGGGCGTGGTGGGAGTGCCAGAGAGGATGCCGGAGGAGGTGTTGAGGGTGATGCCTGCTGGCAGAACACCGGAGTGGAGGGCCCAGCTTTGGACGGGATTGGAGCCGGAGGCGGCGAGGGTAAAGGAGAAGGGCGTGCCCTTGACGGCGGTGGGAAGGGAGGCGGTGGAGATGGCGAGGTTGTTGACGGTGAGGGAGAACTCGCGGGAGTCGATGTCGAACTCCTGGTCGGCGACTTCGAGGGTGAAGGTGAAGGTGCCGAAGCCGGAGGGGGTGCCGGAAAGGACGCCGTCGGAACTGAGTGAGAGGCCATCGGGGAGGCTGCCCGTTTTGACCGACCAGCTGTAGGGCATCGTGCCACCGGTGGCGAGCAGGTTCGTGGTGTAGCTCAGACCCGTTCTTGCCGTGGACAGAGGTGACGAGTTGAAGATCGTGGGGACGGCGGCGGCAAGGATGGAAACCGTCGCGGTGTTGGAGAAGGCGCCCGCGGTGTTGGCGACGTTGGTGACCTTCACCCAGTAGCTGGCGGCCGCCGCAAGCGGAGGAGTGGTGAATGAATTTTGGTTAGTCCCGACGGGCGTCGATGTGTCGCCGGAGCCGCCCTGGTACCACTGATAAGTCAGCGGCGCGTCTCCGGTCGCCACGACAGAAAGCATGGCGGACTGGCCGCCTGCCACCGAGGTTGAAGCCGGGTGTGTGGTGATGGCGGCGGGCTGGCGCACCGTGACGGTGGCCGTGCTTGAGTTTTCTCCCGTGGTGTTCTGGGCATTGGATACATTCACCCAATAACTCGTGGTGGAGGTGAGGACCGGCGTGGTGAAGGAGGAGGAGCTTGTGCCGACCGGGTTGGAGGTGTCGCCGCTGCTGCCCCGGTACCATTGATAGGTGATGGGTGTGGCTCCCGTGGCGGTCACGGTCAGCGTTGTCGACTGGCCGCTGTTGATGGTGGCGGAGGAGGGCTGGGTGGCGATGGCCGCAGCCGGCGGCGCGCTGATGTTGATGGTGATGCTTTTTTGCACGACACCTCCGGAGAAGCCTGATTTTTCCCAGGCTTGAATCGTGACGGTCTTGGTGCCGGATTCTGTCGGTGTTCCTGAGATCGCGTTGCTGCTGCCTGCGGTGTTGGGCAGGTTCAGGCCCGCCTGCATGGGCCCGTTGATGATGCGCCAGGACTTGGGGGTGCTGGGGCTGCCGGAAACCGTGAAAGTGACGGAAAACGGTTGTCCGGTTGTGCCGTTGAGGGAGCCGCTGACCTGCGCGAGCGTGGTGGCACCCGCGACGCTGTCGTAGGCTCCGAGGCCGACGACGCTGGTGATGAGAAGCCTGGACGCATCCATGAGCACCGAGGAGGAGGCCAGGTTGAACTCGGCGGGCAGCAGCACCTGGGCGGCCGGCGTGCGCTGGAAAAGCATGAGGAGTGAGCTGGCTCTTTTGCCAAATTGTTTCAGAACTTTCAATAAGTTACGAATATTCATGACGATAGAGGTATGGTGTTTTGATTAGGTTTGCTTTGAAAAGGGGCTTGGAATCAGTTGCAGCCGCAGCCGCCGCCACCGACTCCGCCGCCGCCTGAGGCGGCCTCGCGGGAGAAGTAGGCATGCTGGGTCATGGCGAGCAGAAGGGGGTCGCGGCCGTTGTCCATGAGGGCATTGGCCAGGTTGCCGCGTTCATAGGGCTTCACCCTGACGAGGCTGTCGGAGCAGCTGCAGAGAAGAAGCGAGGCGCAGGCTGCGGAGGCGAGCAGGCGGAGGTTCATGGTGGCGAGTTTTGTTGCAAAGTTCATTCGGCGAGCAGCGCCTCGATCTCGGCCACGTATTCGGCCTCGGTCTTCGCGCCCTTGAAGCCCTTGTGGACGTGGCGGATCACGCCCTTGCGGTCGACGAGGTAGCTGCTGGGCATGGTGGGGGGATTGAAGAACTCGGCCGCCTTGTGCCTCGAGTCATGGACGAGGGTGAAGGGCGCCTTGTTCTTCGCCGCAAAGGCCTGGTGGTCGGCGGCCTCGTCGTCAACGCCGATGCCGATGATGACGAGGCCCTTGGGGGCGTATTTCTGGTGCAGCCTGGAGAGGGTGATGAACGAGGCCTTGCAGGGGGCGCACCAGGAGGCCCAGAAATCCACCAGGACCACCTTGCCGGCGGTCTTTGGCAGGGAGGCGTCAGGCAGAAGGCCGCCGAGGGCGGGGAGGGAGGCGCCGACCTTGGGTTCAGCGGCCTGAACGGCGCTGAGGCCCAGGAAGGAGAGGGCGATGATGAGGAGGTGTTTCATGATGTCAGGGTGGGTTTGGGTTTGGAAAATCAGGCGGCCTGGACCTGGAAGCGGCGGAACTCGCGCGAGACATGAACGCCGTTGTCATCCTGGGCGCAGGCCTCGACGCCCCTGGCGTTTTCGACGAGGCGCAGTCCGTCGCGCAGTCCGAGCACGAAGACGGCGGTGGAGTAGATGCCGGCAAGCAGGCAGCTGGGCGCGATGACGGTGACGGCGCGCAGGCCGTGGCGCACGGGCCAGCCGGTGCGGCGGTCGAGGATGTGGCCGTAGCGCACGCCGTTGTGCTCGAAGCGGCGCGCGTAATCTCCCGAGGCGCAGACGGCAAAGTTGGTGACGGCCAGCCCGCCGGTGCAGCGTTCGGTTTGAACGCCGTCCTGGATGCCGACATGCCAGAAGGGATGAACGCCGTTGCCGCCGATGGCGAAGATGTCGCGGCCAAGATCGACGAGCGCGTCGCTGAGGCCGTGCTTCCGGGCGATGGCGATGACCTGGTCGACGGCGTATTCCTTGCCGAAGCCGCCGAAGTCGAGGCCCATGCCTTCCCGGGACAGGAAGACGCCGCCGGGCTTTCGCTGAACGTCCTTCCAGTTGGAAAGTGACATGGCCCGGGTGATCTCGGCCTGGTCCGGCAGGCGTTCATGAACGACCTTCCAGTCCCAGACCTTGATGAGGGGCAGCATGGCGGCATCCAGCACGCCGTCGGTCAGGCGGTGCATGGCGTCGGCGAGGTCGAGCATCTTTTCCATGTCGGCGTCGACGGGCACCCAGTCCCTGCCGGCAGCCTGGTTGACACGGGAGAGGAGGGAGTCGGGCTTGAAGCGGGAGAACTTGGCCTCAAAGGCGCTGAGCCAGCCGAGGGCGTCCGCGACAAACTCAAGCGCCCTGAGTTTGTCTTCACAGCGGAACTGGATGGCGCACTGGGTGCCGAGGGCGCGGAAGGCGACCTGGCGCACGCCGCGTGCGTCGGGCTCCATCGGGACCTGCTGGACGGGTTTGGACATGGTTTAGGTTAGAACAGGAAGGTGACTCCGAAGGTCCACATGCTGGCGGTGGGGTAGGCCTGGGCCGGGGCCTGCTCGCCGCCGACACCGGTCATCTCGTAGCGCTCGTAGGTGGCGGAGAGGGAGAGGTTGTCGCTGAGGCGCAGGCGTGACTTCAGCCCCAGGCTCATGGTTGCCATCGAGGAGAGGCGGTAGTCGGCGGAATAATTGACGCCGCTGCCGTCAGGGAACTCCTGCGGTGTGCCGACGTTCAGACCGTTGAGGGATCTGTGGTAGAAGTCCGCGGCGGTCTGCTGGTAGTAGCGGACGAAGGGCGTGAGCTCCAGGCGGTTGAACAAGCCCTGCCGCCATTCGAGCTGAAGGCTCTGGGAGGTGATGCCGTAGTCGTCCTGAGTCAGCCGCACGATCGCGTCGAGGGCTGCGTTGGCGTGTGTGAAGAAGTGCGTGCCCTGGAGCTGGAGGACGGCGCGCAGGCGGCTGGAGGGGCGGTTCTCCCGGTAGATGTTGGTGACGGGAATGCCGAAGAACAGCTCGTTGCGCTGGATGACCTTGTACTGGTCGTTCAGGTAGCCTTCAGAATAGCCCAGGGTGAGGTTGGCGGAAAGGATCGTGTTCTTGTCGAGCAGCTGGGAGACGCCGAGGAAGGCGTCGTAGTTTTTCTTGTTCTGATCCGCCGTGCCGCGGACGGTGATGGTGTCATTGACGAAGTTCAGGCCCATGCTGAGCGTGGTGTTCTTCTGGTTCAGCTCCCAGCGGTCATTGAGCGAGACGCCCTGGGACAGGTAGTCGCTCTCACGGCTGTTTGAGGCCTCAAGCTCCAGGCGGTGGTCGCCGATCTGCTGGGAGAGGGCCGCGACAACTCCATTGCGGATGTCGTCGATCTCCATCAGGAAGGGCTGGGTGGCGTCGCCCGGCAGGGTGCCGATCGGGGTTGATCCGCTGATGGCATCGCGCAGGATCTGAAAGCGGAAGCTGGTGTCCTCGGAGATGAACAGCTCGCCGCGGTAGTAGTAGGACTCGATGAACATCCGGCCGCCGGATTCATCGTAGGTCTGATAACCGGAGTCGAAACGGAAGGCCTCGGCGGCTTGCAGGGAGACAGCCGGCAGGAGGAAGGGGGTGACGGCGAGGGAGGAGCGCAGGTTGAGCTTTTCCGCCGCCTGGCCGACGGATGAAAAACAGAGGGGAGTACGGATGCTCATGTTCGGGTGGGAGAATCTCAGTTCTCTTTCATTTTGTCCGCGATGTCACGGCTGCTGTAGGCTTCGCCGAGGACTTTGCCATCCATCCGAGCCTGGACTCCCCAGCCGTGGTAGCGAAATCCGGAGGCCTCCACCTTTTTGTAGACGGGCCTGCGGCCACCGCCGCTGCGTTCCGAGTGCTGGCGGATGTAGGAGAAGACGGTGTCCTTGCCTCGCAATCTGGCCGGCCTGCCGGGCTGGATTTCCAGGACCTCGGAGCCACGGGCATGTTCGACGACCTTTCCTGTGGAGAGGTTGTCGGCAAAGAAGCACCATTCGAGGGTGATGGACTTTGGCTGGTCGAGGCTCATGGCGGAGGCGGTGATCTCCAGCCAGCGATGATGTTCCTCGCTGCTGTCATTGCCGGCGTGGGGCTTGTGAAGACCCTTCATGTCCACCTGAAGGCTGACGTTGTCGGAGGCGGTGGCGCTGACGGCCAGCGTGACAAGCGCCGTCAGCAGGATCCTGAGGGAATGGGGGAGTGTTTTCATGGCAGGGGAGGGGCGGGGTGGGTTCAGGCGGCCTGGACGGCGGAGACGGAGGGCTCTGGATCGTGGGCGGACACACGGGAGGGGCTCGACATCAGCCAGCGATACAGCAGAGGCAGGAGGAAGAGGGTGAGGAAGGTGCTGCTGACGATGCCGCCGATGACGACCGTGGCGAGAGGGCGCTGAACCTCGGCTCCCGCGCCCTCGCTGACGGCCATGGGGATGAAGCCGAGACTGGCGACGAGGGCCGTCATCAGCACCGGGCGGAGACGTTGCAGGCTGCCTTCCGTCACCGCGGAGGCGGCGTTGCGGCCTTCGTTGCGGAGCTGGTTGAAGCAGCTGATGAGCACGACGCCGTTGAGCACCGCGACGCCGCAGAGGGCGATGAAGCCGATGGCGGCGCTGATGCTGAACGGCAGACCGCGCATCCAGAGCGCCGCGACGCCGCCGGTGATGGCGAGGGGGATGCCCGTGTAGATGATGAGGGTCTGACCGACGCTTTTGAAGGCGCTGTGGATCAGCACAAAGATGAGCAGCAGGGCCAGCGGCACGACGATGGCGAGCCGCTGACGCGCCTCCTGGAGGTGCTCAAACTGGCCGCCGAACTCCACTCGATACCCTTCCGGTATTTCGATGCCGGAGCGGATCTTTTCGCGGGCGGCGTTCACATAGGCCTCGCTGTCCGTGCCGCCGGCAAGGTCGACGTTCAGCCCGACGCGGCGGTTGCCGGATTCACGGCCGATGGCATCGACCTGCGGGACCTCGACAAATTCAGCCAGCCTGCCGAGGGCGATGAGGCCTCCGTCCTGGGTGCGCACGGGAAGGGCCTTCAGGGTTTCGGGATTGTTGCGCAGGCTCTCGGGGAGGCGCACGACGATCGAGCGGCGACGGTTGTGCTCGATCAGGGTTCCGGCGGTGTGGCCGGCCATGGCGGTGGTGATGGCGGCGTTCACCTGGGCGGCCTCGACGTTGTATTTCAGCATGGCGGCACGGTCCACGCGGATCTCGAGGACGGGCACGCGGCCCTGGCTTTCAAACTCGGCGTTGCTGGTGCCTTCCAGGCCTTCGAGGATGGTTTTCACCCGGCCCGCCAGCTTCTCCATGGTGTCATAATCATCGCCGAAGATGCGCACGGCGAGGTCGGCTCGGGAGCCTTCGAGCATTTCATTGAAACGCATTTGGATAGGCTGGGCGAAGTCGTAGTCCTGCTCGGGCACCTCCCTGGCCAGGTCCTCGCGCACCAGCTCGGCAAGGCGGTCTCGGCTGACGGGGCGGCCGTTTTCCCTCCGCCACTCCGACTGCGGCCGGTAGAAGATGTAGAGGTCGTATTCGCCGGGGGACATCGGGTCGGTGGCGACCTCGCTGGTGCCGATGCGGGCGAAGGTGCGGGTGACCTCGGGGACCCTGTCGAGGAGGTAGCGCTGGGTCTTGATGCAGCGTTCGAGCGAGGTTTTCAGGCTGGTGTTGGCGGGCTGGTAGACCATGGCGGTCCAGGAGCCCTCGTTGAGGGTGGGCACGAACTCCTGCTTGAGGCTGAGGAAGAGCAGGACGGTGCCGACGAGCAGGCCCGAGACGATGACGACCACGCCCCAGCGCATGCGCCAGGCCAGGCCGAGCAGCGGCTCGTAGGCGGACTTGGCGGCGCGCATGAGGAAGTTGTCCTTTTCACTGATGTCACCGCGCAGCAGCAGGGAGCAGAGGGCGGGCATGAGGGTCAGGGCGAGCACGAGGGCGCCGCCGAGGGCGAGCATGACGGTGATGGCCATGGGGTGGAACATCTTCCCCTCGATGCCGGTGAGGGCGAGGATGGGGAGGTAGACGAGCGTGATGATGAGCACGCCGAAGAACATCGGGCTGCCGACCTGATCGCCCGCCTCGCGCACGGCGGCGAGGCGTTCCTTGGAGTTGAGGCGGCGGCCGAGCTGGTGCTGGCGCTCACCCATCACGCGCACGATGTTTTCCACCATGACGACGGCGCCGTCGATGATGAGGCCGAAGTCGACGGCGCCGAGCGACATCAGGTTTCCGGAGACGCCGCCGAAGGTCATGCCGATGAGGGCGAAGAGGAAGGAGAGCGGGATGGCCATGGCCACGATGAGTGCCGCACGCCAGTTGCCCAGCAGCAGGAGGAGGACCACGACGACGAGCACAGCCCCTTCAAAGAGGTTGTGCTTCACGGTGTCGACGGTGCGGTCCACCACCTCGCTGCGGGCATACTGGGTGCGGATTTCCATCCCGGGGGGGAGCTTGTTCTGAAGCTCGGCGAGCTTGGCCTCGACGCGCTTGCTGATGATGCGGCTGTTTTCGCCGACGAGCATCATGACGGTGCCGAGCACGGCCTCCTCGCCGTTTTCCACGGCGCAGCCGGTGCGGACGTTGCTGCCGACGCCGACCTCGGCCAGGTCCTTGACACGCAGGGGCTCCACGGCCGCCGCGAACTTCACGGGGAGGTTGGCGATGTCCGCGGCGCTGGCGACCTTGCTGACGCCGCGGATGAGCACACGGTCGGCGCCGCGCTCGATGACGCCGCCGCCGGCGTTGTCCACGTTCATGCCGATGATTTCGGCGAGCTCTCCGAAGGTCATGCCGGCGCTGGTCAGGGCCTCCGGCTTGGGAAGGATCACGAGCTGGCGTTCATAGCCGCCGCTGCTGTTGACCTCGGCAACGCCCGGGACCGTGCGCAGGAAGGGCTTCACGACATAGTCATGGACGTCACGCAGATCCATGAGCTGCCGTTCGCGGGGCTCCTTGCGCCGCGCCGAGTCCTTCTTGAAGTCGAGCGTGTAGTAGAGGATCTCGCCAAGGCCGGTGCTGATGGGTGACATCTGCGGGTTCATGCCGGCCGGCAGATCCACCTGCACAAGGCGCTCGCTGACCAGCTGGCGGGCGCGGAAGATGTCCGTGCCGTCGCGGAAGACGAGGGTGACCTGGGACAGGCCGGATTTGGTGAGCGAGCGAAACTCCTCGACGCCCTGGATGCCCGCCAGCGCGAGCTCCAGGGGATAGGTCACCAGCTTTTCGGTTTCCTCGGGGGCGAGGCCGGCGACGGCGGTGTTGACCTGCACCTGGGTGTTGGTGATGTCGGGCACGGCGTCCACCGGCAGGTGCATGGCGGAAAAGACACCCGCGCCGAGCAGAAGGAGCGCCCCCATGACGACCAGGAAGCGGTTCCGCAGCGAGAACTCGATGATGGAGGAGATCATGGCTCAGCGGGTGGTGAGTTGAGGGGTGACTGAGCCGCCGGTGAGCGGTGCTCCGGTGAGGCGCTCGATCGCCATGCGGTGCCTCCAGGCGTTGCGACGTGACTCGATGAGGCTGTCGATGGCGTCCAGGTAGCCGCGCTGCATTTCCACGTAGGTGGCGGCGGGGACGGCGCCGAGGCGGAAGTGTTCGTCGGCCTGCCTGGCGGCATCGGAGAACTGGCCTTCGCTTTCCGGGCGCCAGCGTGACAGGGCGTCCAGCTCGGCGAGGTAGGCGGCGCGTTCGACGGCGAGGTCGCGCTCCAGGTCGCGCAGGGTGGCTTTCAGCAGCACCTCGGCCTGCTGGGTGCGCGCCTGCTGGGCCTCGACATTGCCCTTGTTCTTGTTCCAGAGCGGCAGGGGGATGGAAAAGACAAAGCCTGCTTCCAGCTGGGTGTTGCCGGCGGTCTGGCCCGCCATGTAGGGGCCGAAGGTGATGTTGCCCCAGCGTTCGGACCTGGTGAGGTCCACCTTCAGGCCCTGCTTGGCGACGTTGAGGCGCTTCTGCTGAAGATCAAAGTTGGTTAGCGCGGCCTGCTGCTTGAGGTTCTCAAGGCCCGGGGCCTCGGGGAAGCTGGTGACGGCTCCGCCGAGGCGGACCTGGTCCTCGGGGCTGCGGCCGCAGAGGACGGCGAGGGCGGCCGAGGCTTCGCGCGCCGCCTTGGAGGCGTCGGTGAGGACGCGGTCGCTGTTCAGCAGCGTGGCCTCGAGGATGCGTCGTTCCAGCAGGGCGCTGACGGAGCCTGAATCGCGCTGGATGAGGACTTCGACGAGGGCTTCGAGGCGTTCGCGCACGCTGCGCGCCGCGTCCTCCTTGCGTCGTAGCAGGATCACGTCACCGGCGCGGGCGCGGACTTCGTTGGCAAGCTGGGACTTGAACTGAAGCAGGCCGAGCTGGGCAAGCTCGATGTCCTGGTCGGCGATGGCCTTGCGCAGGGACATGCGGCCGGGGAAGTCAAAGGTCTGGGAGATGGTCGCGCTCCAGGCCATGCCATCGACCTGGGAGACGATGGCCATGCCGCCGTAGGAGGCGTTGAACTCGGGGTTGGCGAGCTGGCCGGCGGATTTGCGGCCGCCGCGTGCTGCGTGGATCTCGGCCTCGTAGAAGCGGACTTCGGGGTTTTTCTGGAGGGCTTCGGAGACGAGGTCGGAAGAGGTCAGGGCGGAGTTGGAGGCCGCCTGAAGATGAAGGGCGGCGAGCAAGGTCAGGGACGTTAGAAAGGGGGATGGGGAAAGTTTCATGGATCGATCTGGGGCTGGTGATGAGGGGCTGCATCAGCACGCCTGCTGGCGTGTGTTTTCAGGCAGGGGGCGGGCAGCCTTCGGGCTGCGGCTTCACGCCTGAACGGGCATCTCTTCCGGAGGCGTGCTCCGGCCAGTCCTCAGATCAACAGGCGCACGGTCGAAAGCGTGCGCAGGCCGTCTTTCATCAACGGCGGTTCATCCAGCCTTGGGGCCGTGTGACGCTTTTCATGACGCACCGGCTGGAGTGTCAGCCTGTGCTGGAAGGTTGCGGGCAGGTTCAGTTCAGGAGACTTCCTGACCGAAGAAGCTTGCTCCTCGCGCTCGAGCCGGGTCCCGGCCTCGATGCTGGATGAAGTCATCTGATGATCGCCGCTGTCGGAGGCGCTGCAGAGGCTGACGAGCACCCTGGCGAGAGGGGAGGAATGATCCTCAACGTCCGGCGTGTAGTCATCGGAGTTGTGGTGAAGCGTCACCCGGGTTCCGGTTTCGGATTGAACCACCCGCACGGAATGTCCGCCATCCATCCAGGCCATCAGGGCCATGGCGGCAGGCATGATCGAGGTGCCCGTGATGGCATAGGCCATCAGAAGCAGGCAGGCGATCAGGCGCTGGAAGGGGGTGAACCGCATGGGGACGATGTGACGATGGATAAGAACGGGCGCGGCGGCCGGATGTTCGTTCATTACCAAATGGTCATGCTTCATGTTCGAGGCAGGTGAGGTTGTTGCGCAGCTTGTGACGGATGCGCATCAGGCCGACCGCCACGGCGCTGCGGCTCTGGCCGAGTTCGTTGGCGATCGACTGGCTGGTGCGCCCCTGGCGGTAATGCAGGTCCACCAGGCGGCGCTGGGAAGAAGGCAGTGAGAAGAGACAGCGGTCGAGCGCATTGAGCCGGAGCTCGTCCAGGGCGGGGTGGGGGGGGGGGGGGCCCGGCGGCGGCGGGGCCCCCGCCCGCCCCCCCCCCGAGGGA
>CAZXPU010000115.1:17986-18356 GCA_964642905.1 uncultured Prosthecobacter sp.
CCCCGCGGTCTCGCGCATTGCGCCGGCGCTCGGCGCGGGGGGGCTCGCCGACGCCGACGACCTGCTGCTGCTGAACCCAGGCGAGAACGCGCCGTTTTTCACGCGACTGATTGCGTGACTGATTGATCGCGGCGCGCCAGGCCAGGGTGCGGAGCCAGGGCATGAAGAAGGTGCCCTGCTTGAAGAGGTGCTGCTTGCGGAAGGCCAGGGCCAGGGCGTCATGGGCAAGGTCGGCGGCCTGTGTTTCCGGAATGCGCGCCGCCAGCCAGCCCTTCAGCCGGGGCACGCAGTGACGGTAAAGATGGGCGGCCGCGGCTTCGTCACCATGAACCGCACGTTCAAACCATTCGCCGCAGGGATCAATCTGGGG
>CAZXPU010000116.1:0-18016 GCA_964642905.1 uncultured Prosthecobacter sp.
TCTCCTGGTCTTCCTCGTCGCCATCGCCATCGCCTGGTTCCAGGGCACCGACATCCGCTGCGGCTGCTTCGGCGGCGACACCGAGGCATCCGCGAGCAACTACCTCGAGCTCATCATCCGCGACTTCACCCTGCTGGTCTGCGGCCTCTGGGTCTTCCTTCAACCCCTGGAAAAAACCATCCGTGCACGCTGAACCCAGGTATCATTTTGCCTCTGACAACACCTCCGGCATCTGCCCCGAGGCCTGGCAGGCCCTGGAGGAGGCGAACGCAGGCTACCAGCCCAGCTACGGCGCCGACAGCATCACCGCCCGGGCCTGTGAACGCTTCCGGGAGTTCTTCGAAACCGACTGCGAAGTGTTCTTCGTCTTCAACGGCACCGCGGCCAACTCCCTCGCCCTGGCCTCCCTCTGCCAGAGCTATCACAGCGTCATCTGCAGCGATCTCTCCCACGTGGAGACCGACGAGTGCGGCGCCCCCGAATTCTTCTCCAACGGCAGCAAGCTGCTCACGGCAAAATCCCAGCTGGGTAAGCTCGACCCGGTGGATGTCGAACGGCTCATCACCCACCGCACCGACCTGCATTACCCGCGCCCCCGGGCGCTCAGCCTCAGCCAGAGCACCGAACTCGGCACGGTCTACCGCCCAGGTGAAATCGCCGGGCTCTGCGAGCTGGCCAAAAGGCACGGCCTGCATGTGCACATGGACGGAGCCAGGTTCTTTAACGCCCTCGCCGGCGGCACCGCCACGCCGGCGGAGATCACCTGGCGCGCCGGTGTGGACGTCCTTTGCTGCGGCGGAACCAAGCTCGGCATGGCCGTGACCGAGGCCGTCGTCTTCTTCGACAAGGCCCTCGCCCGTGACTTTGAATACCGCTGCAAGCAGGCGGGCCAGCTCTGTTCCAAGATGCGCTTCATCTCCGCCCAGTGGCTGCGCATTCTCAGCGACAACGTCTGGCAGACCCATGCCGCACGCGCCAACACCCTGGCCAGACAGCTGGCGGACAACCTGGGAAAAATTCCGGGTGTTCAGATTCTCTATCCCGTCGACGCCAACGCCGTTTTCGCCCGCCTTCCCGACAAGCTCAAGACCGGCCTGAAATCACGCGGCTGGCAGTTCTACAGCTTCATTGGCGGCGGCTCCCGCCTCATGTGCTCCTGGGCCACCACCCAGGCCGATGTCGACGCCTTCTGCACCGACGCCCGCCTGGAAATGTAATCAGCCGCCGATTCAGCTTCAGGCTTCAAGCTTTGCGTTTAAAGCGGCGCCGGCTTCGCTCCATTCGCGCCAAAAACCAGCACACGGTGCTCATCGCAGATCTCCAGGCCATATTCGAGCCCCAGTTCGAAGATCAGTTTTTTCAGCTCTCGCATCGTCGCAAAGGAGTCCGGATAGACATAGATCGTCAGATAACGCCCGCCCCGCACCAGTTTGGGAAGAAACTCACGCAGCCTCTTCGCATCCCGCACTGGCATCAGCCCCATGCCCGCCAGCGGAACCGCCGTGGATTTCCCATCCGCCGATCGGGCATGAGTCACCCCGGGCGCCGGCCTGCCCTCCGCGTCATAGAGCGGAAAAACCTGCCCGTGACGCACGATCACCGGCGCGGGCAGCTTCTCGGACTGCCTCTCACGAGGGAAACGCAGCTTCTCCACCTTGAGATCCTTCACGCTTTCCAGCTCCAGCTGCAGGTCGGTCAGCTGCTTTCTCAGCGCCTCATGCCGCTGACGCGCAGCCTCCGTCTCCTTGTTCACGACCCCAAGCTTCTGCTCCGCCTCCTGCACCTCGCTGCGCAGCCGGGCAATCTCGGTGCTCGCATCCCGCATGAGCTGCTCGGCCTTCTTCGCCGCCAGCTCATCCTGCTCGGCGATCTTCTGCCGCTTTTCCTCCGCCGTGCGCTTGAGCGCCTGCAGCTCCTGCATCAGGGGCTTCAGCGAAGGATCGTCCTCACGCTGCAGCTCCGCACGCCGTTTCTGCAGTCCATCCAGCTCGGCACGCGCCTGCTCGATCTTCTTTTCCAGCACGATGCCCGACTCCAGGTCGGAAGCCTCCGCCACCGGTCTCGTCTCAGGCTGCGGACGGCTGAGCATCGCCAGCAGGCAGGCGATGAGGATGATGCCCCCGAAAACATTGCAAAGCGTGTCGAGCAGCAGCTCCAGGCTGTCCTGGCCGCCCGCATGAAGCCTCCGTCTCATGGCCGGCCTCCTTTCACCGAGGCCTCGTTGCTGAACTCGACGTCCGTCTCCTCCGGGATGACATCATAGCCTATTTCATAACCCTCGGCTCGCACCAAGCGTTTCAGGGTCTCGAAGTGCATTGCCCCCGACGGCTTGAAATAGAGCACAACATAATGCGTGGCCGGCTTTGTCTGACGAAGGTAGGCGGACAGCTCCTTCACCGACCCCGTGACCGCAGGCGCACCATCCGCCCGCTGAAGCCGGATGAGCGACCCCTGCACCAGCACCAGCACCGGCTGCTTCCGGGTGCCATCCCTCTCAGGAATCAACGTGACCACGTTGCGGCGCTGCCTCGCCCGCCGCAGGGAACTCTGTTCATCCACCAGCTTGTTCTCGAGGTCGGGGATGTCCTTCAGCAGCCCGGAGGAAAGCAACGCCCCCTTCCGGATGGAGGCGTTCACCGCGTCCAGGCGCGTCAGCAGCTTCTTCTTCTCCGCCCGCAGCATCGCATCCCTGCCCGTGGCGTCCGCATTCTGGTTCAAACCGGGAAGCGGCCGTGCATCCAGTTCGGCGATGCTGGTCTTCAACTGACCGATCATCCGGCGCACCGTCGTCACATCGAGCCCCGGCTGCTGCTCCCAGTCGGCCACCTGCTGCTTCAGCGACAGGATCTGCGCCTGCATCGACTTCAGCTCTTCCTGCCGCTTGGCCAGCGGCTGTCCTCCGGCGCCCTCGGTCAGCTTTTCATCCAGGTTCAACGCCAGGAAAAGCGCCAGCGCGATCAGGAAGCCCGAGGTGCCGGTGATGATGTCCTGAAAGGCGAAGAAGCTGATCCCGCCCGCCTGTCTGCCAAATCGTGGACGCATGAGCGGTTCAGGCTGGGTTGAAGGGTTTCATGGACGCACAGGACGGAGCATTGCCAGTTCACACGGCTCCTCAAAGCTGGCCGTTGAGCCTCAGCCTGCCCGCCACGTTCTTGTGGCAGATGTCATTGCAGGCGTCGAGAAACTCCGACTCCCGGCTCTGCAGCCAGCTCAGAAGAAGCTGCAGGATCAAGGCGCAGACCAGCGCCACCAGCGTGGTTTCAAAAGCCGTGGCAAGCCCGCCGGTGACGTTCTGCAGCGAGGCGCGCAAGGCCGTCATGTCGGCACCCGCCGCCAGCGTGGTCGCAAAGGCGCCGATGGCCTGGCTGAGACCCTGCACCGTGCCGATGAAACCCAGCACCGGAATCGCCCACAGGAAGCCCTGGATCATCGAATAGCTGGAGGCGATCTGCGCCTCGTCATTCTCCGCCTGGATCTTCAGGATCGCCGCCACATCGGCGGTGTGGCCGATGTTGTGCAGGTTGGCCAGCGCCAGGTCGATGCGGTTCAGCAGGATGAAATGACTCGGGTCGTCCACGATCGCGCTCATGCGTTCACGCACCGCCCGGGCCGTGACCGGCGTCAGCTCGAAGTCGGGCTGCTGAGGCATGACCGGCAGCTTCTCCGCGCGCTTCTGCAGATCCAGCTTCCTCCATTTCATGAGGAGCAGCGCCAGCGCCCAGAAGAACAGCAGCATCGTCGGATAGGGACAGGGGCCGCGGCGGGTGAACATGTCATTCAGCCACTGAGGCATGCCGGGCAGGTAAAGCGCTGCATAAAAGCCCACGGTCAGCAACAGCCCCGCAAGAAAGGCCAGGAACTTGTTAGGCGAGGTGAAGCGCCCGCCGGAAAAGCCGATGCGGCGCTCCGGATCCATGCGCGTCCAGCTCAGCATGAGCATCGGGGAGGAGGAGAAGGGGTTGGATTCCATGCGAATTCAAAAAGAGTTCAAACATCCCTGATGGGGAAGACACGCTGAAAAAGGGCGGGATCGAAAATGGCCGACAGCAACGCGAACACAAGCAGCGCATACCCCATGATGACGGCGCCCAAGGCCAGCCCGCGCCCCTCCAGCAGCGGGTTGCGGCGGATGCGGCGCAGCGCGAGGTGCCCCAGCACGATGCCGGGCAGCCAGCAGACCAGGTTGAGGTAGGGCACAAAACCCGTGCAGGCCACGACAAAGGCGGCGACGGCCAGCCAGCATGTCGGCGCATCCTCATGAGCCTGCCGCGAGCCTTCCATCGAGGTCTCTGACGCCGCATGCATCGGGGCCTGCTTGACGAAAACCGGCGGCGGCCTGCCAAAAGGGTCAGGCTTGGAGGCGAGTCCAGGATGCCGTTGTCCCGCCACCTTCATCGTCTCAGGCTTCGTCTCCTCCTGGCGCCTCCGGCCTTCCCCCAGACTCGCTGCCTTGTGCTCCAGCTCAACGGCGTCCAGCGCCTCCAGATGATCCCGCAGCAGCAGCCACCGGCCTTCCACGTGAATCTGGTACAACGAATGCACCTCACCATTCGACAGAGCCTCACGAATCCGTGCAAGCGGCCACGGACCCACGATCCGGCCACGCCACTGAAGCTGATGCAAGGCCTCGCTCATGGTTTCAAAAAGGGATCCTCCACCTCGGAAGAAGCCGCCCGCCCCTGCTCCGGATCAGACAAAGCCGCATGGTAGTTCCTCATCAGCTCCTGGCGGTCCAAAGGCAGAAACAGCAGCGGCGTCAGGCCGGGCACGCCCTCGGGCGCCTCGGCGTCGCCTGCCTTGAGAAGCCGGGGACCAGACTTGAGCGGCAGCCAGAACTCCGCAGCGCTGCGTCCCGCCTGGCTCACCCTCAGCTTTCGGTCCGTGTCGACATATCCCCCCAGCTTCACACCTGCGGCGTTGACACGCATGACGAGCAGGCGCCTGGCCTGGGCCTCCTTCTCATACTGACGGCCCTGGCGTGCTGCAAAATAATCGTCCAACGCACCGCCCAGCTTTTCCCGCACCTTCGGCAGCATCCAGTCATCTCCACGCAACGGATAATCTCCGACCCGGCGATGCAGCTCCGCAAGATCGGCGCGAAGCGTCGGGGTCAGATGCAGCCCCCAGGCAAAGGGGCGCTCCCGGGTGAGGCGCTCCAGCTCCAGCATGACGTAGGCTTTGGCGACCGAAGGCGCGCCACCGTCCGCCATCAGCCGGTCCAGGAGCTCCAGCAGGCTGCGCTCAAAGCGCTCGCCATTCGCATCCGTCATCCGGTCCAGCTGCAGGTTCTTGATCAGATTGCCCGTGGCGCTGGGCTTTGAACTGACCACGCTCTGCCCCTGAGGGCTGCCGCCGCCGATGACCAAACGTTTGAACTCCAGCGGCACAAAGGCCGCCCCCGTGTCCTGAGGATGCGGGTCAAAGGCCCTGCCGCTCCAGCGCTGCTGCGTGTCCGCCACCCGAGACTCCACCAACGGCCCCAGGCTCCAGACGCTGCGCCTGCCGCGGCCGGTGGAATGATCGACCACCACGTTCTCCCACACGCTGTTGAGCCCGGGATCATCACGCAGCGCCAGCAGCGTCTTCAAGTCCCCCTCCTGCGGCGTTTCCGGATGCATGGACTGTCCGCCGGCATCCTCAACACAGGCCTTCCACATCGCCAGGTCGCCACCAGCCATCAACAAGGCCAGAAACTGCTCCTCCGTCGGCAGGCGGTTCAGCACCGACGCCGCGGAGGCCGCCTCGACAAAGGGGATGTCCTGCCAGCGGGCGAGCACGGCGCGATATTCCGTCAGGCTTGTGACCCTGGCGCTCGCGTCCCTCATCTCATTGAAACGCTCCACATCCGCCTTGAAGGCATCCACCCGCTGCCTCGCCGCCCTGACCTGCGCCTCCAGATCGGCGGGCAGACGCAGCTCCTCGGTCTCAGGCCTGGCCAGGATCTCAAGCCCGGCCAGCTCAGCCTCCAGCCTAGCCAAAGATGCAACCACCTGCGCCACCGGCTTTTCATGGCTCAGCTCCTCCCTGAGCGCCGGGCTGATCCGCCCGAGCTTCTCCCGGGTGTCGGCCGTGCGCGCCTCGGCCATCCCCGCCAGCTTCACTCCGCTTTTCGTCTTCAGGGCGGCGACCCGCTGGCCGGCGGCTGTGGCAAGATCCGCAGGCAGCTGGGCGACCAGCCCCCTGGCATCCTCCAGACGCCGCAGCATCTCGCCAGGCTTGAGCACGTCGATCTCAGTCTCCAGCGCCTTCAAGGCCACATCCGCCTGGGCCAGAAGGCCGCGTCCCTGCCCCGTCCATGCATCGGTCTCCTCGACCTTGGTCCGCAGATAGGGCCAGCGCAGAAGAAGAGGCTGCTCGGTTCTCAGGCTCGACACCAGCCGGGCCGCAGGCTCGGCGAGCTGACGGGCGCGGTAGCTTGAAAGCTCCAGCGCAAAGGCCCTGGCCTGCCATCCATGCCAGGCCACCGCCGCCAGACTGAGCAGAAAGCCCACAAGCAGGGCTGCCGACAGCAGGGATCTCATGCGCCGGCCTCGCTGCACGTGCTCGAGGTTCGAGCGTATTTTCAATCCCGCCTGCCGCAGCTTCGACAGGACATCCTCAGGCACAGGCAGGCCGAAGGCTTCAAGATCACGCCAGCGCCTGACAAAGGATTCATCCAGGGCGGCCGACTCGGCGAGCGATCGCGTCATGCCCGTGAGAAGCCGCGTCTCCGCCTCCTGGGTGAAAGCCGTGAAACCGCTCAGCGCCCGTTCAAACCTGCGCCGAAGCTCGGCCGCCGAGCGCTTCTGCACACAGCTCATGTTGATGGATTCAAAGGCCGCCTTCTGACTGCCGGCAAGCTCGATGCCATGAGCCACGGCAAGTTCTCTGACCTGGTCGCAGGCCTGCGCCGATTCCTCCCATTCACCCGCACGCTCATGAGCCTCCGCCTTGCCGAGCAACTCCGGGATCTTCTCCCAGGCCTGGCGCTGGCGCAGCGACCTGCGGATGCCCTCGGCCCGGACAAGTTCCGGCAGGGCCGCACGACGCGCCTCGGGCACGGCTTCCTGAATTCTTTCGACAAGCCCCGCGATGCGCTCTTCATCATCCGTCTTCATCGCTGCGGACAGCTCATCCGCCAGCTCCTGCCAGCGCCTGTTCTCCAGTCGCTGAAGCTCCGAACGTGCGTTTTCATCCGAAGGGTTGAGCTTGAGGATCGTGCGAATGATGCGCAGCGCCTTTTCATTCTCCCTCGACAGTACGGCAGCCCGGAAATCCTTGTAAAGCGGGTGATTGGCCGTCACACCCTGGGCATACAGCCTTTCCAGCGCCAGCACCGTCCTGGCATCCAGACGCGGGGCCAGGGCCAGATGATTGGCCTGGCAGAAGTCAAACCACGCCTTTTCACCGCCAAAACTCAGCACCCCGGCAAGCTCCAGCAGCGGCGGTTCCTCCTCCGACGCCTGCAGGGCCTGGTAGTCACTGCCCTTGTCCAGCATCGCCGCGATGCGCTCCAGCCGTGCCTCACAGTCCTGGCAGAGCCGCGCATAAGCCGCCGCCGCATGCTCCACCGCGCCGGAGACAACACCCGTCTGAAGGGTGGAACGAATGAGGTCGATGATGTCGGTGGGGGGCTTCATGGGGGGGCTTCAATTCTCACTTCGCACAGCCTGCGCAAACCCGCGAACAGCGAGTAGCTGCCCCTGGGAACTCCAAGGAACTGCGGTGAATTCGGCACGAGGCGCTTCCGGTCCTCCTCCAGCTGCAGCAGGCGCTGCTGACGGACTGCGAGTGATTCATCCAGACGGCGGGACTGCTCCTCCTTCACCGCCCTGCTCAGGTTGCTCGCCGCCATCTCGGCGCGCCGCTGCTCGTCAAAACGGATGCCCTGGCGCAGCGATTCAAGCTCCTGGTCGACCGAGGCCAGCCGGGCACGCACCGCGCTGTCCGAGGTGGGGGGAAGATCAGCCTCCACCAGAAAACGACGTCCATCATTCTTCAACCGGTAACGCCTGGCGGGATCATCCACGTTCTGAAGCCGCAGCGGCGGGCCGCCGACAATCACCAGGCTGCCGAGCCAGCGCGCCGCCAATGCATCCAGAACCGTGGCGGTCTTCTCCACCTCGCTCGCAAAGGTGAAGGCCGGTGAAGACGGCCAGGCATCCACCAGATCCGCCGCCTTTGGCAGCACGATGACTTCAAACAGCACCCGCACGCCGTCCGCCGAACGCCCGATGATGCGTGACGCCGCCGTCGCATCCGGCAGCCTGATCAGGCGACGCTGGCGAAACTCCAGCGTCTGCTGGTCATTGAAGCTTTTGCGATAAACCCCTGCCGCCCCCAGCTGGCGCAAAAGAGTGAGGCCGGTTTCCTCTTCACGAACGGAACCGATAAACACCCGCATGTCCGGCTCCAGCGGAAGCGCGGGAAGCTGCTCCAACGCCTGCGGCAGAGGCAGCAGGGAGTTTTCGATGACGATGAAACGAGGATGCGATGATGTCGGTCCGTCAGCCGGCACTGCGGGCTCGGCAGGCACGGTCGGAGCCGTCTCGGAAACCCTGGGCCTGCCCACCGTCATCGGAGCCTTCTCCCCGCCCGCCGACTGAAGCTGACGACGGACCTGTTCACGCAGCCAGGCGGGCATGTCCGGAAGCCGGGACGCCTCGCTCAAAGCCTCACGGTCCGCCGCAGTCAGCAGCTCCGCAGGCTTCACCACCAGCTCCCAACTGGAGGTCCACCCCAGACCCGGCGCATCCGGCGTACGAGTCAAATTCAGCAGCTCCAGCCACTCCGTCGGCCGGCCCTTCACGGGAGCAGAGGTGCCTGACAGCCGGCTGATGATCCGGTTGTGTATTTCCATCTGAAGCACATCGGGCATCTCCGGCACCGCCTGCATGGCCTGCGTGACCCTGGCCCACTCGTCCTTCAAACGGCTCAAGGCGACAAGGGCCGCCGCCTGAAGGGCGCCAGGATCTTCGCCGGACCACTGAGGATCCCGCACCCCCTGCTGCACCAGTTTCTGCCAGGCGCGGAAATGCGTCACCAGGTCCACAAAATCATTCTGCGTCCGCTCCGGCATCCGCACCTCCAGCGGACGCAGCGGCTCACGAATCGCCGCAAGGATCTGCCCGAGCGTCTCGCGATGCGCCTCAACCAGGGAAGGATCCGCCTGGGACTTCAGCCAGTTCCGCGTGTCGGGAAGGCTCAGCCGGTGCTTCTGCCAGAGCTCGTCAATGCTGCGGGCCAGATCGATGGCGACCTCAGCCCCTGCAGGCCTCATGGAAAACAGGCCCGGAAGCCTGGGAAGAAGCAGGAAGGAAGCCGTGCCAGCCACCGCAACGACGACAGCCGCAAGCGCATACGGCCAGGACGACTTCCTGGCGCGGGGCGCAGGTTCGGCAAACAACGGCGGCAGAGGCACGACGACACGCGGCTCATCCAGCCTGACCGTCGGCAGCGGTGGCGAAACCATCGTCGGCACGGCAGCCACCGGCGCCAGTCTCACCTCGGCCGCCCGAGGCGCGGGCAGCGAGCCCGGCATCGTGAGATCAAAGAGGGTTCGCGACGCCGACTCCACCTGCGGCCGCAGCGGCGAGTCATGAGCCAGGGCGATCCAACGGATGTCCGCAAGGTCGTCCGCCGGCTCGACATGCGTGGTGAAGGTCACCAGCCAGGCCGGCAGCTCCGCCAGGGCGCCCAGGGATTCGCTGAACAGGTCCAGCGCCCCCTCCTCACCCGGCAGCAGCAGCAGGCAGCGCTGGGACTGCGCAGGCAGCAGGGCATGAGCGGCGTTGTGGGTGAGCCTCTCCCAGGCGCCAGCCGTGCGCATCGGCCGGAAGGAGGTCAGTGACACCTCCTCGTCAGGCTCAAAAAACCGCGGGGCCTCGTTCCAGGAGCTGCGCCAGGGCATCTGCCGGAGAATGTCGGCGGGCGTCAGGCCCGCCTCGGCCGCCGCGCGGACCTCACGGGCGTCGGCAATGAGATGATGCGCAAGGTGGCTGGTTCTGCCCGTGTAATCCGACCCGGCGTCGCGGATGCAGCTGAAGACATGGTGGCTCGACGCCCCGGCGTGAAGGATGCGGTGGCTGAGCACGACGCGGCGCGGATTCTGCCCCGCCGAGCGCCCGAACTGCGAGACCCGCTCCACCGCCGCCACCAGCAGCCCCCCCGCCGCCCGGTGCCTCGCCACCGTGCCAAAGCCCGTCCGGCCCGCTTCCAGAAGGCGCGGGGCGGAGGTGTAGACGAGCTGCAGGGCCATGGGTGAATTTTGTTACAATGTTGGTTCGGCTGGGGAACGCCTGCTTTCGCAAGGTCACCGCACGGTGACCACCTCCGGCGCGAGCTGCGAGAGCACCCACAGGCTCGGCACCTCGACCTGCCTCGGCTGGATGTTCTGCGGATCCGGACCGATGCGGACGTGCCCCTCGCTGTCCGTGAACTGCACCGGCGAGCATCCCAGCGGACTGATGGCGAAGTAGGCCACGTTTGAAGAGATGGCCTCGGCGTTGGCGACGATGGCAGGGCAGAGCTCCAGCAGCAGCCCGCGGATCCGCCCGGAGTTCAGCCGCACGTTTTCCTGAAGCAGCGCGCCTTTTTCGACGCAGGGCAGCAGGGCGGACTCCCCCAGCAGATGCTCCCAGGTGTCGCTCTTGCCCACCATGACCGCAAACGGCGTGTCAATCGTCTGCCGCGAATCCAGGCCGAGCACGTTCTTGATGCGCACCTCCGTCTCGGCCAGGATGACATCCTGCTGGTCAAGGCGGCGGCTTTGAATCTGCGGATCGCGGATGCCCCTCAGCCGCGCGCGAAACTCCGTGTTATGCAGCGGGTCAAACAGGAAGAAGATGCCCGAGGCCACGGCGATGTGCTGGGCGCCCGGGGAGTCGGCGCTGTTGCGTGTCGGCTCAAAGTGCTCGCCCGCGTTGTCGTAGAAGACGAGCGCGAAGTCGGTGTCATGCGCCCGGCTGCGCGTGACCTTGAAGACAAAGGGCTTCGGCAGGCGCACCTTCCGCCCCTGGCGCGGCAGGGTTTCATACAGCATGCCCTCCAGCTCCGTCTTCGCCAGGAAGGCGTCCTCCGGTGTGGAGGCGGAGAAGAGCTGGGTGCGCATCTGCGTCAGGATGACGTTCTCCGAAGGGTCGGCGTCCCGGAAGGTCACGCCGAAGTTCTGATAAAGGCTCGTCTGCAGCGTGCGTGTCAGGACGCTGAGGTAGTAGCTCTTGCCGGAGGAGGGCGCGCCGACGATCGAGAAGATGTGATGCGGCGTGTCCATGAACCCGGGCGGCAGCTTGCGGCGGCAATGCGGACAGGCCAGGTCGGGCGCGGCCAGCCCCAGGGCGTCGAGCGCCTGGCCGCGGTCGTTGAACCGGGTGGCGTGAAAGCGCTGCATCGCGTCCTCACCCAGCAGCGGGTCGCCGCGCAGGCTGGCATGCACGGCGATGTTCATCGCGTCCCCGCGGTCAAACTTGAACCAGCACACCGGGCAGGTGAACTCGCCATACTCCGTGTTGACGGGCTCCGCATGCACCGGCCGCACCATCTCCTCGGCGGATGCTGAAACCGTCGGCTCGGGAAACAGGTGCCGCACATCCTTCACGAAAAAACCCACGTCCTGCAGCCCGGCGGGCATGATGATGTTGTCCTCGGCCTGATCCGCCGTCTGCAGACGCACATGCTCGCCCATCTGCTCATGATCAAAAGGGCCATACCACTGACGGGCCGCAGCCTCGTAAAAATGCCAGGAAAGATCCTGCCCGGCGGCGATCCAGGCCGCCTCGTCCAGCAGGGACTTGAACGCCAGCGCCTCGCCGGAGGCAATCAGCGTGTGCTCCTCACCCGGGTTCATGATGAACTGGGTGCCCGGCGCCCCGTCGACCAGGGAAGAGGCGCCAGCCTCGGCATGGACCGTCACCTCAAAAAAGTCCCCGCGCTGCTGCACCGTGGCCAGGACCGACGGAGATGCAGCCCCGGTGCGCAGATCCGCAGCCGCGTTGCTTCCCAGGATGAAGGGCATCGATGCCGCAATCATGCGCTCCCCCGTGGCGCAGTTCAGGATGCCGACCCGGGGGGTAAACGATCGAGGACGAAAACTTGGCATGGCTAGGGGGGATTATCGGTAATCTGACGGGCGTTGTCTCAAATTCGAAGGGCTGAGACGAGTGCAATTTGGACCGCCCCTGCGGATTGTCTGGAGGGAATGTGTTAAGGCCATGTAAATCCTCCCGCACAAGCCCCCCGAAGAATGCTTGATAAGTGTCGGAAACCCGGCGCGTTCACCCGCCCCCCGCATGAACCGATTCCACGCCACCGCCCTGCTGCTGCTCCTGCCCCTGCTCGCCCTGCATGGCGCCGAAACCAGCGGCAAAAAGCCTAACATTCTCTTCATCCTCACCGATGACCAGGGCTATGGCGACCTCTCCGCGCATGGCAACCCCGTCCTGAAGACGCCGAACCTCGACAGGCTGCGCGCCGAAAGCCTGCGCTTCACGGACTTCATGGTCAGCCCCACCTGCGCGCCGACCCGCAGCGCCATCCAGACCGGCCGCCATGAGTTCCGCAACGGCATCACCCACACCATCCTCGAGCGTGAACGCATGGATCCCAAGGCCGTCACCATCGCCCAGGTCCTCAGGTCGGCGGGCTATGTGAACGGCATCTTCGGCAAATGGCACCTCGGCGATGAAAAGGAATACCGCCCGGCCGCCCGCGGCTTTGACGAACAGTTCATCCACGGCGGCGGCGGCATCGGCCAGAGCTACCCAGGCAGCTGCGGCGACGCCCCCGGAAACCAGTACTTCAACCCGGCCATCCTCCACAACGACCGCTTCGTGAAGACCCAGGGCTATTGCACGGACGTGTTCTTCGCCCAGGCCGCCCGCTGGATCGAGTCCGTCAAGGGAAGGCAGCCCTTCTACTGCCACATCGCCACCAACGCCCCCCACGGCCCCTACATCGCCAGGCCCGAGGACCGGAAGCTCTATGAAGGCAGGGACCTTGGCGAGGCCGCCGAAAACTTCTTCGGCATGATCCATAACATCGACGAAAACGTCGGCAGGCTGCTGGCCAAGCTCGATGAATGGGGCATCGCCCAAAACACGCTCGTCGTCTTCATGAACGACAACGGCGGCACCGCAGGCGTGAAGGTCTACAACGCCGGCATGCACGGCGCCAAGGGCTCGCCCTGGTTCGGCGGCACTCGCGCCATGTCCTTCTGGCGCTGGCCGGGCACGCTGACGCCGGGCGACTGCCCCGCCCTGACGGCTCACATCGACGTCTTCCGCACCTGGGCCGCGCTCGCCGGGGCGAAGCTCAGCCCCGAGGCGGAGCAGCAGGCCGAGGGCCGCAGCCTCGTCCCCCTGCTTGAAAACCCCGGCGCCGCCTGGGATGAACGCACCCTCTTCACCCACGTCGGCCGCTGGAGAAAAGGCACGGATTACCAGCTCGCCAAGGCCGACAACGCCAGCATCCGCACCCCGCGCTATCATCTGGTCAATGAGGCCACGAAGAACAAGAAAGGCGCGGTCAGGCGCTCAGGCTGGCAGCTCTTTGACCTGAAGGCCGATCCGGCGGAAAAACAGGACGTCGCCAGGGAGCATCCCGAGGTCGTGAAGTCCCTGCTCGCCGGCTACGACGCCTGGTGGGCCTCCCTCGCCGGTCAGATCGACCTCAACGAGAAGGCCGTGGGCCCGCAGCTCAACCCCTTCGCCGAGGATTTCTGGGCCCAGTTTGGCGGCGGCCCCACCGACGCGGACCGCAGGCGCATGAACCCGAAGGCGGCCTTTGGCTTTGAAGTGAAGCGTGAGTCGAAGTAAGGCTGAGCGCCGATGCCCGCCCGCCTGTTCACCGCCCTGATTTTCTGTCTAATCGTTGGTTCGGCAGTCCATGCGCACCAGGTGCCGAACATGACGGTCGAGGCCGCCTTCACCGCGGACGGCGGCTTTGAAATCAAGGTCAACATCGACCCGCGCGTCTTCCTCTCCGACAACCCCGCCTCCCTGCCGCCGGTTCCGGCCTCCTGGTACCTGGACCAGTCGGAGGAGCAGCGACGCGACACCTTCCGGCAGGCAACCTCCCACGTCGGCAGCATGCTGAAGTTTCAGCTGGGCAAGGAGGCGCTCAAGGAACCCTCCATCGAGTGGCAGGCCATGGATGGAGCCACCAGCCTTGCCGTCACGGCGGACACGGCTGAAACGCACCTGCTCGGCACGCTTCGTGGCGCCGTGCCCGAAGGCGCGGACCGCTTCACGCTGGAATACGCACGCAACGGCCAGGTCAGCCTGATCCTGCTCACCACCACCCCGGGCATGACCGAGCCGAAGGTGCAGGTGCTGTTCGCCGGAGAAGCCAGCCGGCCTGTGGTCATTCCCGCAGGCAGGCCCGCTCCGGGGCCGGAGACGCAGGCTCAGCGCTCCCAGGGCCCGGCGGCGCTGGCGCTGGTCGTGCTGCTGGCCGTCATTGCCGTCGCCGGTTTTCGCAGGCTCAGGGCCAAGCGGTAGCGCCGGGGCCAGAGGATCATCGCCGCCGTGCTCATCGCCAGGCAGAAGTGCGGCATCTCGATCCTCCCCTGCCCCGCGGGCGTGAAGGCCAGGATGGCAAACAGCAGGTACCCGGCGCGGCCGCCGGTCATCAAGCAGCGCAGCACCATCGTGCCCAGTGTTCCGACAAACAGCAGCAGGCCGGGAATGCCCATCTCCAGCCAGATTGAGACATATTCGTTGTGCGGCACCCAGCGCGACCCCGACATGCCGGTGCCATGGCCGAACAAAGGTTTCTGCAACACGGCCTCCCAGCCGTCCGCCAGGTCCTTCGCGCGCTCGGGCGACTTCAGCTTGTCAAAGTCCAGGTTCAGGATCGCCTCCAGGCGGCCCGAAGTGTTCTTGTCCTTGGTGATGCCCTTCTCCGTCTGGCTTTGCAGGATGGCGATGCCGCCTGCCGCCAGCGGAACCGCCACCGCCGCACAGGCCAGCAGGAAACCCAGGTTGCGCCTGGCGTTCAACAGCACGTAGACCGCGGACATCAGCGTCAGGACCACGAAGCCGCTGCGGCCGTAGGTCAGCGCCACCCCGACGTAGGAAAGGGCGATCAGCATCATGTTCACCCGGAAGCTCGGCACCAGCGCAAAGCACATGCCTAGCATCTCGCAAAGCAGCACCGGCGGGAAGTTGGGGTGGCTGTTGAAGCCCGCGTAGCGCCCCGGAATGCTGGAGAATTTCACCAGCCCCAGCATCTCGGCCACCTCGGAGCCCACGGTCAGCAGAATCGCCAGCACCGCCGCCCAGCGCACGGCCCGCAGTCCCTGGTCCGTGGCCAGCACGGCCAGCATCGACACCAGCACCAGCAGCATGCGCATCAGGTCCATGCCCGTCTGCCCGGCAAAGGTGACCGTGGCCCTTTGCAGGACGACGGCGTCAAACACCCGCACCACCGGCAGCAGCAGCACCAGCAGCGCCGCCGGCGCCAGGCGCGGCCGGTTCAGCAGGGACAGGCCGATGCTGGACGCCACGGCCGCCAGTGTGAACAAAATGGGTTTCAAGGGCGACAGCCCAACGTTGTAGCTGCCGATCACCGCGTCCGATGCCATGAGCCCGAACACCGTCCCGCAGCACCAGATGATCATCCGGTTCAGTCGGGTCTGGGGCTGGGGCATGTCGGCGGCGACATTCATCACCGCCAACCATCCCCTGCAATCCGCCGGCTGCCAACCGGCAACTTGTCACGCCGCCGCCTTTGCCAGCGCCTGGTCCAGGTCCGCCAGGATGTCGTCGATGTGCTCGATGCCGATGCTCAGGCGCACCAGGTCGGGCGTGATGCCTCCGGCGGCCTGCGCGGCCTCGTCAAGCTGGCTGTGCGTGGTGCTGGCGCTGTGGATGGCGAGCGACTTCGCGTCACCCACGTTGGCGAGGTGGCTGAAGAGCTTGAGGTTGTTGATGAACTTCTTGCCGGCCTCCATGCCGCCCTTGATGCCGAAGACCACCATGCTGCCGCCCTTGCCGCGCAGATACTTTTGGTTCGCCGCCTCCTGCGGATCGCCCGGAAGGCCGGGGAAGCGCACCCAGCCCACGCCGGCATGCTTCTGCAGATGCCTGGCGACGGCCAGGGCGTTCTCACAATGGCGCTCCATGCGCAGCGGCAGGGTTTCGATGCCCTGCAGCAGGAACCAGGAGTTGTCCGGGGCGATGCAGGCGCCGAGGTTGCGCAGCGGCACCGTCCGCATCCTCAGGATGTAGGCCAGCGGCGCCAGGGGCGCAGGCAGATCCATGCCCCAGCGCAGCCCGTGGTAGCTGTTGTCCGGCGTGGTGAAGAGCGGATGACGTCCGCCCGCCCAGTTGAACCGGCCGCTGTCCACCACGATGCCACCGATGCCCGCCCCGTGTCCGCCGAACCACTTCGTCAGCGAGTGCACAACGATGTCCGCACCATGCTCGATCGGCTTGGTCAGGTAGGGCGTGCTGAAGGTGCTGTCGACGATCAACGGCAGCCCGTTGTCATGAGCGACGCGCGCGATGGCCTCCAGGTCCGCGATCTCCAGGGCGGGGTTGGAAACGCTCTCGCAGAAGACCGCGCGTGTCTTGTCATCGATCGCGCGACGGAAGTTCTCCGGATCATTGCTGTCCACGAACTTCACCTTGATGCCCAGCGCCGGCAGGATGTCGTTGAACTGCGTGTAGGTGCCGCCGTAGAGGTTGCGGGCGGAGACGATGTTGTCCCCGGCCTGGGCCAGGTTGATGATCGAATAGAAAACGGCGCTGGTGCCGCTGGCCAGGGCCAGGCCCGCCATTTCATGCGCCCCCTCCAGCAGGGCCACGCGCTTCTCCAGCACGTCGGTCGTCGGATTCATCAGGCGCGTGTAGATGTTGCCCAGCTCCTTCAGCGCAAACAGGTTTGCCGCATGCTCGGTGTCGCGGAACACATAGCTGGCGGTCCGGTAAACCGGGACGGCGCGTGAAAGGGTGGTCGGATCAGGCTGCTGGCCGCCGTGAAGGCAGAGGGTCTCGAGTTTCATGACTGAAAGGAGGGGGTTGGATTGAACCGCCGAGCCTAGGGAGTCCGCACAAGAAGAGCAACGCCGATCTTGCGCGCTGATGCGCCGCCAAGGCCCCTCAGGCTGCAGGTTCGAACCCGGCCACGCCCGCTTTCCTTCGGCTCCACAGGCCCGCCGTGCCCACGATCACCACCCCAAGCGCGAGGAAATGATAACCGCTGAGCCCCCAGGCCAGCCGAGGCGTGTCACGCATCCATTCATGCACCAAACGAAACAAGCCGTAAGACACGAGGTAGAGGAAGAAGAGACGATCACGAAGCAAGCCCCGGTGATGAAGGACCAGGATGATGACCAGCATCAGCGCTTGAAACACAGCCTCCACCTGAGGCGCTGGCCACCTTGGCACGCCGGCCGCATCCATCAGGGCCAGGCCGCCCGGCGAAACCGGCCTTCCCTGGCAGCATCCATGAAGCATGCAGCCAATGCGTCCAAGAAACAACCCCACGGGCAGAATGAGCGCAAAGGCATCCCCGGTGCTCCGGCGATGCCCAACCCCTTTTTTGGCCAGCTCCACGCCGGCGTAACCTCCCAGCAATCCGCCCAGCACCGACTTGCCCGTGGCCCAGCGCAGCCAGAGATGAGGCCCGCCCCAGTCCATCCAGCCCTCCGCAACCAGATAGGCCGCCTTGGCCCCGATGAACGCGCCGCACAGCGCGCCGATGTAAATGAAGAGCAGGTCCGGATTTCCCTTCATCCTCCGAATCCAGTAAAACGCGCCGATCACGATGGCCGCCGTCATCATGAGGCCGTATCCGGGACCGGCGGGAACAAACGTGTGCAGGGTCGTGTTCACAAGGCTGCGGCAGTGTCGGGAAAACCCGAATAATAACGGCAGAAGGAATCCAGCCTGCCATCCGGCCGGATGACGTGCGTGCAGCAGCGGTCAATGCGGTCCTCATCCCAGGTCCAGGCATCCATGAACGGCTTCACCATGATGCGGAAGGCCATGCTGCGGGTGTTTTCCAGACCGTGCAGCAGCTCACCCAGAGGCTCGTT
>CAZXPU010000117.1:0-239 GCA_964642905.1 uncultured Prosthecobacter sp.
TGATGGAGAAGTTGCGGGTGTTTTCGATGGGCATCCGGGGGAACGGGCGGCGGTTTGGGGGCGGAGTCAGTAGCCGTGACGGGGGTGGGGGTCAAGCGGGGCCACAAAAGCAGGGCCGCTCATCACCAGCTCTTCAGCCGGAAGACAAGACGGGCTGATGACCGGATGCCTTGGCGGAGGACTGGGTGTCCCATGCTGCCTGAAGCGGCTTTTGCAAGCTCCCCTGGCTCAGGGTTTTG
>CAZXPU010000117.1:249-17722 GCA_964642905.1 uncultured Prosthecobacter sp.
GCGCTGGCGGGGGTGGGGGCCGACTTTTGCGGTGCCTCAGGCGGGTTCGTCTGGGAGGAGACCGGGGGCTTGGGGGCTTCCGGCGTTTTGGCAGCGGGAGGCGGTGTCACCGGCGCAGGCGACGGAACCGGGAAGGATGCCGGGTCTTTTTCGACGATCGTCTTGCCGTTGATGAGAATGGGCTTGGGTGTGATCTCGGGTTCGGGCAGCTTGTATAAGCCCATCTGAACCAGCACCACAGGCACCAGGGTGATGGTCAGAATGAGTGAAGTGCAGAGCACGACCAGGGACTCCAGAATCGTCAGCCCTCTGGAGGACGGTGGTCGCTGAAATAACATCATGGCTTGAACTAACATTGCCGATGACGGCTGGCAACGGCCAATTGGGAGGGGCGGCACCCAGGCTGTGCAACGTTTTGCACAGCTGGCTGCAAACGCAGGCCGGCGTCCGGGGAAACCAGACGCCGGTCAGAGGCTTGATGGAGGCTGCGGACCTTAGAGGCTGCGTACCTTGGTGCGGCCTTTTTTGGCGATCGGCCGGGGTTGAAGAGTCGGCCTGAAAGCTTCACCAAACAGGTATTGCCGGGCGCTTTCGACCTGGCCGAGCACGCGGTCCTGCCACTTGGCGAAGTCTTTGCCCAGGCTTTCCTGAAGGCCGACGTCCAGAAGCACTTCGGACAGATCCATATGACGGGCGTGGAGTTCGTGCTCGATTTGAAAACCGACTTCGGGAATGTGCAGTTCGACGGCTTCAAACATGTCCATGACCCGGGCGGCATAGCTCCGGTCCCAGACTTTGTCGTCGTCTTCATAACTGCTGGTGACCAGGTGGGCGATCAGGTATTCCGCGTGATCCGAGAAGATTTCCGCCGCTTCGATGACAGAGTCAAAGCTCTCGCTCTCACTGGTCACGGGCAGAACGACGGAAAGGCTTGCACCAGCTTCGTCCAGGAGGGCATCCACGGCGTGGTTGGTGTAAAACTTCCCGAAGAAATCCCCCTGGCCGGTGGTGACCTCAAGGACGGTGATGGGACTGTCCTCAAGCATCTCCAGGAACGACCTCGGGGTGATCCGGCTGGCGTCGAGCAGGCTGTCGTCGTCATCCGATTCGGTTTCCTCAACCAGGGTTTTAAGCTGGTGAGAAACGCCGAAGCGGCTCAGGTAGTGACTGAAGCAACGGGCGAGCGTGCTCTTGCCCGTGGAAGGGTAGTCATTCAGGAGGAGGATGAGCTTCTTCATAATGGTGGATCGAATTGATTTCGATTTTCATAAATATTTTATAAAATATAAATTATATGGCAAGGATAATTTTTCGGATTTCTAAAATTTCTATAATCAGAGGGGTGCTTTTGGATCCATGCAGCCCACTCTTGCTCAAAAAACCTGTGGGCCCATTTCCACGAAAGACTGTTCCAGGCAGGCTTCCTAGGCGCTGAGCAGAGGATGAGGCAGGCCATGACGCAGTTTCAAAAATCTGAACGCCTGCAAGGCCGCAGGGTGTCGATGAAGGGAATTTCGAAAAAGCCGCCCTGTTTTCCAAGAAAGATTCCCACTCTGCGTCATGACCTTGGATCACGCCGCCCATGAACGATGAAGCCCACGCTCTGCTGCTCGCCGCCCTGGAGCGTTATGAGCGACCTCTGATCCGGTATGCGCTCAATTTCACAGGGGATCTTGAAGAGGCCAGGGACGTGGTTCAGGACACTTTCCTCCGGCTGAGTCAGCAGCCGAGGCTGCCGGAGGAGGAGAGGCTGGCGCCCTGGCTCTTCACCGTCTGCAAAAACCGGGCGCTCGACTATCAGCGAAAGCATGCGCGTCTGGTGGTCACGGAGGTGGCGGTCCTGGACCGGGAGACATCGGAGGTTGCATGGCCCGGGGCTGCCATGGAGACGAGGGAGAATGCCGCCACCCTGCGTCTGCTGATTGAGCAGCTGCCTGCGCGCCAGCGGGAGGCGGTGACTTTGAAATTCATCGCAGGGCTGGACTACAAGGAGATGAGCCGGGTGATGAAGACCAGCATCGGCAACGTCGGCTACCTGATTCACCACGGCGTGCAGGCCCTCCGGCAGAAGTGGCGGGAGATGGAGGCTCCGCAGGAAAAGCCCCTGGCGCCAGCGCTCGCGCATTGAAGAAACCTCCGACCTGCATTTGACATGAAACCCGAAGACCTCACCGCCTGGGCCCTGGATGAACTCAGCCCTGAAGCCCGTGCCGACGTTGAAGCTGCTCTTGGCACGGACGAGAAGACGAAGCAGGGCGCCCGTTCGACCCGGGCATTCTGCGCCCTGCTCAGCCATGAGCTGATGGATGAGTCCCTGGCCCTGAAGCCCGAGCAGCGCAGTTCGATCCTGGCCTGTCGATCCTCTGCGTCGCCTGGAAGGGAGCCCGCCTTCCGGCCCCAACCCCTGCGCTGGTTTCAACGCCCCGCGATTCCGATGGCTGCGGCTGCGGCGGTGATTGTCCTGGGCAGCCTGGCGGCGCTGCATCTATCGCAATCCGTGCACGATGCGGACCCGCAACGTCTGGCGAGCCAGGCGGAGCAGGTCAGGATCTTGGGAGCGAAGCGCGGCAACTCCGAGCTCTCCAAGGCCGCCGATGGGCCGCTCCTGCCGGGGAAGATACCTGCCGCTGTTCCCGCCCTGGCTGCGACGGCCAGGCCTGGGGCGCCGCTTCCGCCGCCCGTTCTGAAGTCTTCGAACCCTCTGGATGGAGCCATGACTCTTGAGGCTGGTCCCGTGGCTTCAGGGGCTGCTGGCGGTGGCGTTCAAACGGGGGCCGCTGCCAAGCCCTTCCTGAGGCTTTGGGCAGAAGAGGCGGGGCACGACAACCGTGTCGGCAAGGCGTCAGGGAACGCCGAAGACCCTGGCTCGGTGGTCGAGAACGCCCTGGTCAGCGTGGCTCGTGAACCGCTTTCCACGCTTGCCATCGATGTGGACACGGCGTCCTATGCGAACGTGCGTCGGCTTCTCAACGTGGGCCTTCGCCCATCCCGGGAGGCGGTGCGGATTGAGGAGCTGATCAATGGTTTTCCGACGTCCGAGCCAGGGCCTGCCCCCGATTCCACACACCCGTTTCTGGTGAAGGCTGAAATGGCCGAGTGCCCCTGGCAGCCCGGACACCGCCTGGTGAGGATTCATCTGAAGGCGCGTGGCATGCCCGAGGGAACTAGGCCCGATGCCCTGGGTGCCGTGGCCAGGGAGGTGAAGGTGCAGGTGGAGTTCAACCCTGCCGCAGTGCGTGAGTATCGTTGGATCGGCCATGCACACCGCCTGCATGCCAGGGATGATTTCCAGATTGCCGGCGATCTCGGGGCGGGGCACAGCCTCGTGGCGCTTTATGAGCTGGTGCCTGCGGGCCAGGCGCCGGCAGTCGAGCCGAGGGAGGTGGTGAACAGGCTCAAGCCTCAGCCTGCCGAAATCCGCCTCGCAGCCCCGCCGCCACGCGCCTCGTCAGTGGAGGCGTTTGAAGCGCTGACCGTGAGAGTTCGTTACAAGTCGTCTGAAAGGGATGAGAGCAGGCTCATCGAGGTGCCTCTGAAGGATGAGGCAAAGGCTGTCGACAAGGCAGGCGGGGAGTTCAAGTTCACCGCAGCCGTCGCGGGTTTTGGGCTGCTGCTGCGCGAACCCGCGCATGCCGGCCCGCTGAACTGGGATGTGGTCCGGCGGCTGGCCCGTGAAGGTCAGGGAGAGGATGCGCTCGGCCTGCGGGCTGAGTTCCTGCAGCTCATTGAAAAGGCGGCCGCGAGGTGAGGACGGGGGCTTTCTGGGCTTGGCGGCGAGTCTGGTGCCTTGGACCTGGGTGAACTGCCTCTTCAGGAAGCGCAGGCTGCTCCGTCGGATCGCCGCTGGCAGGTTTTCAAACAGGGCCTAGGATGATTTTGTGATGAATCAGGATTCAAGCCAGGAAGTGTTCCAGCTGCCGGTGCCGGTGCGGGGTTTTTTAAACCTTCGTGTCCGGCTGCCACCGAAGGACGATCCGCGCAGGGTTGAGCTGGTGTCAAACCGGCGCTCCGCCAGGCTCTACAAGGTGGATGACAGAGGTGAATGCCTGGCGGTCAAGGTCATCAACCGGCTGAAGTACAAGGACTTTGTCCGCATGAGCTGGAAGAACATCGCCAGACGCGAGCATGACTCGGCCCTGCTGCTTCTGGAGGCGGGCATCCGGGTGCCGCGGCCCAGGCTCTGGTTCCGCAACTGGAACCTGCTCTCCTGGGTCGATTCGATCTTTGTCGCGGACTTTCTGGACGGCCTGATCGGCGGCAACAGCTTTCTGCATGAGCGCGAGCAGGCGACGGGCAGGCGGGAGGTTTTTTTTGAAAAGTATGTTCGCGACCTGGTGAGGATGCTCGATGCCGGGCTGCTGCACCTGGATGTGCATCCGGACAATGTGCTCTGGTCCGGACGTGAGGAGGACGCCCTGGTGTGGCTGGACAATGACGTGATGCGTTTTCCCGGCTCACAGCGGCCTCGCTGGCGTGAGTGGCTGCTGGACAAGCACCAGGGCAAGGTGCGCCGCAAGGCCTCGCTGCTGACGATGGAGGACGTGGAAAGGATCCGCCGCCGGCTGTGATCAGCCTGCGATGACGGCGCAGACGCGTTCGATGTCCGCGTCGCTGGAGGATGAGCAGGAGGGCAGGGAGAGGCAGTGTTCGAAAAGGTCCTCCGCCACCGGGCAGGGGAGCTTCACGGCGTCCTGATGCGCGGGCGAGAGATGGCCGGGCTGCCAGAGCGGACGCGCCTCGATGCGTGCGGCCTTCAGCCGGTCGCGAAGCTCGCGGGCGGTGCTGCCGAACGCGGCCGGATCGACACGCACGGTGGTCAGCCAGCAGTTGCTGACGACGCCCTCGGCCTCGGCTTGAAACTGAAGACCGGGAGTGTCGGCAAGGCGTTCACGATAGAGCGCGTGGATCTTGCGCCGACGCTGGACATGGCCCGCCAGCGCCTCCATCTGGGCGCAGCCGAAGGCCGCCTGGATGTTGGTGAGTCGGTAGTTGTAGCCGACTTCGTGATGGATGTATTCCTGAGGGTCGTCCTTGGCCTGTGTCGTGAGGTAGCGCGCCTTTTGGGCGAGGGCCTCATCCTGGGTCACGATCATGCCGCCGCCGCCGGTGGTGATGATCTTGTTGCCGTTGAAACTGTAGCAGCCCAGGTGGCCGATGCCGCCGACGGGACGGCCTCGATACAGGCTGCCCAGACTTTCCGTGGAGTCCTCGATGACGGTCAGGTTGAACTCAGCGGCCAGGGCCATGAGGGAATCCATGTCCACGGGGTGGCCGAGGATGTGCACGGGGATGATGGCCGAGACCCTGCGGCCGGTGCTCCGGTTGAAAACGCCGTCCTCACGGCGTTCGCAGCCGGTGGTCAGGAAGGACCTCACCTGTCCGACATCCATCTGCCAGTGCGTGGGCTCGGCATCCACCAGCACCGGAACGGCGTTGGCATAACGGATGGCGTTGACGGGGGCGATGAAGGTCATCGACGAGACCAGCACCTCGTCTCCGGGACGGACCCCGGCGACCAGCATGGAGATGTGGAGCGCGGCGGTGCCGCAGTTGGTGGCCACGGCGTGCCGGGTGCCTGCCGCCCCTGCCAGGTCGTTTTCAAAACGCGTCACATAGGAACCCACGGAGGAGACCCAGCCGGTGTCGAGGCAGTCCTTGATGTAGGTCCATTCGTTGCCCGCCAGATGGGGCACGCTGAGCGGGATGAAGGCGGGCTCAGACGACATAGCCTTTGGCCTGGTAATGTTGGGCGTTCTCCTGCATCCAGGCGAGGGTCTTTTCCAGACCCTCCTCCAAGGCGACGCGCGGCGTCCAGCCGGTCAGGGCCAGGGCCTTTTTGTTGCAGGCCAGCAGGCGCTCGACCTCGCTCTTCCCGGGACGGAGACGCTCCTGTTCACAGAGGATTTCGACCTCCTTGCCACACATCCTGCCGATGAGCAGGGCGAGGTCGCCCACGCTGATCTCGCGGCCTGAACCAAAATTGATCGTCTGGCCGGAGGCGTCCGGGGCGAGGGCGGCGGCGCAGAAGCCCTCGACCGTGTTCTGGACGAAGTTGAGGTCGCGGGTGGGGCTGACGGCGCCGAGGCGGATCTGGTTTCCACGCAGGCACTGGCTGATGATGGTGGGGATCACCGCGCGCATGCTCTGGCGGGGGCCGAAGGTGTTGAAGGGGCGGACCGTCACGACTTCAAGGTCAAACGAGGCGGCAAAGGCCTCGGCCATCTTGTCGGCGCCGATCTTGGAGGCGGAGTAGGGGGACTGGCCCTGCAGGGGATGCTCCTCCGTGATGGGCACGAAGAGGGCGGTGCCATACACTTCGCTGGTGGAGGTGTGGAGGACGCGCCGCGCGCCTTCATCCAGGGCGGCCTGCAGCACGTTGAGAGTGCCCTCGATGTTGGCCCGCACATAGCTGCGCGGCGCCTGGTAGGAGTAGGGGATGGCGATCAACGCGCCGAGATGGAAGACGAGGTCGCAGCCCTTCACGCCGGCCCGGACACTGTCGCGGTCCGTGATGTCCCCAGCGAGGATTTCCATGTCCCCGGCCAGGCTGCTGTGATCCAGCCAGCCGCGCTTGCCGAGGGCGTTGTAATGGACCATGGCGCGAACGCTGGCACCTTCACGGACGAGGTGTTCCGCCAGGTGGCTGCCAATGAAGCCGCCGGCTCCGGTGACGAGGACTTTTTGACCGTCGAATGATCCCATAAATGAAAGTTGGTTGGCTGCTACTGGGCGCCTCCGCGCGCCTGCTTGAGCTGTTCACGCTGGCCCACGTCGATCCATTCGTCCAGGATTTCGAAGGCTCCCACCCTGCCGCCACCGCGGACCTCCTCGTCAAAAAGCTCGGTGATCGGAAAGAACCTGCGGGGCACGCGTGCGAGGATCTCCGGGGAGAGGATGTAGATGCCGGCGTTGATCAGCTGGGAGACGGTCGGCTTCTCGACGATGCTGGTCACGCACCGGTCCTGGACCTCCAGGCAGCCAAAGGGGATCTCGTGGGCATAGCTGCGCACGCCGATGGTGGCGGTGAACCCGCCCTCCTGGTGGAAGTCGAACAGACGCGCCACGTCCACCTGGGTCACCAGGTCGCCGTTGCAGACAAAGACGGGGTCTTCGGGGGCTTCGGGCAGCAGGGACAAAGAGCCGCCCGTGCCAAGCGGCTGGTCGGGGGACTCACGCAGGTAGCTGATGCTGCAGCCGAAGCGTGAGCCGTCGCCGAAATGATCCTCGATGATGCCGGCCAGGTAGTTGGTGGAGATGAAGATGCGGCGGATGCCGTTGCCGACGAGATGAAGCACCAGCCGTTCCAGGATCGGCCGTCCGGCGACCTTCAGCATGGGCTTGGGGGTGTTTTTCGTCAGTTCTCCCAGCCGGGTGCCCTTGCCCCCGGCCATGATGACCGCCCAGTTGGGCCGAGGCCTGGCGCCGAGCACTTCATGGAGCAGATGCAAACCCTTGAGTCGGCCGGCCTTGTCGAGGATCGGGATCTGGTTCAGCTGCCGGGCCTGCATCAGGTCGATGACCTCGACCCTGCTGGCGTCATCCGGCACGCTGGTGAACTGCTTTCTGGCAAAGGGCTCCACGCAATCGTCAAGCGTCGCCCCCTTGAGCAGGGCGCGGCGGATGTCACCGTCGGTGATCGTGCCGAGGAGATGCTGCCCTTCATCGATCATGAGGCAGATGCCCTCTCCGCCCTTGTCGATGACTTCCAGGGCGCTCCGGATCGTGCCTGAGGGTGGCAGGCAGAGATTCGAGACGGGCTGGGGATTCATGGGATCAGATGGGCTGCCACCGCGGAGGCGGTGTTTGCAGGCATGTCTTTTGCGCTCGATGGCACTTTGGCAACCCGGAAGTTTCAGGCCAACGCCCGAGGGAGCCTGAAAATGTCCGGACGCGGCGCTCGCGGAATGGCGCTGTTCATGCTCTTTTAGCAGCACGGTTCATGATCATAAGCCTGCGACATCTCCGCCCTCTCGCCCTGCTGTTCCTGGCCCTGCTCGGAACCGGCTGCATCAACACGACGCCCTACTACACGGGACGGAGCCCGGGCGGCGGCTACTATGTGAGCATGGCGGCCCCGAGCTGGGAGTTTGCCCCCTGGGGCCTGGTGAAGATGACGAGACCAAGATTGCCGCAGTTTAGTTCACCCTGGGGAGGCGACGGCTCCTACTGGCAGGGGGAGGGTGTGCCCGGCAATCCCCGCATCCACATCGACATCGGTGACCAGATGGCCTATTTTTACAAGGGTGAGCGGCAGGTCGGCGCTTCGCCCGTCTGCACTGGATCTCCGGAATTTCCCACGCCCAGGGGCAGCTTCCGGGTCATGGAAAAAGATCACGACCATCTGTCCTCCATCTACGGCGACTATGTCGATGCGAACGGCAACGTCGTGAAGACGCAGATCGACAACCGCAAGGACCCGCGCCCTCCCGGCACGCGCTTTGACGGTGCCAAGATGCACTGGTTCCTGCGGGTGACCGGGGCGGTGGGCATGCACGAGGGCTACCTGCCGGGTTATGCGGATTCCCATGGCTGCATCCGCCTGCCATCGCACATGGCGCGCAGGTTTTACGAAAACACGCCGGTGGGCACTCCGGTGAAGATCACGGAGTGACGCGCGCCTTGTCGGCGGGAATGCCTTCGCTCATGTGAAGAATCGCTGTGGCGCCCTGACCGATGGCGCCACGGACCACGGCGGAGACTTCACGGTCCAGGTCGCCCACCCGGACCCGGACGACGAGGCGCTGGGTGGTGCTTTTGACGGTCAGGATGCTGGAGAGCGTCTGGGCATAGGTGCTTGGAATGCCGAGCACCTGCAGGGCGCTGGCCACGCTGTCGATCTTGCCGTCATCCTGCGTGTTGAGCAGGCCGTCACGACCGAGCCGGTTGGTGCGCAGAAGCTGGGCGAGCCGCAGTTGTGCGCCGGTGATGGCGGAGACGATCTCTGGCCTGGCTTCATTGACGTCCAGCACGCCGCTGGCATAGACGCTGAACCAGGTGCGCCACTGGGGGTTGGCCTGTTCGACCAGCTCCATGCCGCGAACCATGCTCATTTCCTCGATGGACCGGAAGGGGCGGTTGAAGGGCATGCCGTTGAGCCCATAGGCCTTGCTTTCCGCCCCCTTGATGCGGGCGAAGTCATCGCCGTCCACCCAGTCGATGAGGCAGTCGATCACGGAATCGGCCTGGGCCAGTGACAGCCCCCAGGTGCGGAAGATGCGGCGGAAGGTTTCGCGATCCTCCCTTTGCAGAAGCACGTTGGGGTTGATGAGGCCGTCCTCGCCCGTCATCTCCACTTCGTAGCGTTCGTCCTCGGAAACCTGGCGGCGGAGAAGCGGGTCATCCGCCTTGATGTCCGGGTTCATGGCGATGGCCAGGGCGCCTTCCGCGAGCATTCGTGCGCGAAAAACCTGTCGTTTGGCGGCGGCGGCGTCCAGGTCCTGGGTCAGCAGAAGGGCGCTGGCGGCCACCAGCCCCATCAGCAGCGCGATGACCCAGAGCACTGCCAGAAGCGCAGCGCCTGATCGGCGTTGTTCAAGGATGGGGCGTATGAAGGTCACTGTTTGGGAATGGGGCCTGGGACCTGGTCTGAGGTGCCTGGAGAGGTGCCGGGAGTCATCCCGGGGACGGCCGGGGTGCCGTCAGGATTGAGGGGCAAGGTGCCTGGGGCCATCATGCCCGGTCCCCCAACTCCCTGGATGGCGTTGGGGATGATCGGAGGAATCCAGAACACCGAGCGGGATTGAAAGCCGTCGTCCAGCTGGAGGTTCATCTCCGCAAGGATGGGACGCCGCGCCTGCTTCCAGTTGTTCTCCCAGCGGTTGGTGGCCGAATCGTAGAACTTCCATTCAAAGCGGCTGACATTGTCGAGCAGGGGCAGGGTGATCTGGTCGCGCGTGTATCGGACGCTTTGATTGCTGCGCACGGACTGGGTCTGCTTTTTGTCGAGCACACGCAGCATGACCCTGAGGTAGCCGCCGGGACGCTCCTCGGCATAGACGTCCATGCTGGTGTCTGGCGCCAGCGACAGGCCGGGGGTGAAGGAGGTGCCGCCGTTGACGATGTTGAGGGTGGGCACGTAGGTGCTGCCTTTCTGCTTCACGGCCAGGCGCACCTCCGCCTCGCCCGGCAGGGTGCGGAAGGAGCGCCTCATGAACTCGATGAAGTTTTGCCGCACCATCGAGCGGTCCTGGGACAGGGAGATGCTGTCCGCCAGCTCCAGGGTGGATTGCGCGATGGAATAGACGCCGCCGATCAGCAGAACAAACATGGAGAGGGCCACGATCATCTCCAGCAAGGTGAAGCCGGACGAACCGGTCCTGCGTCCGTTTTCACGGACTGAAGCGCTGGTGAGGGCGGTCTTCATGCTTCAGTTCGGCAGGTAGGCGCCGGCGTAGCGCAGGGTTTCCGCGGAGATCTCCGACGGGCCGCTGCCGTCGTTCCAGCGGGCGATGGCCCGGATGAGAAAGGTGTCCTGAAGAAAGCGTCCGTCCTTGTTCTTCATGTCCTTCACCTGCTCGATGACGACGCGGTAGGCGACGCCGTCAGGACCGGGCTTGATGGCCTGCTCCAGTTCACGAACCTGCGGCATCTTGCCGAATTCGTCGATGAGGGACTCCAGGGTCTGCTCCACCTCGACCAGCCTCTGTGAGTCGGTGGCGGTGTCAGCCACCTTGTTGATCGTGCCGACCAGGGCGACGACGGCCAGCGAGAAGACGGCAAGCGCCATCACCACCTCCAGAAGGGTCATGCCGGAATTTCGTTTCATCGGACGATGCCTCCTGTAAGGGCATGGAATTTCACGTCGCGAAAACCATCCGCGTTTTCAAATCGGACCATGAGCGGCTCGCAGATGCCCTGTTCACCAAAGCGCCAGATCTGTCCCTCCGCCTTCTCCCAGCCCTTGCCGCCCCAGCGCCGGATGAAGATCTTGATGTCCTTGCCGTGCGAGTAGGTGCCAAGCCCGTCAGGCGCGCCCCCAAAAACCCCGAAGCTTTCCTTGTCGAAACCGATGATCATGCCGCGGTGCTGCAGGACGGCCGTGTTCATCGCAAACTTCGCCATCTGACCGAGCTTCTGCTCAGGTTCCTCCAGGGGGTCCACCTGGTCAAAGTAGGCGAAGCTGCCCACTCCGACGCCGATGACCATCACCATGACGCTCATCACCAGGATGAGCTCCAGGAGGGTGAAGGCGGCACGGGACGGGGCGGTGGTGGATGGAAGTTTCATGGCTCATGCGCCCCACCGTGGGCAGGCGTGGAGGGCCGCCTCAGAACACGTCATCGTCCGTGCCCTCGCGCTTGTCGGCGCCTGCGGAGTAAAGATCGTAGGCCTTGCCGTCCTTGCCCGGGCTTTTGTAGATGTACTTGTTGTCCCAGGGATCAACGATGCCGTTGGGTTCGATGAAGGGCCTCTTCACGGGGACGTTGCCCGGCGGCTTGACCAGGGCGTCGAGAGTGGGCGGCAGGTTGCGGTTGTTGACCTTGTACATCTTGATCGCCGTGGAGACGGTGCCGATCTGGGCGCGGGCGGCGGTGATCTTGGCCTGCTCGTCGAAATCACCCAGGGTGGAGGCGCCGATGGCGATGAGGATCGCGATGATGGCCAGCACCAGGATCATCTCCATGAGGGTGAAGGCGGCTCGAAGGCTGCGGGCGGCGCGTTTGTGGGCAGGTTGGATGTTCATGAGTGTCGGATGGATCTGGCGGAGATTGGAGTTCGGAAACTGGCAGAATGTTCGGAAGTCGTCACCCACGAAATCAGGTCAGCGACGTGAGTTGAGGGTGGCCACGGTGTCGTAGATGATGGTGATCATCATGTAGGCCATGACGCCGACCAGGCCGGCCATGACCAGGATGATCATGGGCTGGAGCATGGCCATGAGCTTCTCCAGGCTCTTTTCCAGCTCGCGACCACAGCGGTCGGCGGCCCGGCGCAGGGTGCCGCTGATGTCACCGGTGTGTTCGCCGATGCGCACCATTTCCAGCAGGTTGGTCGGGAAGAGGGTGGTCTTCTCCAGCGATCTGGAGAGGGCGGTGCCGTCACGCACGCCGTCGATGACGTTGACGAGCTGCTTCTGGATGAAATGATTGGCGGAGATTCTCGCGGCCAGTTCGAGGCCCTTGAGCAGGGGCAGGCCTCCGCCCGTGAGAGAGGCGAGGGTTTCCAGAAACTGGGTGTGGAAGTTGGCCATGAGCACGTTGCCGAAGAAGGGGATCTTGAGCTTGGTCTCATCCCAGACGGGTTTGCCCTGCTTGGAGCCGGACCAGACCCAGAAGAGCAGGAAGAGCAGGGCGGCGCCCGCCAGCAGCATCCACCAGTAGCTGCGCATGAAGGCGGAGAAATCGAGGATGATCTGGACGCCCTTGGGAACGCCTCCGCGCATCCTGGACATCATGCCGCTGAGGCGCGGGATCAGGAAGGTGGTGAACAGAACGGTCACCGCCACGGCGGAGAAGCCGAGGAAGCCTGGGTAGATCAGGGCCACCGCCACCTGGCTTTTCAGCTCGCGCACCTTTGCCAGATACTGCCCCTGGCGCTTCATGGACTCGGACAGGGAGCCGCCCGCCTCGCCCGCCGCCGCGACGGCGCAGTAAAGTTCGTTAAACGAGGGTGAGGTCTGCTTCAGCGCGTTGCTGAACGGATGCCCTTCACGGATGAGCGAGCCGAGGCGGCTGGCGATGCGGTTGTGGGTGGCTGCGGCCCCCTTGCCCTCCATCAGCTTCAGGGCCTGCTCCAGGCGCATGCCGGCCTCCAGAAGCTCGGCCAGTTCCTCAGTGAAGATCTGCAGCTGCCTGCCGCTGATCTTGAGCGGTCCTGACGTTTCGGCCTCGGCCGCCTTGCCTTTGGCCGGCGTGGCTGACTTGACGCCGCGCACGCTGGTTTTCACAGCCCCCTCCTTCACCTGAAAGGGACGCAGGCCACGACCGGTGAGCTGCCTGACGGCGCTGGCCTTGTCCGGCGCCTCGATGGAGCCGGAAACATCGCGTCCTGCGGCATCCGAAGCTTGATAGGCAAAGGTGGGCATGGGCGGGTCGAACTTCCTCCTGGGATCACTGTTCCGACTCCGCCACGGTCACGCTGATGACCTCGTCGATGGAGGTGTTGCCGGCGAGGATCTTGCGCACGCCATACTCGCGCATCGGACGGTAGCCGTCCTTGTAGGCCTGCTGGTAAAGCTGCTGGCTGCTCGCCCGATGGGTGATCAGCTCCCCCATCGCCGGGGTGATGCGGACGAGTTCATAGATGGACATTCGTCCTTTGTAACCGGTGCTCCGGCAGGCTTCGCATCCGCCTTCCTTCGGCCTGTAGACGGTGCTGCGCAGGGGTGAGGTGAACTGAAGCTCTCTCAGGCGGGTTTCGGCGTCCGGGTCCGGCTGGCGGCATTCCTGGCAGAGGACTCGCACAAGCCGCTGGGCGATGAAGGCGCGCACGGAACTGGAAACCAGGAAGGGCTCCACCCCCATGTCAATCAGACGCATGATGCCGCCCAGAGCGTCATTGGTGTGCAGGGTGCTGAACACCAGGTGACCTGTCAGCGCGGCGCGGATGGCGATCTCGGCGGTCTCAAGATCTCGCATTTCCCCGATCATCACGACGTTGGGGTCGCCGCGCAGGATGGAGCGCAGGCCGGTGGCGAAGCTCAGGTTGATCTCCGGCCTAACGGCGATCTGCACGACGCCCGGCAGCTTGTTTTCCACGGGGTCCTCAATGGTGACGATGCGCCGGTGCTCGGTGTTGAGCTGGCTGAGGAAGGTGTAAAGCGTGGTCGACTTGCCGGATCCGGTCGGCCCGGTGACGAGGATGATGCCGTTCGGCTTCTTCAGCAGGCCCTCAACCTCGGAGCGCAGGTCGGGCTCGATGCGCAGGCGGTCGAGGTTGAACTTCTCCTGGCCGAGGAGACGCAGTGAGACGCTTTCGCCCTCGACGCTGGGGATGGTGGCCACACGGACGTCGATGAACTGCCCGCCCACCTGAAGGTTGATGCGGCCGTCCTGGGGCAGGCGGCGCTCGGCGATGTCGAGCTTGGCCATCACCTTGAGACGGGCGATCACGGATTGCTGGAGCGCCTTGATGTTTTCAGGCACCGGCACCTCGCGCAGCCTGCCGTCGATGCGGTAGCGCATGCGCAGCTTGTCTTCCATGGGCTCGACGTGGATGTCCGTCGCATGCTGCTCCAGGGCTTCGCGGATCACGGTGTTGACGAACTTCACCACGGAGGCCTCCTCGTCGTCGGCGTCGATGATGTTGGCCTCGTCACGCTGCTCCAGGTCGGCTCCGTCGACATCACGGCCTTTGAGGATCTCCTCAAAGGTGTCGGCTCCGACGCCGTAGAAGTCACGCATGGCGTTCAGCAGACGTTTGCGCGGGGCGATCTCCAGGCGCACCGGGGAATCCACCTCTCGGGCGACGGCCTGGTGGGCGATGAGATCAAAGGGATCGTAGCCGGCGATGAGCAGCTTTTTCGCGGTGCCGCCCTCCTCCTGCAGGATTTTCAGCGGCAGCAGCCGATGTTTCAGGGCGACTCGCGGGGGCAGCAAGCGCTTCAGTTCCGGCGCGTCGGCGGAGTCAGGGATGGGATTGGCGACGAAGCCCAGGCCGATGCGGGTGGCGAGCTGGGAGAGAAAGGCCTCCTCGTCGATGCTGCCCAGGTCCAGAAGCTGGTTGATGACGGATGAGCTGGGGGTGGCTGCGGGAAGGGGGATGCCGGCGCCACCTGAAGCCTCCAGACACTGCACAAGGGATTGCCGAATGTTGCTCATCACGATTCAAGGCGCCTTGGGCAGGGCTTCCACAGGGAAAAGGCTGGGGTCGATGATGCTGCCGTCCTCCTGGATGGTGTCGATCCGAGGTTGGGCGGGAATCGAGCCCTGGTCGGGGGCGTAGCCGTATTTTTCCAGGAGTTCGGTGATGTAGGCGGTCGCCAGCTGCAGAGAGGTGAAGTGCTGGGTGACGATGCCCGTCAGATCCTCGCGCAGGGTGCCGGTGATCAGAGCGCTGCCGATCATGCCGATGGATCCGTCTTCAGCAGGCCCTTTGTCGGATTCATCGTCCGCTGCCATGAGCCGGCCGCTGAGGTTCTCGGCCACGCGCAGAACCTTGGGGCTGCCATCCGGGCCGTCGAGCAGCAGGGAGCGGTTCAGGTGGCCTGAGGCGGTGTAAAGCGCCTGGGAGTTGCCGGCGACGGCCAGGGCGGAGAAGGCGGCCTTGCGCTGGGTGGAGTTGGCGGCCAGGAAGAACTTCGCGCCGCTGTCCGCCACGGCGTAATACTGCCCTCCCTCATCGGTGGTCAGGACCATCGTGGCGGCTCCGCCGTTTGCGGGCGCCACCAGGTAGGCGCTGCGGTAGCTGGTGAAATTGACCGATTCAGCCTCCGGAGTGAATTGCAGCTCGTAAACTAGCCACTGTGCCTGACAGGCCGCCGCCCCCGCCAGCCACAGGGTGGCGACGAGCATGAGGGCTGGGAAAAATCGTGCGGTTGGAGGCATGAAGGCGCGTTTTGTAGTCGCAACAGACTCCTTTGTCGAGCGGCGCGTTGAAACGGGGCAGTGACCTTTTTGACCCTTGTCCGGCCTTCCGAGCCCGGGCGGGCCCCCGGCCTTCGCCGCAACCAATTCTATGTTCATGAGTTCAAGGCCGGGAATCCCCTGTCCGTCATGACCTCACCCTCCTTCAACCGCCGGGCTTTTCTCAGGAACTCCAGCAGCGGCTTCGGCTACCTGGCCTTTGCTGCGCTCGCCCAGCAGCAGGCCCTGCGCGCCGCTGAATCCGCCCCCGCCGCCGCCGGTCCGCTTGCGCCGAAAACCCCGCCTCTTCCGGCACGCGCCAAGCGGGTGATCTTTCTGTGCATGCAGGGTGCCCCCTCCCATGTGGATCTGCTGGACTACAAGCCGAAGCTCGTCGCCGATTCCGGCAAAAGCGCTCCTTCGATCGCGGGTCGCTACGGTCAGGCGAAGCTGATGAAGTCGCCCTGGAAGTTCAGCCAGCATGGCAAAAGCGGGCTGTGGATCTCCGAACTGCTGCCCGGCCTGGCCAGACATGCCGATGACCTCTGCGTGGTGAACTCGATGACCACGGACCTGCCGGCGCATCCCCAGGCCTTCACCCAGCTTCACACGGGCAGCACCCAGTTTGTCCGACCTTCGCTCGGGTCATGGATCTTGTACGGCCTGGGCACGACGAATGAAAACCTGCCCGGCTTCATCACCATCAACCCTCCGGCCAACGCCACCCGCACCTTTGGCAGCGCATTCCTGCCTGCCATCTACCAGGGCACGAAGGTCGGCGGCAACGCCCTTCCCGGAGGCGCGGCCTTTGCACGCCGGTTTGGCGGTGGCGGCCAGGAGCAGGCCAGCATCGCCAACATCAAGAACGACCGCTATCCGACCGATGCCCAGCGCACCCAGCTCGACCTGGTGCAGGCGCTCAACAAGTCGCGCATGGCCCTGGACGGCGGCGTCAGCGCCGAGGTCGAGGGCGTGATCGAGTCCTATGAGCTCGCCTTCCGCATGCAGGCCGAGGTTCCGAAGGTGCTCGACCTGAGCCAGGAGTCGGCGGCGACGAAGGCGCTCTATGGAATCGATGAGACGGAGACGGAGACCTTTGGCAAGCAGTGCCTCATGGCCAGGAAGCTGGTCGAGGCCGGCGTGCGCTTTGTCGAGATCTCCCACGGCAACTGGGACCAGCATTTCAACCTGAAGGCTCAGCTGGAACGCAACACGCGCGCCATCGACAAACCGGTCGCCGGATTGCTGGCCGACCTGAAGGCGCGCGGGCTGCTGAAGGACACCCTGGTCATCTGGGGGGGCGAGTTCGGGCGCACGCCGCACAGCCAGGGCGAGGACGGCCGTGACCACAACAACAAGGGCTTCACCCTGTGGATGGCCGGCGGCGGTGTCCGGGGCGGCATGAACTACGGCATGACCGACGACTACGGCTATGAGGCCGTGCTCAACAAGATGCATGTCCATGACTGGCACGCCACCGTCCTGCACCTGCTGGGCCTGGATCACGAGCGCCTCACCTACCGCTACGCCGGCCGTGACTTCCGCCTGACCGACGTCTATGGCACGGTGGCGAAGGAGATCCTGGCCTGAGCCGCAGAACCTTCAGCGAAGCCTTCGACATGGGGCGGAAAGAGGGGCCACACCGCCAGGCCATGAAGGAGGTGAGGCACCATGATGACTTCACGAGGGTTGAAAGCCGGGAGTTTCGTTCGAGGCCATTCATCCAGGTCTCTTTGCCTTCGATGAATGCGGTAGCATGACAGAACACGGGATCACCCCGTTTCCCAGGTGAGGTGGATGGGTCTTCCAAGTGCCGGAAGCCTCCCCTGCCTCGGTGGCATGTCCAGTTGACTCGAGCTGTTTTCACTTGGCCACAAGGATCCACTGACCGGTTTCCTCCTCCGGAGGCTCGAAAGAGATTAGCCTTGGGTGAAACTCAAGGACCCCATGCACACCCACGCCCCATCTTC
>CAZXPU010000118.1:0-17121 GCA_964642905.1 uncultured Prosthecobacter sp.
CATCGCCAGCATCGGATTGGTCAGATCCTGGACCATGAGCGGCATGCCATGAGCCTTGGCCCAGCAGAGACTCAAGAGCGCTCCGGTCTGGGTCTTGCAGGTCTTCAGGGCCACCCCGCTCCAGCCGAGCCTGCGACCCAGCCTGACGAACTCCCAGTCATGGGCGCTTTCATCCAGGAACAGCGGCTTGCGGGCCGAGACGCTGCGGACGTCGATCTGATGCGCCTCCAGGTCGTAGGGGAAGGGCTGCTCCACATACAGCGTGCGGGCGTAGATTTCCGGCTCGTCCGCCAGCAGACGGTCGGTGATGGCGTTCACATAGGCGGGATCCTGCACGGTGCAGTTGAAGTCGGCGCTGAACCAGCTCACGCCGTTGGCGAGACCGATGCGTCCGACGCGAACCATGCGCTCATAATCCCAGGCGGCGTCCGTGCCGCGCAGCTTCACCTTCAGGCACTTCAGGCCGTCGCGCTGAATCCAGTCCGCCAGCAGCACCGGATGTTCGTCCTTCGGCTCGCTGCCGTTCAGGTCGCTGGCCTCCAGGGCGTCCACTCCGCCAACAAGGTGCCAGACGGGCAGCGTCTTGGGCGCGCTGCGCACCAGAAAGTCCTGGGGATATCTGCCGCGGAAGTCGATGCCGCTGCCTGCTTCCGCCTCGATGTAAGTGCTCAGGTCACGGTTCATGAAGTCCGGGCCGTAGGTGTCATAAACATCGCAGCTCAGCAGGTTGCCATAGGCGTCATGCACGGCGATGTCGAAGGCGCTGAAGGCGACGAGCGAGCCAAGGTAAGGCATCTCCGGTCCGCCGGCCCTGGCATTGGCCTCCTTCAGGGTGGCCGCCAGCGGGCCATGGATGAAGTCGGCGCCAATTTCCATCGGGTGACCTGTCAGGCCGCTCTCCACCAGCTTGCTGGCGAGGAGGATCGAGAAGTCCTGCATGCGCTCCAGCCTTTCGCCCACGCCAAGCGTGCTCGGCCAGACCCAGGAGACGCTCAGCGGAGTTTCGCCCCAGCCTTCGGCAGTGCGCCCCTGGCGGTCGACAACGTCCACCTTTACCCGGAGGCAGGCCGCACCCGTCACGGTTTCCGGGCCGAACTTTAGCGGCACCCGCATGCTGACGGGGAGGAAGTAAACGGAGGCGGAGGTGACGCGGATGTCGGTACTTTTCATGACTGCTTATAAAATCTGGATTGAATCGACTGGTTAGACGCCGATTTGAGAATGCTACGGTGGCAAGATTCCAGTCGCTGGCAATTCACGACTCGACGTATCAAAAACCTCCCGTTAGGGAATGGATTCCGATGACCTCGAAAACCTCCCGGTTTCGCCGGCTGATCGCCGAATTGCTGCCCGTCGTTTACGGCGGGGTCATGGCGTGCATGGCGGTCGTGCTTGTTCTGGGTGTGATCATCTTCAACAGCCATGGAGCCGCCTTCGCAAACTCCCTGGAGGTGATCCAGACGGTGATGATGAACCTGCCTCAGGCGGAGCTGCCAGGGGATGTCATCAAGGAGCGTGAGCCGAAGCCGCTTGAGCGTCGACTGGCTCCTTCCCGGACGGCGGCTGTTGTGGAGGATGAAGTGAAGCCCGTGGTGGTGTCGCCCGGCAAGTCACCGACGCGGCAGACGCCTTCGAAGCCCGTTCGCATGGGCCCTGAGCCTTTCCGCTGGCGGCCCTTGCAGGATGATGTGGCGGAATATTTCCGGACACACATTCCTGACATCGGCGGCGCGCCTCTGCTGCATTATGCCGTGATGCTGGATGACGGCGAATGGATCGGCCGGCTTGTGGCCTGCGGAGCGGATGCCAATGAACCAACGGCGGCTGGGGACACGCTGCTCTGCTCGGCCGTCAGACTCGGAGCGGCAGGCAGCGTCGCGGCATTGACCTATGCCGGTGCGGATGTCCACAAGCCCGGCCTCGAGAAGCAGCCGCCTCTGCCTCTGGCCTCGTTGAGGCGTGGCCCTGAGATCTATCGTTCGCTGCTGGCTGCCGGAGCGGATGCCAATGGCCGCTTTGCCACGCCGGTGACCCGGGAGCTGCTGGACCGTGTCACCATCAAGGATCTGAGAAACACCTTGGAGAGCGACCGCGGAGTCACGCCTCTCATCGCCTGTGCCTCGCGGGGAGATGTTGAGGGGGCCGCCGTGCTGATCCGCCACGGTGCCAGTCCGGCGAAGTGCACCACCCGCTACCATCGTTATCCCATCAATTTTGCGGCCACCCAGGGTTATCTTTTCCTCATGCGCATCATTCTGGGCAGGCAGCCGGAGTCCGAGCCGGAGGTGCTGGTCACCGTGGATCTGTCCAGTCAGCGCGCCTGGCTGACCCGGGATGGACGCGTGGTGGATTCCTGTCCGGTCTCCACGGGGCGGGAGGGCTACAACACCCCGGCGGGCCGTTATGTCATCACCGACAAGCACCGCTCCTGGACGTCCACGCTCTATCATGTGGCGATGCCGTATTTCATGCGCTTGAACTGCTCCGCCATCGGCTTGCACAGCGGCTACGTCACCGGTCGGCCGGCCTCCCATGGCTGCATCCGTCTTCCCTACGACAAGGCGCAAAGCTTTTTCGCAGTCTGCAACGTGGGTGATGAGGTTCAGATCATTCATTGAGCCTTCGGCCAGGAATGGGTAGTCTGTTCCCGATGAAATCACGCAAGAATACGCGAAGTGTTCCGGAACCCAGGCTGTCACCAGGGGCTGTGCTCGGGATTGAGGCGGGAGGCACCCGAACCTCCGTGCTGATGGTGGGTGTTGATCGTGATGTGCTGGCATCCTTTCAAACCGGGCCCGCCGTGCTGCCATTGATGTCAGACCGTGAGCTGCAGTGGCACTTCCGGGAGATCGCGGCGCGCCTGCCCTTTTCGCCTTCAGCGGTCGGCATCGGCATGGCGGGAGCCCGGAGCGAGCCGGACAAGGACCGCCTGCGCCGCGTCGTTTCGCGGGTCTGGCCGGCGGTGCCCTGCGTGGCAACCAATGATTTGGAAACCGCCCTGGCCGCCGCGCCGCCGCGAAGGCAGTCCGCGATTCCCCGGGTGCTCGTGCTCAGCGGCACCGGCTCCTGCTGCTTCGGCCGCGCACCCGACGGACGCACGGCGAAAGTGGGTGGGCGCGGTCATGTGATCGGTGACCGTGCCAGCGCCTGCGACATCGGTCTGCGCGCCCTGCGTGCCGTCATCGCCGACCTCGATCATCATGGCCGCATGGGTGCGCTGGGCGTGTCCATGCTTTCCACCCTGATGTTCAACGAGCCTGAGCAGCTGATCCCCTGGTCGGTGCAGGCCGGGAAGACGGAGATCGCCGGCCTGGCGGTGACGGTTTTTGCCGCGGCCGGGCGCGGTGATCGCCTGGCGCGTGGCATCCTGGCCGAGGCTGCCGCGATGCTTGCCGAGGATGCGGTTGTGTGCGCGCGCCAGCTTTGCGGTGCCGAGGGCGGGGAGGTGGAGTTTGTGCTCAACGGCGGAGTGCTGCTGAAAAACCCGGCCTTCATGCGCGATGTCGCCCGGCGGATTCGTCGGTCCTGGCCTGGAGCCCGGGTGACGCCGTTAAAACAGGCCTCCGTCTGGGGGGCGGTGGCGCTGGCCCAGTCCGTGGACGGACTCCCTGCTCAGAAGATCAAGGCAACGGTTTCGGATCACCTTCTGCCACCGGAGATTGCCGACCTAGCCGTGCTGGCTGGATCCCCGACTGAAATGCGCAACCCGCGCAGCCTGCGGCTGGATCGCATGCCGGTACTGAAAGGCATCGACCTGATGCTGGCCGAGGAAGACCTGCTGCCGAGGGCCATCCATGCCGAGCGGCGCAGGCTTGAAAAGGTGATTCAGGCTGTCGTGTGCGCCTTTCAGTCCGGGGGGCGTCTTTTCTATGTCGGTGCGGGCACAAGCGGACGTCTGGGAGTGCTGGATGCAAGCGAGGTTCCCCCGACTTTTCGCGCCCCTCGGGAGCAGGTGCAGGGCATCATCGCGGGCGGCAGGCAGGCGCTCTGGAGCGCTGTCGAGGGGGCGGAGGATGACGTGCATGGCGGCATGCTGGCGGTGAGCCACCGTGCCGTGGGCGCCCGTGATGTCGTCATCGGCATCGCCGCCAGCGGTCGCACGCCCTTTGTCTGGGGCGCGCTGAAGGAGGCGCGGCGGCGTGGCTCCTTCACGGCGCTGGTCTGCTTCAATCCCGCCATGCGCCGGGCCGTGAACCAATTGCGTGACAAGGCATGGCGGCCTGATGTCGTGATCGCGCCGGATGTCGGGCCGGAGATCCTCACCGGCTCCACGCGGCTCAAGGCCGGCACGGCGACGAAGCTGATCCTCAACATGATCACCACGCTGGCGATGACCCGCGTGGGCAAGGTCGTCAGCAATCTCATGGTGGACCTCAATCCCTCCAACGTGAAGCTGCGTGACCGGGCGGTGAGAATCCTGTGCGAGCTGACAGGGCGGGACGTGGAGGTCGTGCGTGAGGCGCTGGAGAAGAGCGGCTGGATCGTCAAGAACGCCCATGACCTGCTCCGCCGCCGTTCAGGCACGACCTGAGGTTCCTGCTCAGCACCTGCGTGACAAAACTGGTGCGCCGCCTAATTTGCCAAGCTTCATGGAATTCCCCCCCGCCACGCCGATCGTCTACCGCCCGAATGTCGCCGCCATCCTTGTGAATCACGAAGACCGCATCTTCGTCGCCGAACGGATCAACATCCGGGGGGCCTGGCAGTTTCCCCAGGGCGGCATCGACGAGGGTGAGGATGCGGAGACGGCCCTCTTTCGCGAACTGGCCGAGGAGATCGGGGTTTCCAGGAATCGGCTGCAGGTGCTTGAGCGCCGCGACGGCTACCGCTACGCCTTCACCAAGAACCGGCTCAAGTACGGCATCTACGGCGGCCAGGAGCAGACCTACTTCCGCTGCCGGTTCACCGGCACTGACGCCGACTTCAACCTGGCCGCCACGCATCAGGAGTTCGTCCAGTGGCGCTGGATCCTGCCGCATGAGTTCCAGATGACCTGGGTGCCGCGCTTCAAGAGGGCCGTTTATCGTGCCGTGTTCATCGACTTCTTCGGCATCGAGCTGGAGATGCCCCGGGACTGACCGGAGCCGTCGTGATTGCAAACCTTGTTGACGTCGTTCCTGCGGCGGCGCATGGCAGGGGCATGCACTTCCTCATCACCGCCGGTCCCACACGGGAGCCGCTGGATCCGGTGCGCTTCCTGTCCAACCGCTCCTCGGGCCGAATGGGTTATGCCCTGGCCACGGCGGCATGCGACGCGGGCCACTCGGTGACGCTGATTTCAGGTCCGGTGTCCCTGACGCCTCCGGCTGGGCCTGACCTGGTGAGGGTGGAGACGGCCCGCGAGATGTTTGAGGCCGTGAAACAGCGCATCCAGGGCTGCGACGTCGCCGTTTTCGCCGCCGCCGTGGCCGACTACCGGCCGGTCAGATGCGCCGTGCAAAAGATCAAGAAGGGCTCCGAGTCCCTGGTGCTCGAACTCGAGCGCACGGAGGACATCCTCGGCTCGGCCAGGTCCGCTTTCAGCTTTCAGGGCTGCCTCGTCGGTTTCGCCGCGGAGACGGAAAACCTCGTTGAGCACGCGCAGGACAAGCTCGTCCGCAAGCAGTGCGACCTGGTGATCGCCAATGACGTTTCGCAGCCGGGCATCGGGTTTGACAGTGCTGAAAACGCCGTCACTCTCTGCCTTCCCGGCGGCCTGACGCAGCCCCTGCCCAGGCAGGACAAGGCAGACCTCGCTCATGAGCTTGTCCAGTTCATCACCCGCCTGGCCGCCAGCAAGAAAACCTCCCATGTCTGAACTCCTCCCCATCGCCCTCGACGCCGCCCGGCAGGCCGGCAACCTGATCAAGGCCAACTTTGGCTCCGAACTCACGGTCAATGAAATGCAGCGCCATGACATCAAGCTGGAGCTGGATGTCCGCAGCCAGAAGCTGATCACCGAGATCATCCTGAAAAACGACCCCACTCATGCGATCCTCGGCGAGGAGGAGGGGGATGTCGGCGGCGACGGTGATGTGGAGTGGATCGTCGATCCGATCGACGGCACCGTGAACTACTTCTTCGGCATTCCGCATTTCTGCGTCAGCATCGCCGCGCGCCACCGGACGACCAAGGAGATGATCCTGGGGGTCATTCACGACCCGATGCAGGACGAGACCTGGAGCGTCGTCAAGGGCGGACGACCCATGTTGAACGGCAGGCCCATCAGCGTCAGCAGCCGCGCCACCATGGGGGAGGCGGTGGTCACCGTCGGTTTTTCCAAGAGCAAGTCCGCGCTGGACGCCGGCTTCGAGCGCTACAAGCGCATCGCCTACGACGTGCGCAAGACCCGCATGCTCGGCAGCGCCGCCCTGGCCCTGGCCTACATCGCCTGCGGACGCCTCGACGCCTATGTCGAGGAGCAGATCAGCCTCTGGGACATCGCGGCCGGAGTGATGCTGGTCGAGGCCGCCGGCGGCAAGGTCAGCACCTCCCCGAGCACGACCAAGCCGGGCACGATGTTCATCTGCGCCTGGAACGGCGGCCTGCCCATCGAGCCTTATCTCTGACAAAAAAACAACGGCATCAGGGATTCCTGATGCCGTCGATCGCGCGATGTGAAGGCTTATGCGGCCGGATTTACTTGGTGATCTTCTTGCCAAACTTGTCCGGGTTTGAATCGAACCGTGCCTTGCAGTTTGTGCAGCAGAAGCCGACGGTCTTGCCCTTGTATTCGGAGGTGACACCCTCCTTGACGGGCTTGCCGCTCATGATGCAGGTGGTGTTCACGGGGGCTGCGAGGACGGTGCCGGCTGCGGCCAGCGTGGCGAGTGCAGTAAGGAGGGTCTTCATGGATTCGGAGTTGATGGGGGGTGGCCTAACGAAGTGGGCTGTTAGGCTGACAGCTCAAGATACGAACAGAAGGGCGCTGGATTGACAATGAAAAAGTCCCGTTTGTCCCTCATGCCGCCTTGACGGAAGCCCGGTGTTTGGCCCAGCATTCCGGCTTCTTTGGAAAAATCCGGCTCCCGGTACGTTTTCCCTACGCCTTCCAACCCCCAGCCATGTCCACAGCTCCAGCTCCTTCGCCTGCTTCCGTGCAGGCGCTCCGCAACGCCGTCATCCGTCTCGCCGGCAACTCCCAGGACGGGATTCAATCCATCGGCGGCATCCTCGCCCGTCTCGCCGGACGCACCCAGCAGGATGTGATGACCTACATGACGATCCCGTCCACGATCAGCGGCGGTCCTTCGATCTTCCAGGTGCACCTTGGCAGCGGCGAGGTGCTGCATCCCGGTGATGAAAGCGACGTGCTGGTGGCCTTCTACCAGCACAGCTACGACAGCCATCTCAGCGCGTTGCGCGAAGGCGGCATCTGCTTCTACGACAGCGGCGAGGTGAAGGAGCTGAAGCATGAGCGCGGCATCCATCACATCGGCGTTCCGTTCACGGCGGCCACCGTGGAGGCCATCGGCGGCAGCGCCCGTGACCGCGGCAAGAACATCTTCGTCCTCGGCATGCTGTGCGCCGTCTTCCGCCTCGACAAGGACAAGGTCGCCGGCATCCTGGCCCGTCAGTTTGGCAAGAAGGACGAGAGCGTGCTGCGCAACGCCATGCTGGCCTTTGACGCCGGCTACGCCTACCCGGTGGGTGACATCACCACCTTCCGCTTTGAAGAGGGGGAGCACACCGCCGACCGCCGCATCAGCTCCGACGGCAACACCATGCTGAGCATGGGACTCATCGCCGCCGGGGTGCGCTACGGCTCCGCCTACCCGATCACGCCCTGGTCCAGCATCATGGAGACCCTGCGCACGGAACTGCCGAAGTATGGCGGCATCTACGTGCAGGCGGAGGATGAGCTGGCTGCCGTGTCCATGACCATCGGCGCCGCCTTCGCCGGACATCTGGCCATCACCGGCAGCTCCGGCCCGGGCCTGAGCTTGAAAATGGAGGCGCTGAGCTATGCCAGCATGGCGGAGATCCCGCTCATCGTCGTCAATGTGCAGCGCGGCGGCCCCTCCACCGGCATGCCCACCAGCATTGAGCAGAGCGACCTCATGCAGGCCATCTACGGCAGTCATGGTGACGCCCCGCGCATCGTCATCGCCCCTCAGGACGTGGAGGACTGCTTCTACATCGCCCTCGAGGCCGGCAGGCTGGCACGCGAATATTCCTGCCCGGTCATCATCCTCACCGACCAGGCACTCAGCAGCCGCATTGAAGCTTTCACCGAGCCCGACCTCGACAAGCACTGGGTGGAGCCGACCCTCGACCTCTCCGATCGTGGCGCCGATTTCAAGCCCTACCCCCTTGACGCCATCACCCGCCATGCGCCTCCCGGCACGAAGATGACCGGCAAGTATCCGCACATCTCAGGATTGGAGCACGACGAGTATGGCCATCCGAGCGGCAATCCCAAGATGCACCAGAAGATGACCGACAAGCGCCGCAACAAGCTTGTGGAGCTGAGCAATAAGCTGCCGCTGCCTGAGATTTACGGCGATCAGGAGGGTGACATCCTCCTCATCAGCTGGGCCAGCAACCTCGGTCAGGTAAAGGAGAGCGTGAACCGCCTGCGTGCCGAAGGACACAAGGTGGGAGCCGCCCACCTGCGTCACATTCATCCCATGCCCGCCGGTCTCGACAGGCTGTGGAAGAACTTCAAGAAGGTCGCCGTCGTCGAGCTCAATGACTCCGGCGTCTACGGTTACGGCCAGCTCGCGATGATGATCCGCGCGGCCTACGCCGAGCCGAAGGTTCAGTCCATCTGCAAGACCGACGGCCTCACCTTCCGCATCCGTGAGATCGTCACGGGCGCTGAAAAGATCATGAGCGCCTGATTCACCGCGTACTGCCTCCCCGAGTCCTGAATTTCATCCCATCCCAAGATCATGTCCGCCCCTGCCCAGGAAGCCGCTTCCGCCGCTCCGTCGACTCTCGTCACCCCGCCTGCCATGGCCGCCGAGGAAAAGCTCACCAAGAAGGCTCTCACCGCCGACCACCCGACCTGGTGCCCCGGCTGCGGTGACTTCGCCGTGCTGGCCGCCTTCTACAAGGTCCTCGAAAAGCTCCAGTATCCTCATGAAAAGATCGTCTGCGTGGCCGGCATCGGCTGCTCCAGCCGCTTTCCCTACTTCATGAACACGCATGGCATCCACTTCATCCACGGCCGTGCCCTGCCTCTCGCCACCGGCGTTTCGCTCAGCCGCCCGGATGTGCATGTGTTTGTCTTCGGCGGTGATGGCGACGGCTTCTCCATCGGCGGCAACCACCTCAACCACGCCGCCCGCAAAAACATCAAGCTCACCTATGTGATCATGGACAACTACGTCTATGGCCTCACCAAGAAGCAGACCAGTCCGACCAGCCCCCTGGGCTTCAAGTCCAAGACCGACCCGACCGGCAGCATCGACCGTCCGATCAACCCGATGAAGCAGCTGCTCGCCAGCGGCGCCACCTTCATCGCCCGCACCCATGCGGCCCAGGTGAAGCACATGGTGGACACCTTCGAGCGCGCCATCCTGCACGACGGCTTCAGCGTGGTGGAGTGCCTCAGCGAGTGCGTGATGTTCTACGAGGGCAGCTTTGATGACAGCACGCCCCGCAAGGGCGGCACCTATGACATCATCGACGAGACCCAGCACGACGTGAAGGACGACATCGCCGCCTACAAGCTGGCCGACCTGCCCAGCCCGGGCAAGTTTGGCGTCTTCTACCAGGTCGAGCGCCCGACCAAAAACGCGCTGGAGCAGAAGTGGATCGACGACACGCAGGCCAAGCTCGGCGGCGCCAGCCAGAAGGACATCCTTCGCAAGCGCTTCGAGACGATGCGTTGATCTGCGCGGGAATGCGGTGGCGGAGAACAAAGCGCCCGTTGTCGGACGTTTGGTTATTCCGCCGCCATGAAGACCCTCCTGCTCACCGCCCTCGTTCTTGCCGCCAGCCTGCTCCGCGCCCAGGACGTCCGGCGTGACGTCCGCTATCTCGATGACGGTCATGCGCGCCACGTGCTCGACATCTACCAGCCCAAGGAGGCGAAGAACCTGCCTGTCGTCTTCTGGATCCATGGCGGCGGCTGGCAGGTGGGCGACAAGTCGGACGTGGCCCTGAAGCCGGCCTGGTTCATGGAGCGCGGCTTTGTCTTTGTCTCCACCAACTATCGTCTGCTGCCTGAGGTGGACATGGGCACGCTGATCCGCGACTGCGCGACATCCCTCGCCTGGGTGCAGAAGCACATCCAGGAGCATGGCGGCGACCCGGGGCGGATTCTTGTGGGCGGGCACAGCGCCGGGGCGCAGCTGGCCGCGATCCTTTGCACGGATGACCGTTACCTCAGGCAGGCCGGGGCCGATTGGGGTGCGCTCATCGGCTGCGTGCCGGTGGATGGCGACACCTTCAACATCCCGGCGATCATCGAGGTGGCCGAGACGCGGGCAAGGGTGCACGGTTTTCCGCTGCCCAAGTCCGGGCATCGCCTGAAGTTCGGCAACTCCGCCGAGAAGCACCGGGATTTCTCCGCCGTCACCCATGTGGCGAAGGGCAAGGGCATCCCCCCGTTCCTGATCCTGCATGTCTCCGCGCACCCTGACACCTCCGCCCAGGCCGTGCATTTTGGCAATGTCCTCCGTGAGGCCGACGTGAAGGTCACGGTCTTTGGCGCAAAGGACACGAACCACAGCAAGCTGAATGATGACCTGGGCCTGCCCGAGGATCCGGCCACGAAGGCGCTGGAGCTGTTCGTGAAGCAGGTGAGGGGTGAATAACGGGCCTCCAGGGGATTCACGCTCTCCGCGAACCAAGTTTTCGTCAGTGGATTCCTGGCGGAAGTCTCCCGAACGGCTGCGCCCGGCCCGGCCAAACCTTGTTTAGTACTTCTTGCCAAACCTCCGGCGCGGAGTCGAATGGGAACCTCCCGCCGACCTATGACCTTCCGTGTCCTTTTCGCCCTGCCATTCCTGGCCTCCGCAGCGTCTGCCTCGCAGCCCAAGTCCGCCGCCGATGTGCCCGATCCCAACCCCGAGGTTCAGAAGGCGGGCTTTGTCGTTCCCGAAGGCGTTGAAGTCAGCCTTTGGGCGCAGGAGCCGATGATCGCGAAGCCCGTGCAGATGAACTGGGACGCCCAGGGCCGGCTCTGGGTGGTGAGCAGCACGACCTACCCGCAGATCAAGCCCGGTGACGGCACCAAGGACCAGGTGGTGGTGCTTGAGGACACCGACAAGGACGGCAAGGCGGACAAGTCCACGGTGTTTGCGGAAAACCTCTTCATCCCGACGGCGGTGATCCCCGCCGACGGCGGGGCCTACGTCGCGAACTCGACCGAGGTGATCTTCCTCAAGGACACCAACGGCGACCTCAAGGCCGACGAACGAACGATTGTGCTCAGCGGCTTCGGCACGGAGGACACCCATCATCTTCTTCACACGATGCGGCACACGCCGGAGGGCCTGCTTTCCTTCCTGCAGTCCATCTACATCCACAGCCATGTGGAGACCCCGCACGGCGTGCGCCGTCTGATGGGTGGTGGTGTCTGGGAGTTCAGGCCCGAGACCCGCAGGCTCGAGATCGTCAGCAAGGGCCTGGTCAACCCCTGGGGCTATGAATTCGATCGCTGGGGCCAGTCCTTCGCCACGGACGGCGCGGGCGGCGAGGGCCTGAACTTCATCTTCCTCGGCAGCGTCTTCAAGACCTCCCCGGGCGCCAAGCGCACGCTCAGCGGCCTCAGCCCGGGCCAGCCGAAGCAGTGCGGCCTGGAATACATCGAGGACCCGCACTGGCCCGAGGACTGGCAGGGCACCTGGGTGACCAATGATTTCCGCGGCAACCGCACGAACCGTTTTCGCGTGACGCCGAACGGCAGCAGCTATGTCGCGAAGCAGGAGGCGGATGTGCTCGCCTCCAATCACCGTGCCTTCCGTCCGATCGACGTCCGCACCGGTCCGGACGGCGCGATCTACATCGCCGACTGGTACAACCCGATCATCCAGCATGGTGAGGTCGATTTTCGTGACCCGCGCCGCGACCAGGTCCATGGCCGCATCTGGCGCCTGACGGCGAAGGGCCGCCCGCTCAGCACAATGCCGGACATTGTCGGCGCCGCCGTGCCCGCGCTTCTGGACATGCTGAAGGCCGACCGCAAGTGGACCCGCCATTTCGCCAAGCTGGAGCTGCGTGCCCGTGGTGCCCAGCAGGTGCTGCCCGCCCTGAAAACCTGGACCGAGGCGCTCGACAAGGCCGACAAGAACTACTGGCATCACCTGCTTGAGGCGGCGTGGGTGCGCGAGGGCGTGAACAGGTTCTCCGGCAAGCTCTGGCATGAGCTGGCCGCAAGCCCGGATGAGCACGTGCGTTCCGCCGCCTTCCGCCTCCTCACCCATCGCTGGCGCGAGCTGCCGGACGCCATGGCCGTCCTGTCCAAGGGCATCGTGGATGACAACGCCCAGGTCCGCCTCTGGGCCATGGCCGTGCTGATGGACATGCGCCAGCCGAAGGCCTTCGAGATGGCGCTGCGTGCGCTCGACAAGCCGATGGACGAATCCCTCGACTTCCTGCTGGAGCTGACCGCGCGTGAACAGACTGATGTCTGGCTGCCGCTGGTCCTGAAAGGCGACCTCAAGCTCAATGACAGTCCGAAGCATCTTGTGTATGCCATGAAGGCCACCGGCCGGAGCGAAGGCCTGAAGCCGCTGCTGGCATCCTTGAAGGCGGGCAAGCTGGGTGCGGAGGACGCCGCCGCCGTCATGGCGATGGCCGGAGATGCCGCCGACGCGGCCCAGCTGCTGGAGATCAGCAACCTCGTCAATGACCCCGCGATGAGCGCCCAGGTCGTCGGGCTGATGGATGCGCTGGTGAAGGCTGGCACCACGCGCGGAGTCAGGCCTGAAGGGGCCGAAGCCCTGGTTCAGGGCTGGCTTGCATCGCCTCGCGTCGAAATCGTGCACCGCGCCACCCTTCTCGCCGGGGCCTGGAAGGTGGAGTCTGCCCGTCCAAAACTGGAGGCCATCCTGACGGCTGCAGACACGCTGGCACCTGTTCGTGAAGGCGCTGTGCAGGGCCTGGCCCGACTGGGCGGAGTGAAATCTCGCGACTTCTTTGACAAGCTTTTCCAGCAGGATGCCGCCCTGCGCACCCTGGCCATCCTTGGCCTGACCGATGTCGGTCCCGTTCTGGCCGCCAAGCGGGCCGTGGAATTCATGGCCTCGGTCAAAACGGCTGCTGAAGCCGGTCCCGTGCTCACGGCCTTCCTGAAAAACAAGCAGCTGCCGGGCGTTCTTGCCAAGGAGCTGGCTGGCAAAACGATCCCGGATTTCGTGGCCGTGGAAGGCATCCGCATGGTGTCCACGCGCGGCATCAAGGGCCCTCTGGAGGATGCCCTGCGCGCTGCGGGAGGCGTGAAGCAGATGAATCAGGCGCTCTCACCGGAGCAGATGGCCGCGATGGTGGAGAAGGTGAAGACGCAGGGCGACCCCGCGCGTGGTGAGGCCATCTACCGCCGTCAGCAGCTCCTCTGCCAGACCTGTCACGCCATCGGTGACGCCGGCGGTGTGCTTGGGCCCAACCTGGTCAGCATTGGCGGCAGCGCCCCGGTGGACTACCTGATTGAAAGCCTTCTGGAGCCCTCGAAGAAGATCAAGGAAGGCTATCACATGGTCATCATCGGCACCAAGGACGGCAAGGTGTTCAGCGGCGGACTGGTGCAGGACGGGGGCGACGAGGTCATCATCCGTGACCCGGCCAATCAGCTGCAGAAGATTCCCAAGGCGCAGATCAGCAGCCGTCAGATGAGCCCCGCCAGCATGATGCCGCCCGGTCTCACCGCCAGCCTGCGCGAGGACGAGTTCGTGGACCTGGTCCGCTTCCTCTCCGAGCTTGGCCGTGAAGGCGCCTACAAGATCAAGCCTAACAACTATGTGCGCACCTGGAAGGTCATGGGCGTGCTCGACCAGGCCACCAACGACCACATCCGCCATGTCGGCCTGCATGCCCTTCATGAGAAGGACACCGCCTATCCCTGGGAAATCCGTTTCTCCCAGGTCAGCGGTGAACTGCCCCTGTCCGAACTGGTGAACGCGCAGAGGATGTATCCCTGGTTCCCGAAGATCGCCCGCTTCGGCCTGAAACTGGCATCCGCCGGCAAGGTGAAGCTCGGCCTCAACGCCGTGAAGAACGTCAATGTCGTCGTCGGTGACAAGGCCCTTCCGGAGGTCACTCCTGAACTCACGCTGGACCTGCCCGCCGGAACCACGCCCATCAGCATCGTCGTCAACCGCGATGCCGCGGATGTTCAGTCCCTGCGTGTGGAAATCCTTGAAGGGGCGGCTCAGGCGGTGGTGGAGTGAGATTGCTCAAACCAGCCAAGTGAACACGCTGACAAACCATCGAGAAGGTCAACTGATGAAGGTCAGAAATTTCGCATGCCTGTTTTTTGTGGCCCCTATTGTGGGGATGTCGGGCCAGGGGCTACGCATGAACAAAGAGCATGCTGAGAGCCTTGCAAAAGATGGCACGGCTGGTGGCACATAAGAGACGTTTGCCCTTGATCGATGTCGGACGGTTTTCCTTCTTGAGCAGATTGTCCGCCATGCGGCGCAGAAGCCCCAAGTTCAGCTCCCAGGCTTGCCTGCTGCTCGGCTTCCTTGCACACTCGTCACACCGTTTTCTGAATGTCTTCGTCATCCTCGCGCCTGACTCTCCGCCAGCTGGCCTGCTGGCTGCAGGTGCTGCTGCTTGGGTTGGGCCTGGTGCAGCCGGTTTCAGCCAGCCAGGTCTTGCCCCGCCTGGAAACGGAAACAGTGACCGACCCGGAGCAGGGCACGACGGTGACGGCGTATGCCTATGATGCGGCCAACAACCGTGCCAGCAAGACGGTGCAGGGGGGCTCGGAGCCCGGCTTCTGGCAGTATGACTACAACGCCGCCAACCAGCTGGTGAGCTGGCGGAAGCTGGCAGGGCCGTGGGGCACGCTGCTGAAGCAGGCCACGCTGGACTACGACGCCAACGGCAACCGGAGCGAGCAGACGGTGACGGACGTGGCGACCTCGACAGCGGCGGTGACCCAGTACAGCTGGGATGCGCAGGACCGGTTGAGCGCGGTGGAGATGCCGGACGGGCAGGTGCATGGCTATGAGTATGACTACCGGACAAGGCGCATGGGGATCAGCCGAGCTGGAGGTCAGCAAGGCGGACCGGGGACGGTGACCGCGGTGGTGTTCAGCGGGGGGCTGAGCCTGGCGGAATGGGAAACCACGGGGAACAGCGAACCGGGAACTGAGAACCCACCCTCGGTGCACTACACCCGCGGCCCGGACATGGGCGGTGGTGTGGGCGGCCTGCTCTACAGCCGGAGGGGTGAGACGCTGAAATACAACCTGGGCAACGGGCGGGGCGACGTGGTGGCGCAGAGCAACACGCAGGGAGAGCTGACGTGGACGGCGAGCTACGAAGCCTACGGCAAACGGACGAAGGAGACGGGTGAAAACGCGGACAAACAACGTGCGAACACGAAGGATGAAGACCCGACGGGGCTGTTGAACGAAGGATTCCGTTACCGGGATCTGGAGACGGGTGTGTGGCTGAGCCGGGACCCGGCCGGGTTCGTGGACGGCCCCAACTTGTATGCCTATGTCTTGCAGAACCCTTGGACGGCTTGGGACCCGGATGGGTTGAAGTCCAAGAGCGACTACCGAAAGGACATGGCGGATGCCAAAACGTGGCTCGACAAGCGACTGAAGCAAATCCCCGACCGCAAAGGCTATGAGCGGATGAGGGCCGGAGCGCATCAAGAGTACAACCACAAGATGCGCAAGGCGCAGAAGGGCATCGACGACATCACCGCGACAGCCCGCAGCATGGAGGCAGTCACCCGCTCGCAGACGGGCAGCATCAACGATGAGTTCCTGGATGACGAAGACGATACCTACACCTCGTTCAACCGCATTTCGATGCTCGGCGCGGTGCTGCCGATGAAGTTCGGCGAGCATGTGCATTACGGCGAGAAAGGCGAGGCGGCGAAGGAGCTAGCAAAGTTCGCGGCCATCAACCTCGCGTTGTATGGCGCTGGCAAAGGACTTCAGGTGCTGAGCAAAGCAGGTGCTCCAGCCGTGGGAACTGCCGCAAAGACGATAGCGCCAGCTAAACGAGCATCCGGTTCGACGGTCTTGGGACACTATCCCGAGTATGCGAACATGGCGGACACCCTCGGGCATCGCCGATTCGACATTCCAACGGCGGTTTGGGACAAAATGACAGACGCTCAACGTTGGACAGCCAATCAGAAGTTCTTGGACCGCACCATATCCCGTGGAGACGACATTCTCCTCTCGACCCCACTCGATAAGGTGAAGCCGGGGAGTTACTTCGAGCGTGAGCTGCAATACTTGTCCGGCAAGGGCTACACTCCGAGCGCAGACGGAACGAGACTAATCCCCGGAGGAAACTAAGATGACCCTTCTTGAAGAGCTTCAGCCCGAGTTAGCCGCAATGCTTCATCGTCGAGGCTGTCACTCAGTTGATGAACGGCGTGACACCTCATTTGGTAACGCAGTCGTTGTGGCAAAGTGCGAAGGCTTCCTCATTCGTGTAGTGAGAGATCGAGGGAAAACAACCATCGAGTTCAATCAACTTGAAGGCGAGCGGTGGCATTTGGCGGAACACGTCCTTGAGTTTGTTGTCGGCAGTGAAGCAAGCGACGTAGTTGGTGCTCTTGAAGCCAATTTTCGACGAGTGGCGGAACTTATGAGTTCAGACCTCAACCAGAGCGGCTACGAATCCTTTGAAAAGCAGAAGGCTGCTGCGACCATGCGACGCCTCTTTCCGCAGCGCCCGACGTGATCCGCCAACCCCCGATTCCCCGCCGTAATCCTCCCCCGGCGTGGGTGAGCTGGCAGGTAGTCGCCAAGGATGGCGGCTACCGAGGGCGCAGCAGCCAACGCCGCCCAAGACTCCAGTGCTTCGCGAAGCTCGCAGCTCCGCACCGTTGCCAGCCACCGAACTGCTCCGCCCGCTCCCACCCCCACCGCAAGGGAGTGTGCGGCTTTCCGTAACGCCGCAGCTCCGCACCGGTGATGAACCCGCCGCGTCGAGGGGAAAAACGGGGTCAGGGTGCAAAAACTTGACAATTGATGGCGCTGCGGTGAAAACCCG
>CAZXPU010000119.1:0-5747 GCA_964642905.1 uncultured Prosthecobacter sp.
CTAAAAGGCGGCGCCATGATCCTCGACACCCTCGACAACGCCGCCCGCTACGCCTCGCTGAACTCACGTTTTGCCAAGGCCTTTGACTTCCTGCGCGGCGTGGACGGCAGCCAGGCCCTGGGCCGTCATGACCTGGATGGCGACGCCTGCTTCGCCCTCGTGCAGACCTATGAGACCAAGCCGGAGGAGAAGGCCCTGTTTGAAGCGCACCGGAAATACATCGACGTCCAGTTCATCCACAGCGGACGTGAAACCATCCTCTGGGCGCCTCTGGCGGCAATGAAAGAGGAGACCATGGCCTACTCCGATGAAAAGGACGCCGCCCTCTGGAAGCTCGTGCCTGAAGCCACGCCGCTGCACGTCAGCGCAGGCCACTTCAGCATCCTCTGGCCCCAGGACGCCCACGCCCCCTGCATCGAATGGGACCGGCCCGAACAAGTCTTCAAGGTCGTCGTGAAAGTCGCGGTGGAATAACCGCAGTGCCCCGCATCAAGCCATTCACGCCAGTCACCTCATCGTTTCATTCCCACCCATGAAAACCTCCCTTGCGCTCATCTGCCTGTTCTTGATGCAGTCCGCCATGCTGCGGGCTGATGATGACACCCCTGTGCCGCCGGAACTGCAAAAGCAGGTTGAGACCCTGGTGACCGCCCTGAAGAGCGGCGATGACGCCGCCCTCAGCTCCTGCTGGCATGGAGCCGAGATCCTTGGAAAGATCAGGGCCCGGCAGGCTGCGGCAGATGCCTCCACCTCGCCCGAACCCGTCGACGCGGCCAAGGAGCAGGACAAGGAGGTCAAGCGGCAGACGCGAAACCTTCAAGTCACCCTGGCCAGGGCCGCCCAGATGCGCACGCTGGTGGGCCGTCTGTTTGGCGACATCAACCAGCTGACCCTGACTCGCGTCGAGGTCAGCGAGGATGATGAGGCAACCCCGGATTTGCCACGTTTCGACGGTGTCGAGATCCGGCTGAAGGCCGCCGATGGCACCCAGCTCAAAATCGAGGTCGATGCGGCGCTTTGCGTGGAGGGCGCATGGAAGTTCCAGGGTCGTCTGGAGGATGACCTGGCGATTGAACTGCCCGACGTTGACTGACCTTGGCGCCCCCTCGCCGGGCACCCATCGCCTAACCATTGCAGTCCCCCTGAGCGCCGGATGAATCGACGCGGGAGCCCTGCAGCATTTTCCCGGCAGGCAGGCGCAAGCGGGCCCGATTCTTGATTGCCAAGCCTGCCCCTGCTCCCCATCATTCGCGCGGCATGTTGGAACAAAACACCCCGCAGGAAGTCGTCTGGGAAGGCATCGCAGTTTCTCCCGGGGTGGCGCATGCCGTGGTGCATGTGCTCAAGGACCACTTTGACGAGCCGGACGCCACGCCCATTTCAGAAGAGGAGGTGGACAGCGATCTCGCCCGCTGGCGCGCCGCCCTGGAAGTGACCCGCACGGAGATCGAGGCGCTGCAAACCGCCATGGAAGGCCAGGATGGCAGCGCCGAGGCGGAGATCTTCGAGGCCCATCTGCTCATCCTGCATGACCATTCCATCCTGAAGCAGGTGGAAAAAACGGTGCGTGAACAGCTCATCTGCGTCGATGCCGTCTACTACCGCCTGATGTGCAAGCACATGGACGCCCTGCGCGGCCTGTCCGACTCCTACCTGCGCGAACGTTTCCTCGACATCAAGGACGTGACCCAGCGCGTCATGCGCCACCTGCGCGGCGAAATGCTCGACCATCCGATGTTCGAGGACCCGGTCATCATTGTCGCCCATGACCTGACGCCTTCGGACACCGTCCAGCTCGACCGTAGCAAGGTGCTTGGCTTTGCGCTCGAAATGGGCAGTGCCAACTCCCACGCGGCCATCATCGCACGGTCACTCAGCCTGCCTGCGGTCGTACGCCTGCACAACATCTGCGAGGACCTGCATTCGGGTGACAGCATCCTTCTGGATGGCGACGAAGGCCTGCTCATCCGCAATCCCTCTGCGGAAACGCTCGCGAAGTACCGCAGCCGTGAAGCCCGGGCCGATGCGCGCGAAGACGCCCTTCACCTCACCCGTCATCAGCCCTCCGTCACGATGGACGGCTTCACGATCCAGGTGAGCGCCAACGCCGAGTTCATCGAGGAGATGGAATCCATCCGCGACAGCGGCGCCGAGCATGTGGGCCTGTTCCGCACGGAGTTTCTCCATCTCGAAGATCCCGAGGCCAATGAAGACTGGCTGGCCGAATGCTACACCCGCGCCGTCAAAGCCATGTCCCCCGGCGAGGTGATCTTCCGTACGCTCGACCTCGGCGGCGACAAGATGGACCCTCGCATGACCTTTGAGGAGGAGCCCAACCCTTTCCTCGGCTGGCGCGGCATCCGTGCCTCCCTGGGTCGGCGCGACCTCTTCCGCCGCCAGCTTCGAGCCCTGCTGCGCGCATCCGCCCATGGCAGGGCCGGCATCATGTTTCCCATGGTCAGCGGCGTCGAGGAGGTGCGTGAAGCCCGCGCTCTCCTGGATGAATGCGCCCGCGAACTCCTGCACGAAGGCGTGAAGATCGGCGACGACATCGCCATCGGCGCGATGATCGAGATTCCCAGTGCCGCCGTCTCCGCCGACCTCATCGCCACGGAGGTGGACTTCTTCAGCCTCGGCACCAACGACCTCATCCAGTACACGATCGCCGTCGACCGGCTCAACGAGCGTGTCGCCTCCCTCTACCAGCCCACGCACCCGGCGGTGCTGCGCCTGATCCGCATGACGGTGGAGGCCGCCAATCGTGCGGGCATCCGGGTCTGCATCTGCGGCGAAATGGCTTCTGACATCGAACTGACCCCCCTGCTGGTCGGGCTTGGCCTCCATGAGCTCAGCGTCACCGCAGGCCAGGTGGCGCGCGTGAAACATGCCGTGCGCCAGCTCAACGCCGACGAGTGCCGCGCCCTGGCCGAGGAAATCATGTGCCAGGGCTGCACGGTCAATGGTCTGGAGAAAACACGGGCGATGGCGATGATGAAGTACCCTGACCTGCTGGAATAGCGGCAACCTGCTTTTCCAGGCGGTCCTGATAACGCCTCCAGGCCTGCAGGCACCTGCGCCGGAAGTCCTCCGGCTTCACGCCCAGCGCCTTCAGGGCGTGGCGGTGATCCCAGGCCACGACACGGACGGTGATCGCATGCACCGCCTGAAACTGCAGACGCCACAGCAGTCGCCCCAGGTCGTTGAAGCTCGCCACGCGCTCGCTCAGAAAGTCACGCTGGAAATCCAGATGCTTCATCTCATCGCGCAGCAGCTTGTGCGCGACCTTGCGCACGACGGGGTCTTCACAGCGCAGATACAGCGTGCCAAAATAAACCTCGGCGACCAGTTCCGCCGTCAGCAGCACCTGGACGGCAAACTCGAGGTTCACCAGGAAGCGCAGCCGGCGGAAGACGGAGTTCGTCCACTGCTTCGTCAGCAGACGGCCTCCCAGATGCTGCACCGCCCTTGCCAGCAGCCGTGAATGGCTCTGTTCCTCAGCCACAAACAAGTCGATGGCCCGCTGATAACCGCGGAAGTTCTCCAGCGGCGCCACCTCACGCGCATAACGCCGCAGCCGCGAGCCCGTGCCGGACTCGCCTAACTGAAAGGTTGCCAAAGAAGACGCAAGCGGCACGCGCAGCCTCTCAGAAAGCCGGCACGGCGCGTCGTCCGGAAGCTCAAGGGTGTCGTTAAGGCGGGTGTTGCGCTCAAAATGGGTGATCCAGGTCTGGGTGTTCATGGGAATAAAGTTTCAGGTTTCAGGTTTCAGGTTTGGGCATTGGGCATTGGGCTTCGAGTTTCGAGTTTCGAGTTTCATCCCTCCTCTCTCATCCTGCGCAGCCGCTCCATCACGGCGGCCACGGTTTCATCGAGGGTGGAGGTGCCCGCGGTGATGCCGACATCACTGACGTCGGCAAACCACTCCAGCCGAAGGTCGTCCGGCGTCTCGACCTGGTGAGCACGTGCTCCCAGCCGAACGGCCTTTTCCGCCAGCTGACGCGTGTTGTAGCTGTTGCGGCCGCCGATGACGACGATCACAGGGCAGATCCGGCACAGGTCTTCAAGGGCGCTCTGGCGCTGCTTGGTGGGATGACAGACGGTGTCGATGAACCGAACCTCCGCCCCTGGCTGCTGTCGCTTGATGGCGGCGACCCGTTCCAGCACGCGATCCAGCGGCTGGGTGGTTTGGGCCACCACTCCTAGCCGGGCTCTGACGGGGATTTGCAGAACCTCGGCCTCGTCCAGAACAACGCTCGCGCCTGGAAAGTCACCAATGAGCCCACGCACCTCCACATGATGCCTCTGGCCGATGACCACCGGATGATAGCCTTCCTGCACAAGCACCGAGAGGGCCAGATGCGCCTTGCGCACCAGCGGGCAGGTCGTGTCCGTGATCACGTGCCCGGCCTGTCGCCAGGCCTGATGCATGCGATCCGCTGCGCCGTGGGCGCTGATGACGACACGGTGAGTGTCCGCCGAGCCCGGCTGATCGAGCTCGCCGCGACGCACACCCAGGGTTTGTAGATGCTCCTCGACCACCGGGTTGTGAACGAGCTGGCCAAGCAGGGTGACCGGCTCTCTTCGGGTGGCGTCATGGGTGGCGCGCAGGGCGTCGCGGACGCCGAAGCACATGCCGTGATGTTGGGCGAGATGGATTTTCATAAGAAGGGTGGCGTTGAGTTGAGTTGGGGTTTTACTTTGTGACGCAAAGTTTATAAACAAATGAAGACTCAGGTCTCCGGCTTGATGGACTTCACGATGGATTCAAGCAGGTCGATGTAAGTGGTGAAGGCCTTCCGCCCTGCGGCGGTGAGCTTGTAGGTGGTTCGCGGACGGTTGCCGGAATCGTCGCGCTCCTCCTGGACAAAACCCGCCGTGGCGAGGGTGCGCAGGTGCGTGATCAGATTGCCGTCGCTCATGCCAAGCTCGCACTTCATGTCCTGGAACGACCACTCTCCGCGTGCGGCCAGCAGGGTCATGATGGACAGCCGGGCCTTCTCGTGGATCGTCTTGTCGATCTGGTCGAAATCAATCATTCGGCCGCCAAGGGTTCGGGTTTTCGGCCGATCATGACCGCCGCGCCATAGACAAGATGAAAAAGGCCGAAGGTCAGGCCCATGCAGGCGCTTGCCGGAGCCAGGTCGCCCGGCAGCAGCCGAACCGCCCCGTTTGACGTCCAGACCCAGAACAACATCAGCCCGGCGATGACAAAAGCCCAGCCTAGCCGAACCAACGATGGGGGAGAAAAACTCGCCGTGGCCAGCAGGGCCAGGCCATAACCCAGAATCCAGGCAATGACGGACGGCGTCAGGCTGTCGCGTGAAAGGATCAGTCCGATTCCAACCAAGCCGCCAACCATCAGCGAAGGCGCCAGCGCCCGCAGAGCCATCCGCATTCCCTGCGACAAAAAAGCCTGTGCTCGCCGCCTTGCCTCACGGAACAACATCACCGCATTGAAGAGAGAAACGGCCAGCAGCAGCCCGAGCCAGCCCGCCAGGAACTGCTCAGCCGAACCCGCCGTCGGATCGTGGATTCCAGCATTCAGCTGCCGACCGGCATGGACCAGAGACAGCAGACCGCCAAACACGGCGGCCTGGCCTGAAACCGCCCTGTAGATGTGGGCCTTTTCCATCAAGGACCGGATCACACGAAGGTTCTCCAAGGCGGTTAACTGAGTGCTCATGCGATTCACTTTGTGACATAAAGTGAATCGCGCAAGCGAAAAACTTTGCGCAACAAAGTAAACT
>CAZXPU010000119.1:5847-16744 GCA_964642905.1 uncultured Prosthecobacter sp.
CGAAACTCGAAACTCGAAACTCGAAACTCGAAACTCGAAACTCGAAACTCGAAACTCGAAACGGCTTGCTCCGCAGTTCGGCCACGATGCCCGATGCATCCATGGGACCGTTCCTTCGATCACCCAGGCTCGGCCGCCTGAAACTGAATCGCCGCAATTTTATCGGCCATGTCATGACTGGCGCAGAACGCCATCTCCACGGCCGCCGCCCGACTGATCCGCGCCCTCAGAGCCACGACTTCGCCCATGCTGTGTCCATCGACAAAGGCTTCCACGGGACGGTGCTGCGGGGACAGGTTGCGGATTTCCACCGTGCTGTCCGTGCTCAGCAGGGCGCTGCGCCAGTGCGACGGCTCCATGACATTCGAACCCACGAGCAACCACGCGGGCGTGTCCGCCAGCAGAGGGCTGGCGCCCATGCTGCGCGCGTAGGCCGTCGATCCGGCGGCGGTCGCCACCAGGGCGCCATCGCTGACAAGTTTCGGAATGCGCCGCACGCCATTCACGCACACCTCCAGCCAGGCGCTCTGGCTCGTGCTGCGTTCCAGCCAGGCATCATTGAAGCCATAGGTCGTGCGCACAGCGCCGCTGGCATCTTCAAACTCCAAAAACAACATGGGCAGCTGCCGGAGGATCACGTCGGCAGGCGGGAACGGGCCTCCCAGCACCTGCTCCGGCGCATTCATAAGGAAGCCCAGATGCCCCGCGTTGACCCCAAAAAACGGCAGGCGCGAGCGCCAGTGTTCGCGGATGCAGCGCAGCATCGCACCATCGCCGCCCAGCACCGCCACCAGGCGTGCCTCTTGTTCTGGCACCCCCTGCCCCACCTGAGCCACCCAGGAGCAGGCCTTGGGGTTGGCCTCATCCGCCTGAAGCAGAAACGGCGCGCCAGCAAGACTGGTGCGGGCCCAGGTTCCGGGGATCGGCACACGATAAAGACCGTAGCGTTCGATGTAGTCCTGCACCCGGGGAGTCACCAGATCTTCAATCGAATCACCCCTTCCCAACCGTTCGCGAATCAGCGTGCTGGATCCGGGGGCATCCAGTGGAATCAGGCGTGAATGAGGCGGCAGGTCCTCCGCATTCGCCTCATGCCCCGGGCGCTGAAGCACGGCAAAGCGGGCCGTTTTCCACAGCTCACCTCCATTGGCCCAGCTCGTCTGAATCGGCGACTGCCCCCGCGCTCCACCCGCCACCAGGTCCGTGCCGACCACATGCCAGACCTCGCCCAGCGCTGCGTAACGCTGTTGCAGGTCCCAGCTCCGGGTGAACGTGTCCTGCTCCAGGTCAAAAAGATCCACCACCACCCCGGGCATGCCGCCAAAGGCCAGGTCCGCCAGGGCCGCCCGGTAAACCGGGGGCAGCAGTCCAGTCACCGCCTTGTCCGGCCTGGGACCGCAGGGAATCACCCGCACCTCGTCAAACTCCCGCGCCAAAACATCGACAACCGCCCGGTGGTGCCGGCCCGGTGGATTGAAGCTGCCTCCATAGATGGCGATGCGCATGATATTGAAGCCGTGACAGGAACTCAGGGATGACCGCAAGGCGGAGAACGAATCCTCCGTGGTGCTCCCGCCCGGATTCGAACCGAGAACCAAGGGATTATGAGTCCCCTGCTCTAACCGTTGAGCTACAGGAGCGTGCTCGCGAATGAAAGCCGAGTATGGCGGCTGCGACCCACCACGCAATGCAGGATTTGCGTTGGCAGGTTTTCCTTTCCCGCGCATGGATGGCCGCCCATGAAAATTCTGGTCACAGGCAAAGGCGGCCGCGAACACGCCCTCATCACCGCACTCAGCGAATCCCCCGGTCAGCACGAGCTCTTCGCGTATCCGGGCAGCGACGCCATCGCCGCCCTCGCGACCCGTGTCGATGTCCCGGACCTGCCCGAGCTCATCAGCTGGATGAAGGCAAACGCCATCGACCTCTGCGTCGCCGGTGAGGAGGCATGGCTGGTCAAGGGGCGCGGCCTCGCCAACCTTTGCGAAGAAGCCGGCATCCCCTGCTGGGGCCCTTTCAAGGAGGCCGCCCAGCTCGAAGCCTCCAAGGCTTTCGCCAAGGATTTCCTCAAGCGTCACGCCATCCCCACCGCCTCCTACACGGTTTGCACCAACGCCGACGAGGCCCGCGCCGCCCTCACCCGCTTCCCCATCGTGCTGAAGTTCGACGGACTCGCCGCCGGCAAGGGCGTGGCCGTCTGCCCGACCCGCGAGGAAGCTGAGAACTTCATCACCGAGGTCATGGAAAAACGCATCTTCGGCGCCGGCAACCTCGTCGTGGAGACCTGCCTCATCGGCCCCGAGCTCTCCGTCTTCGCCTCCCTTTGCGACGACCAGTATCACATCCTCATGCCGGCCCGCGATTACAAGCGCATTCGTGACAACGACCAGGGCCCGAACACCGGTGGCATGGGCGCGGTGGCCAGTCGCGAGATCGTCAGCGCCGAAGTTCTCGCCCGCATCGAGCGCGAGATCGTGCAGCCCACCGTCCAGGGCCTCCTCAAGGACGGCCTGCGCTACCGTGGCTTCCTCTACTTTGGCCTCATGCTCACCCCGGAGGGCCCCCAGGTCATTGAATACAACTGCCGCTTTGGCGACCCCGAGGCCGAGGCGGTCATGCCCATGGTCCGTGGCGACTTCGCCCATTATGTCTTTGAAGCGGCCAAGGGCGCCTTGAAGCCGGAGCTGCTCCACTTTGCCGAAGGCTGGAGCATCTGCCTCATCTCCGCCTCCGCCGGCTACCCCGCCAGCTCCAGGAGCGGCGACGTCATCTCCGGCCTCGAAACCGTGGAAGGCGCCCGCGTCTATCACTGTGGCACCCGTCGTAATGATGAAGGTCGGTTTGAAACCAACGGCGGACGCGTGCTCGCCGTCGTGGCCCAGGCCACCAGCCGTGACGCCGCCCGTGACAAAGCCTACGCCGAATCCGCCAAAATCCGCTTCGACGGCCTCCAGCGCCGCAGCGACATCGGCCGGATGCACTTCGAATAGGCCCGGCAAAAAAGGTTGAAAACCCCCGGTCCCGCTGCCCGATTAGTCCCACCCCCCTAACAACACCCATGAAAAAACTCGCCGTCATCACCGCCGTCCTTGCGTTTGCCAGCCTCAGCTCCGCCCAGGACGCCGAAGTCGCCGCCATCGAGCTCAAGCCGCACGCCACCAACCCCCTCGGTTATGACAAGACCGACCTGACCGTGAAGGCCGGCCAGAAGGTGAAGCTCACGCTCAACAACACCGGCAGCATCGCCCCCCAGCCCCACAACTTCCTCCTCATCAAGCCCGGCAAGGACCAGGCCGTTGGCGCCCAGGCCAACGCCATGATGACCGATCCCCAGGCCATGTCCAAGAGCTACATCCCCGACGCCTCCAAGGACGACATCATCGCCCACACCAAGCTGGTGCAGCCGAACAGCACGGAAACCATCGAGTTCACCGCTCCTGCCGAAGCCGGTGACTATCCTTACATGTGCACCTTCCCCGGCCACTGGCTGCTCATGAAGGGTGTCCTGCACATCACCAAGTAAGCCTTTCACCGGCTTTTGAAGGCGGACGCAAGTCCGCCTTCATCGTATCCAGACGGTCCGTCATCCCACCCAACAACCCGCACGCCATCATGAAACATTTCTTCTCCCTCCTTCTCGCCCTCAGCCTCGCCAGCCCCGTGCTCGCCGAGGATGGCAAGCTCGCCGTCGCCGGCCTTAACTTCGCCTTCCCTGCCTCCTGGACCTCCGTGCCCCCCAGCAGCCCCATGCGCGCCGGCACGCTCCAAATCACCGCTGAAGGCTCCGACAAGCCCCTTGAGGCCGTGTTTTACTACTTCGGCAGCGGCCAGGGCGGCGACACCAAGGCCAATGTGGACCGCTGGCTCGGCCAGTTCGCCAGCCCCCCGGAATCCAAGACCGAGGAACTCGACGCCAACGGCACCAAGGTCACCCTGGTGACCGCCACCGGCACTTACAACGACGGCGCCATGTTCGGCCCCAAGACCCCCAAGGAAAACTACACCCTCCTCGGTGGCATCGTCCCCGGCAATGACGCCCCGGTCTTCATCAAGCTCACCGGTCCCAAGGATGCCGTCGCCAAAATCGCCGACGCCTTCAAGGCCATGCTCAAGAGCCCCTTCGCGGCGAAGTAAGACGCAGGAGGCTAAAGGAGTGCCTCCGGCATCCTTCATCGCGCAACTCCTCCCTTCCAAAGACCTCAGGCCAACCCTGAGGTCTTTTTTTTCAGAGCCCTTTCAGGAATGGAAGGCCTCCGGCATGAGCTTCTCAGAGCAACGAGGCCCCTGACACCACACCCCATCGCGGATCAAGAGCCTGCTGAGGCGGCCGTCACTTTGAGCTTGTGCAGCAAAAACCCATCAGGGACGATCCCGGCATGTTCACGCTGCCGCCATGCCTGAAGCATCTGCCAGTCATGCTGCTGCCACTGAGCCTGATGGCCGAACAAGAAGACTGGCAGAGTGCCGCCAAGGTGACCACCACGGTCATCGACTCCTTTGGCCAAGACAGGATCTGTTCCAGGCCATGGCCGCCTCCGCCACGCGCCGTGGCTGCCGTGTCGCCAAAGTCGTCGGCAACATTCTTGATGGCTTCACGGTCAGAGTCGACGGCAAATCAGGCTCCCGTTACGATGAGGTCGCCGTACAAACGCCCCTCTTCAGTGAGGATGGCAGCTCGATCGCCTATGCAGCCCGGCGCCTCGGCGACTGGCGATGGGTGGTCAATGGGGTCGAAGGCCCCGCCTTTCCTGAACTGACCGCCACCTCCTTTGCCTTCAGCGCGAATGGCAGGCACCACGCCTACATCGGCATCCCCCGCTTCCGCCGCACCGCCCTGGTCGTCGATGGCAAAATCCAGGTCGAGGCTGGCTGGGATGACACCATGCCCTGGGATGCAGCCCCCGTTTTCAACCCCGATGGCTCGCGGCTCGCTTATGTGGAGACCCGTCATCGTGAGCACAAAATGCGGATCAACCTGGCAGGCAGCCCCCTTCCATGGCACGAAGGCATCGCCCTGGTGAGGTCCCCAGGTTTTGGGGCCTATGGTCCTTCCACCAGTGCTCTCAGCGGCGCAGCCACAGAGCGGGCCCGCCCGGAGGCATTTGGCATGCACTTCTCCCAGGATGGCCAACATTTTGCCTACGCCATGTTTCAAGCAGGTCTCAACGGCCTGATCGTGGACGGAAAACAGATCGGCCTGCATCAGGCCTACGGATTCGATTTCACCTTCTCCCCGGACGCTTCAGACTACGCCTGCATGATGTGGGACGGCGCCAGACGATGGGTGATCTCCGCCAAACGCAGCCCCCTGGAAATCGAAAAACTTTTCGACTGGAGCATCACCTTCAGCCCGGACGGCCGTCATCTTGCCTTCGGTGGCGTGCGCGACGGCAGGATGGCCGTGTGGATGGACGGCCGCCCGGCCCCCTGTGACATGGCTTTCAAAGACTGCCCAAACTGGAAGACCCTACAATTCAGCCCCGACTCAAAAAGGCTGGCCTTTCTCGTGAGCACGCCCACGGCGTTGCACTGGGTCGTGGATGGCAGGGCTGATCCTGGAGCAAGGATCATCGGCACCAACATCAACCTCGATTTCAGCCCGGACAGCAGGCACTACGCCTACGCCGCCGCCGATGCGATCAGTGATGGAGTACGGGTGCTTGTCGACGGAAAGGAAAGGGCCAGGCATGCCGTCATCGCCTGCGGCCCCGTCTTCAGATCAGACGGGGTCCTGGAGTACCTCGCCATCGAGAAAACGGAACTTCTGAAGTATGAGGTGCGGCTCGAATGAGCAAACCAGGCCGCCCGCAGTGCAGCCATGGCAGGCCTTTCATCATCCCGGGCTTCCACGCTTTCAATGGATAAGGCGGAGCCGCCCGCTCGTTCTTTCGGCATGCCGATTCACCTCACCTCGCGTCGTCAGTTCATCACCCGGCTTGGCGCCGCCGCCGCCCTTTCAGGAACGCAGCTGCATTCCGCCGAGGTGGATGAAAACCTCGTCGCGGTGCTGAACGACACGCACATCGGAGCCCAGCATCCGGAATCCGCGTCCATCCCCTCAAACCTTCGCCACAGCATCGAGGCGCTGCTAGCCCTGCCAAGAAGGCCCGCGGCGGTGATCATCAATGGCGACCTGGCCCTGAAGGACGGCAGGCGTGGTGATTACGAGCATTTCGTCCGCCTGATCGCCCCCCTGCGCGAGGCCGGCGTCCCCCTGCATCTGGGCATGGGCAACCACGATGACCGCGAGATCTTTTATGAGGTGCTGCAAGCGGAAAGGCCGGCCATGCCCGTCGTCGAGTCGAAGCATGTCGGGCTGGTGCGGCTGATCGGGGCCAACCTCTTCCTGCTGGACTCACTCAAGGCCACCATGGTGACCCAGGGTTTGCTCGGCGAGGAGCAGCTGCAGTGGCTCACCAGGCTGCTCGATCAGCACAACGACAAACCGGCCCTGGTGTTCGCCCATCACAACCCGCGCCTGGGCGGCGACCCGCTTCATTTTCCGGGCGGGCTTGAGGATTCCGAACCGCTGTGGCGGGCGCTTGCCCCCAGGAGGCAGGTGAAGGCCTACATCCACGGCCACATTCATCACCGCGAATTTCATTCGCATGAGGGCATCCACATCCTCAACACGCCCGCCACCTCCTATGTGGCCGACAAGAGGACCTCCACGACAGGCTGGACGCTGCTGAGGCTCAACGAACGGGGCGCGAAGGCCACGACGCTGACGCATCTGCCAGACCATCCATGGAACAACGCCGTCGTCGACCTCGCCTGGCGAACCTGAGCAAGAAGAGGCTTTCGACACCGTAGGTTAGGCCAGCGTGAACACACCGCTCCCGGAATTCAGCCTGTCACGCCGCCGGTTTCTTCATGCCGGCGGCATGGGGGCGCTCGGGCTTGGACTCCACTCCCTCGCCGCTCTCGGCTCGCCCGCCGGCCTGAACCGCCTCGGTCCGGGAAAGGCGAAGTCCGTCATCCTCATCTTCAACGGCGGAGCCCCCAGCCACATCGATCTCTGGGACCCGAAGCCCGACGCGCCCAGTGAGATCCGGGGCGAGTTCAAGACCATCCGCACCAACGTGCCGGGCGTGCACATCACCGAGCTGCTGCCGCAGATGGCGAAGCGCATGGACAAGCTCGCCCTGATCCGGTCGGTCCACCACGGTCACAGCAGCCACAACGGCGGCATGTACTGGGCCACCGCCGGCAGGCCGTACCGAGTCGACAGCACGCTCATCAACCCCAGCCCCTCCGACCTCCCCGGTGTCGGCACCCTGGTCGGCTGGCTGGCCCAGCGCGACGGCTTCAGCAAGGGCGTGCCGCCCTATGTCATCACGCCCTTTCCTCACTGCGACAGCAAGGTCTACCTCACTCCGGGCCAGTTCGGCGGCTGCCTCGGCAAGCGCTACGACCCCTATGTGCTCGATGACGACCCGAACGCCGCCAGCTTCCGAGTGCGCAACATGGGGCTCGACACCAGCCTGACGCCAACGCGCTTCAAGGAACGGCTGTCGCTGCTGAAGGACCTCGGAGCGGTGAGCGCGCCCATCGCGTCCACGCAGGTGGCGGAGATCGACATCTTCAACCAGCAGGCCGCGCAGCTGCTTCAATCCGGCAAGGCCGCCGAGGCCTTCGACCTCAGCAAGGAGCCCGACAAGGTGCGTGAACGCTATGGCCGGCACAGCTGGGGTCAGTCACACCTGCTGGCGCGGCGGCTGGTCGAGGCAGGCACGCGTTTTGTGACCACTGTCAACGGGCCCTCCATCACCTGGGACACCCACAAGGACAACTTCAACGGCCTCAAAAACCGGCTCGTGCCGCCGATGGAGCAGGCCTATGCCGCCCTGCTCGACGACCTGGAAGAGCGCGGCCTGCTGGAAAGCACGCTGGTGGTCTGGATGGGTGAGTTCGGCCGCACGCCGAAGATCAACGGCGACGCCGGACGCGATCACTGGCCGGGCTGCTACAGCGTCCTCCTGGCGGGCGGCGGCGTGCGCGGCGGCCAGGTCATCGGCAGCAGCGATGAAACCGGGGCCTATCCCAGGGAAAGACCCGTTTCACCCTCGGACATCCACGCCAGCATCTACACCGCCCTGGGCTACGACCACCGATCGATCAGCTACCGTTCCACCGACGGCCGCCCTGTGGCGCTGACAGAAGGCTCGACGATCCACGAATTGTTCTGATCGCGAAGCACGTTAGGTCTGGATGCGTCTGCTCATCCTCGCCTCCCTGCTGCTTGCCACCGGCCTTGCCGCCGAACCGGTCAAGGTCGTGCTTGCCGGGGACTCCACCGTCGCCTCGCAGCCCAACCCTCCCAAGGACCGCCCCACGCTCGCCGGCTGGGGGCAGATGCTTGGCGAATTCATGCCCGGCGTCACGGTCGTCAATCATGCACGGTCGGGCACCAGCACGAAAAGCTTCCGTGACCTCGGCCTCTGGGATCGTGTGCTGAAGGAGAAGGGCCGCTGGGTGCTGATCCAGTTCGGGCACAACGATCAGAAGATCCAGGACGCTGCACGCGGCACCGACCCCGCGACGACCTATTCCGACAACCTCCGGACCTTCATCCGTGAAGTGCGTGAGACCGGCGGCAGCCCCGTGCTGGTCACCTCCGTCGCACGACGCATCTATGTGGACGGCAGGCTGACAACCACGCTGACCCCCTATGTGGAGGCCGCCCAAAAAGTCGGTGAGGAAATGCAGGTGCCCGTGGTGGACCTGCATCGCGCCAGCTTTGCGCTGTTCCGGCAGATGGGGGAGAAGTTCTGCCAGCTTTATGGACCCAGCGAAAAGGACCGGTCCCACTTCTCCGGAGAAGGCGCACGCATGATGGCCAGGCTTGTGGCGGAAGGCCTCAGCCGCGAGGTCCCCGCACTGCGACCGCATCTGCAGCTTGTCCCCCCTCCACCCGCAGGACTGCCCTATGAGGTGAAGCTGACGACGGTCTCCAAGGGCTATGATGGTGAGACCTGCTGGGTGCATCCCCGCGCCGGAGCCCTCCCGGGACCGACACCCAGCGTGGTGATGACCCTGCAGAAGCTGCTGCTGACGGGGAGCGATGTCTTCTACGCCCTCAACGACACCCGCAGCGACGACCTCAGCGCCAGCTGGAGCCCGCTCCACGAGCATGCCGACACGCTGGGGCGACGGCAGGAACCCGGCGGCGTCGTGGTCGGCGCCTGCGACTTCACCCCGAAGTTCCATGCCGCTTCAGGCAGGCTGCTCGGCATCGGCCACAATGTTCGTTATCTCAACAACAAGGTCATCCATGAACGGCAGCGCGAGACCGTGTGGTCGGTTTACGATGACAAGGCCCGCACCTGGAGCCCGTGGGCGAATCTGCAGATGCCGGACGATCCGAAGTTTCACAATGCCGGCGCCGGATCCGTGCAGCGTTTTGACCTGGAGAACGGTGACATCCTGCTGCCCATCTATTTCAAGCCGGCCAAGGACAAGTATTATCGCGTCACCGTCCTGCGCTGCCGTTTTGACGGAACGACGTTGAAATACCTCGAGCACGGCAATGAGCTCGCGCTTGAATCCGGCCGCGGCGTCTATGAGCCGTCGCTCACCCGCTGCGCCGGGCGGTTTTACCTCACGCTGCGCAACGACACCGCCGGCTATGTGGCCATCAGCGAGGACGGGCTGCGTTTCGGCCCCATCCAGCCCTGGAAGTTCGACGACGGCTCCGAACTCGGCAATTACAACACCCAGCAGCACTGGGTGACGCACCGCGACCGGCTGTATCTGGTTTACAACCGCAAGGGAGCCCACAACGATCATGTCGCCAGGCATCGGGCGCCCTTGTTCATGGCTGAGGTGGACACGGCAAAGATGGCCGTGAAGCGTGCCACGGAATGCGTCCTGGTGCCTGAACGGGGTGCCAGGCTGGGCAACTTTGCCGTCACGGAGGTGAGCGACGGCGAGACCTGGGTGACCGTGGCCGAATGGATGCAGACCTGGTCGCCCAACTTCATCCTGCCGCCGGACAACGCCTTTGGCGCGGACAACAGCGTCTACGCAGCGCGCATCCTCTGGAAGGACTGAAACGACCGGAGATCCGCGCACTGCTCACGCATCGGACAGCAGCGAGCCTTGTCCGGATGACCGGGCCTTCTCAAAGCCTTCATCCACCAGAAGCTGCGCGGATCTGGAGGCGGCGACGGCGATTTCATCGCATCGGTTGTTCCCCGGATTGGAGGCATGGCCCTTCACCCACACGAGCCTGACCTTGTGCTTCGCAAGAAGGTCGAGGGCCAGGGCCCAGAGGTCGGCGTTGAGGGCGGGCTGCTTGTCCGCCTTCCGCCAGCCGCGTGCACGCCAGCTTTTCGCCCAGCCTTTCTCAATGGAGTCCACGACATAGCGGGAGTCCGAATAGAGCGTGACCTCGCAGGCGCGGGTGAGGATGCGCAAGGCCGCGATCACGGCCATCAGCTCCATGCGGTTGTTCGTGGTCAGACGGTAGCCCAGAGCGAGCTCCTTCTGATGCTTGCCGCTCTGAAGCAGCACGCCATAGCCGCCAGGCCCGGGGTTGCCCGAGCAGGCGCCGTCCGTGTAAATCGTCACCGCTGTCATTCGTGAATCCGTCGCCATAGGACGAGGCCGGCGCTTCGGCGAACGATTTCAGCAACGACCCGCGTCATTCGCGCCAGAAATGCTTTTTGCCGGGATCACGAAAGGCGCGCTCCAGGCTGTCAAACAAGGAGTTTAAGCGGGCCTCCTCCTTGATCACATATTCCACGGTGTGAGCGTGCGTGGAGGCTGGATAGCTTTTCACCACCTTGGGGTCGGTGAGCGTGGGTGAGATGCGGCTGGCGGCGTCCTGAACCATCTGTCGCGCCTTGTCGATGGCCTGCTGCCGGTCGCGCTCCGCAACGATCGTTCGATAGGC
>CAZXPU010000120.1:0-16427 GCA_964642905.1 uncultured Prosthecobacter sp.
TTCGCGCACCTCAGACTATCATAGCACTTGGATCAATTCTTGGGGAGCAGATCAATGGCTCTGGAAGGAGTTTCTGATCTGCCCAGTGTCTATGCTTTTTCTTGTCCTGGACCCGATTGAAGCGCTTGGCCCATGTCTCGTTCAGGAGCTTCTAGGCAGCCGAGCATCAATTGAAAATGGCTGTCTCGCGGAAGATTCACCTCTTGTTTCCATCTTGTATGTCTATTGAGTTTTATCTTACGGAGATTTGTGGGGCGCTTTACTGTGCCTGATCAATAAATAAACAAATCCGATGGCGGTCAAAAATAAAACTGAGACGAAAGCTGACACGATTGCAATCGTGCATGGAATCTCACCTTCGCCTTTGATCGAAAGGCGTATATATTCATAAATTAGTTTATCGCTTGGAAAAGATCCCAGATGAAGCGATAATAACGCAAGCCATGCAAGGCTTGTTGTGAGTAAAAGTAGAAAAATTATAATGATATAATGTTTCATTTTGGTGTGGGCCTTCCCTCCGGCCAGAAACTGGTTCCATAAAATACAGATGTGAACATGTTTTCTAAATATTCGTTCTGGGAACGGAAAATACTTTCGGTGATGTGCTTTGTCGTTTCGTTTCCAATTGAATCGATGGGGCTATGAAGTTTAGCCTCAATCACATCCCCATTTTCACTGAAACCATATGAAGGGTGCAATGACGTTTCGACGGCATCTTGGTAGCCTCGCCAAACTTTAGGGCTTCCATTTGCTTCGCGATGCATTGGACTATCCATGTCCATAATAGGGTGCATCGCTTCGCCCAATAATTTCAGTGCAGTTTTTTTATCTCCTCTTTCTGCGGCTGATCTGGCATCAATCATTCTGCCAGCTACTCGTTTCATCATTCCAGAAACGGCTTCTGCGGGTGTCTGAGTCCCGCTTCTCATGTAGTGCATATTGCTGAAAATTGAAGATTGAGAAACAACATCAAAATTTCGGCTGGCTTGCATCAATGCACGTCGGTCTCCCATGTTGACAAAATTATAAAATGTATTTCCAACACTTCTGTACGCCAAACTTACATCAATGATTTTATCATGTGCCTCAGGGCTCCAAAGGCCGCTGGGGTCAATTCGAGAGATTGGGTCGCATAGAGCATAGGCATACCAATTCATGCCGCCTTCGAACTCGATGGGGTCCTCGTTCAGGAACCGGGCCAGGTAGGGGTGGTAGTACCTGGCGCGCATGTACACCAGTCCGCTCTTGTCCGTCTGCACGCCGTAGGCGCCGCAGAACAGGAAGCGGGTGTCCATGGCGGCGTCACGGTGGGTGATCTCCCCGTACGGGGTGTAGAACACGCGGCCTTTGACCCGGCCGTCGTCGCCGCTGAGGGCCACGGTGCTGCCGGTGAGATCGTAGTGATAGTGGCTGGCCTTGAACCGGGTGGTGGAACTGATGGGGCCCGCCATGTCAGGATCGAGATGGTAAAGCAGCTGGCCCTGGGGTGTGTAGATGAAGAAGCGTTCGTAGCTGGCGGCGTCGGAACCGACGGTCGTGGTCTTTTCACTGACGACCTGGCTGAGACCGCCGAGAGGAGAGAGGTAGAAGTCGGTGGTGGAGGTGCCGGAGGTGATGCCGATGCGGTTGTTGGCGACGTCGTAGGCGAAGCTGTGACCGCCCTCCATGGCGGTGAGGCGGTTGCGGGCGTCGAAGGTGTAGGTTTCAGCGAGTGAACCCATCGTGCCACTGGGTAGGACACCTTTGCGGAGGTTGCCACGCAAATCGTAGGTCTGGGCCGCACCGTTGACCGTGAGCAGCTGGTTGTCAGGTCCGGCGGTGGCGGTCATGGGGGCGGAGCGGGAGGCGGACGCGGGTTTGCCAGGGAAGGTGCTGCGCTGACTGACCATGCCGCGTTGATTGTAGGCGTAGCGGGTGAGGTGGATGACCGGATGAGCGGGGTCGCCGGGGGAGGCCTCGGCAACGAGGGCGAGTTCGCCAGCGGCGGTGTAGGTGAAGGAGCGGGTGGAGCCGTTGGGGCGCTGGATGGAATGCAGCCTGCCGTCCTGGTAGTAGCGGAAGGTGGTGCTGCGGCCGGTCCAGTCGGTGATCTTGGCGAGACTGCGGTCGGCGTTGTAATCGTAGGTGATAAGGTGGTCGGGGGGAGGCTGTTCAACGGTGACTGTCGGGGTGGTGAGGTAGCCTGTGCCGGGGTTGGTAATGCGCAGGGAAGAGATGGAGCTGTCCTTGATGTCGGCTACTGCGGTGGCCTGGGTGCCTCCTGGGCTGTCTGGTGGGCTGAAGACAATACGCGGAGGAGAGGTGTAGCCCTGGCCAGGTTCGACGCTGAGGCGGAGGATTGAGCCGCCAGAAATGACGGCATGAATGCGAGCGGGAAACATGACGGGGCGCTCAGCATGGTAACGAACACTGCGCAATAGCCCGTTTGGAAGCCTGGTGTAGGAGGTCTTTCGGCCAAGGGCATCGGTGAAGGAATTCGGCCTTCCCTGGGTATCAAAAGTGGAGGTAAGGGTGGAGCCGGAGGCCTTGTCCTGGATCCTCGTGAGGTTACCGCTGAGGTCATAACGGTGCTCAATCTGGCCGATGGAGTCGGTCTGGGTTTGGAGCTGGCCGGTACGAGGGAAGTAGTCGTAGGTGACGGTGCTGTTGTCGGGGCGGGTGAGGTTTGCGAGATTGCCGTCTAATGCGTAGTTATAGCGAGTGCTGCGGCTGCCTGGCGTTGTTCGGGTTTTGAGCTGGCCAAAGCCGTCATATACCATGGCGTAGGTGAGACCACGGCGGTTGGTGAGCGACTTGAGTTCGCCCTCAGGCTGAAGCAGGTGATCAAGCTTGAGAACATCGGAGGGAATGGCGAGCGGGTCGGAGCCGGGGGTGGATGGGAAGGCATCGCTGACGAGTTTCCGACGGGCGATGACATCGGTGGAGGTGATGACACGGTAGCCTGCGGCATCAGTGGCCGAGAAGGTGGTCTGTTCGGGGCTGGAGGCGAAGGTGAGGGTGCGTCCGAGAGGGTCGGTGGACTGGAAGGGGCGGCCGTTGGGGTGGAGCACCGTGGAGGTGGAGACACGCTGCCAGGGAATGAGGGAGGGGGAGAGGAAGGTGGAGCCGACAGGCCAGTCACGTGAGTCGTAGAGCTGCTCGGATGCGAAATTGTTGCCCTGGAGAGTGCTGTCGAAGGTGCCGTCAGGCGTGATGCGGAAGGTGCGCAGGGGCTTGCCCTGGGCGCTGAAGGTCTGGCCTGAGCGGAAGGCCAGGGGCATGCTGTCGTAGGATTGCACGGCATCCCCAGCGGCATCGTACAGCGTGGTCACCGTATAGGCCTGATCGGTCTCCGCTGCCTGGGTGACACTGATGGGCTGACGATTGGCGTTGTAGGTGGTGACAGTCTTGATGCCGTGCTCATTGATGGTCTGAACAAGGTCGCCGCGGGCATCGTAGGTTGAAAACAGGCTGGGTGAGATGAGTTGATATCTGGCATTGATTTCATTATAAATCACCCTGTCGGAGCTCACGCTGGCAGGCGCTCCACGCAAGTCATAGGACAGCGAAGTGCTTTTTCCTGCGGGGTCGGTGATCAAGGTCACCTGGCCGATCTCCCTGCCACGGGTGCCGTAGGTGTAGGAAGTGGTGCGCGTGATGTTGGTGGCCGGGTCGGTCACTTTTTCACGACTGGGCCGGAAGCGGATGTTGGCCGCTGAGGCCACGGCATCGTATTCCAACAAGGTGACCCTGCCGCTGCGTGAAATGGACTGTGTGGGGCGGTGGTCATCGTCGTAGGCCTGGGTGGTGTAGGTGTTGTCCGGGTGGGTGATGCGGGTGGGACGAAGATGCCGGTCGTAAAGGGTGGTGGTCACCCTGCCTTCCGCATCCGTGACCTGGACGGGGAAGTTGTTGAAGTCATAAACCGTCCTGCGGAGATAACCTGACTGATCGCGCTGGCCGATGGTGCGTTTCTGGTCATCGAAGTCATAGGTGGTGCGTCCGCCGAGCGGGTCCTGCTCAACGGTGCGCAGGTCGCTGAAAAAGTAGGACCAGAGCTTGTCCGAATGGCCGTAGGCACGCTGGCGGATGGCCCGGCCCAGGGAGTCGTATTCGTTGCTGGCGATGATGCGGCCGCGGCCGTCGCGCAGCTCGGTCATGAGGTGGCTGTCGGGGCTGGCGTAGTGATGGGTGGTGAAACGTTGGGCAGGATCGATGATCCGAACGAGGTTTTGGGTGGTCTTCGGGTTGTCGTACTGGAAGGTCACCGTGCGTGCGGTGGAGTCACCGACCGTGGTGAGCTTGATGAGGAGGCCGTCGGTGTTGTAATCGAGGTTAAAGCCGCGGCCGTTGGCGTCCTTGATGGAGTCCACGACACGGATGCCCTTGGAGGTTGTGTAAGTGAGGGACACGGCGAGTCCGTCGGGATTGACGAGACGGGAGAGGGCGGACCTGGCTGAGGTGCCGCTGCCGGTGAGCCTGAACTCAGTGATGGAACGGTCGCGGCTGACGAGATCAAAGTTGTAATGCTCCTTGTCCGAGGCGGCTCCCTTCCAGAGCAGTTGGTCGGTGACGCCAGGGGGTGGGTAGAAGGCCTTGCCGCGGTCTCCCCTGCCATTGGAGTGGTTGGAGAAGAACAGCGTTTTGTTACCGACATAGACCTTGGCGACGTTGTTGCGAAGGGCATCCACGCACCAGTTGGCAACCAGCGCTGAGAGAGTCATGTGGGTGACGTTTTCCTCCGTGCATAGTTCCCTGAGAACCATCGTGGCGACATAGGCCGTGGAGGAGTCCATGGCATGACGTGAGCCGAAGGCGAGGCCGGTGTCTGTCATCAGTTCGACCCCGCTTTCCCAGTTGTGCGACCAGCCATGGCCGAGGACTCCCGGTGCATCGGCCTGAGCACTGCTGTAGTGGCGTGCAAAGCCCACGCCGAGAGGGAAGGCCTGACCGATGGTGACATCCGTCCGGTCGTAGTAATATTCACCGGTGACGAGGTTGATGGGCTCCTTGCTGGAGGGCTGGGGCGGCGTGGCCTGATTGAGCTGCTGCTGGGTGGCGACGTATTGGTGGCTTGTGTCGGGTGACACCTGCGCCTGGGTGCCGGAATACCCCCCGTTGTAACCGCCGGAGATGAGCATGCCGATGGTGGAATCATTCGCGGTCTGGCCCAGGCCATACAGTCTCCTGACAGCTCCATAACCTTTCCAGTCCCTGCTGGCCGTGGTCAGGGCCACCTTGCCATCGGAGGGAAGCAACAGCCATGAACCAGCGTGGCCCTGGAGCTCGTTGATCCAGGAGTCAACGGTGGCGGATTCGTAATTCGACAGCTTTGACCTGAAAGAGGCGGCGTTAACCCTGTTCAACAGCAGGATCGTGGGCTTGGAGGTGGTGGCAAGCAGAGCCTTTTCAATCATGCGTGTCGTTGAAGCGGCCATGGTTCCCGGCTGCATTTGCTCAAGCACGCCATGTTCCTGAGCGCTATTCAGGAAACCCAAGGCTGTGAAGGATGCATTCGACTGAGGGGTCACCTGGGCGGATCTGACGAGCTGGTTCGCCACATCGACATAAAAGCCGCTGGCGGCCTTGGTCTGGGTGTCGAACTCCTGGGCGACAATTCCCACCCGATGGAGGGTGACATCGCCGCTGGCATGGCCGTCCTGGAAGATGTTTTGGACGAACTGTTCGGATTGATTCGTCTGCTGGAACCAGGAGACGCCCATCATCTGAAGCGTGGCGCGAAGGATCGCCGCCTCCTTGGCATCACCCTCCGGCAGCTTTTTCAGCCGGGTGAGCTGACGGCCAATTGCGGTGAGAAAACCGCCGTTGTCGGTGTCGCCGAAGTCCATGGGAATGACATAGGTGCCGGATCGTAGAAGCTGATAAGTGTGGGAGGTTTCAGCCTGGGTTTGGATGGCCGTCGGGCCGATGATTTTGAGGCGAAGGCTGGAGCGTCTGAGGTCGGGGATGACCTGCTCTGCCCTGCCTTGGGCTCTCACCATTCCATCGACAAGAAGCTCGGTCAGGCCTACGTCATGGCCGATACCTTTAAGAGTGAATGACAGTGAGGAGCTGCCACTCGTTCGCTTGTTCCTGAGCGTGACCAGCACCCTGCCGGAGTGTTGGGCGACCGTGGTTGGCGTGTAGATGACTTCGATGTGCCGGGTGCCGCCGGCATGCAAAGTGCCCCAGGAAAACAGCGGGGGTTGTTCGGGCAGCGTGAACATGTCTGCGCTGGACAGGGTGACGCTGACGATGGTGTAGTCATCTGAACCCGAGTTGATGAGGGCGCATTCGTGCTTCACGCCGACAGGCTGGTAGCCGGCCCTCAGCTGCACGACACCGAACTGGTGACCGATGGCGCTCACCGTTCCGGAGGTGACGGGGGACAAGTCACTGCTTCCGATCCAAACGCCTCCTGGAACGGGGGAGGCAGGTGTTGTTTTCAGGCTCAACTGGCATTCGGCGATGTCCGCCGTGGAGATGATCAGGCCGCGTCCGTTGACATCCCATTCGGGATGGGAAAGCTCCATCTGGGTTTTGAACTCGTCAGGAGTGGACTGCCATGACCATCTGGCCGGGCTGCTGTCGCTGTATGTCCAGGTGGAGTAGCTGACATCGGCAGGAACTTCCGGGAGTGACGGCGGGGCGAAGGGATCTTCTTCCTCGACTCTGCTCCAGCCTGGCAGCAGGGAGCCTGCGCCGTGCAGGCGGTTGGTGAATTCGCTGTTGCCGAGAAGGTTGTCGCGGAGGGTGTCGAGGTGGCTTTTTAGGCTGGCAACGTTCATGGACCTGATCTCGTTGACGCCCAGGTAAGAGGTGGCGGCGGCAGATTTGAGGGCATTGAGATCAAAGCCGCTGGCGGAACGAAGCTGGGTCAAGCTCAAGCGACCAGGGGTGCGCACGTGAAAGCGCAGGGCAGGGTCGAGCGTGCGGGTGGCGCCGGCGATGGTGGCGGTGACCCAGAAACGGGCGATGCTGATGCTGTTGTTTTCCAGCAGGGTGTGGAAGATGGAGGCCTTGCGGAGCTGCTCCGACACCAGGGATTCGGGCACACGCAGCCAGGAGGACGCCCTGGAAAGGGGAAGGGTCATGGTGCCGAGGTTGATCTGGACATCGGAGGCCGTCGGGCAGCGCTGTCTGTCATCGAGAAAAGCCGCCAGGAGCACGGCCAGGTCGAGATCATTGCCGGATTTGTCGTAGAAGGTGCGCAGGGGGCCCTTGTTCAAACCGAAGCCTGGCGAGTGGCGGCAGGTGCGGTGGACGAGCGCAAAGAGTGCGGCGGGATCACCCTCCAGACCTGCGGCGGCCTCATTGAGTGCTGTGAAATCGTGAGCAGGCAGCAGGAGCTGGATTTGAGAAGCCTGGGCCGAGGCATTCAGTTTTCTTGAGGCCGCAGAGGGCCGCAGGACGGAGGCAAGGCGGCTTTTGAACTCCTGGAGGGTGACTGGTCGGCTGGCCTGCCGGACCCAGCCGGGGGATTCATCCGGCTGGGACTGGGCCGAGGCGATGCCAAGGCCTAACAAAAACAATGGTAAAAGATGTTTCATGGGGGAGTGCATCGAGGCGTTCAGGGGATGGGTCAGTTCTTTTGAATCAGGCTGCCTTCGGCATCGTAGGACCAGGTTTGTGCTCCCACGGACTTCACGCGTCCCTGGGCGTCAGAGGTGACTTCCTCCGTGCTGAGGCCGGTGGTGGTGGAGCTTTCTGGGAGGTCGTTTCCCCGCGGGTTCAGGCCGAGCAGGAACTCCTCGAGGTCGGTGATGTCATCACCATCCGGGTAGCTGCTGGACCGGCCGGGATTGTAGGGAGGAACGAGGCTGCCAAAGTGCAGGACCTCCCACCAGTCGTCGATGCCATCGCTGTCGGCGTCGGCGACGTTGGCTACATCCGCAGGCGTTCCCAGCCAGGTGATTTCAAAGAGGTCGCCGAGTCCGTCACCATCGCTGTCCGTGCCGGCTCCGACATTGCGGATGAGCCAGTCCCAGCCGTCGGCGTAACCATTGCCGTCCTTGTTGTCGAAACCATTGGCTGCCAGGGTGGGCTGTCTGTCCTCGTTGTCGGGGATGAGGTCATTGTCCGTGTCCCAGTTGACAGGACTTGTGGCCACCTTGCCGGCTGTGCTGAGTTCAAAATCATCCGAGAGATTGTCGCCATCGGTGTCGAGCATGAGCGGATGGGTGCCGGCCTTGTATTCTTCAAGGTTGGTCAGGCCATCGAAGTCGGGGTCCTCGGAACTGAGAGGCTGGAGGTTGCCGAAGAAGCAGCGTTCCCACCAGTCGGGCAGGGCATCGACCACGGGTGAGCCGGGGTCGCGGTTGATGTTCAGGACCAGGGTCTTGTATCCTCCGGCGACCCAGAGGGCTTTTTCGCTCATCAGAATGTCTTCGACCTGTTCTGCTTCCTCGGGCGAAAGGCTTCGGTTGAAGAGGAGAAGGTCCCTGAGGTCACCCTTGAACATGCCGATGCGTGAGGTGCCTGCGACCGCCCCGCCGATCAGGCGCGGCAGGAAGTGGGGAGCCGTTGGAGGTCTGCCAAATGGCCAGGATGCGGTCGCGACCAAGACTCCATTGATGTGGAGGAGAGGTGAGGCGGAATCTGGGCAGACGATGCCCAGTAGAAGGCCGTCGGCAGGGTTTCCAGGGCTCCAGGTTGAGGAGTAGGTGAGGGGAGGAGAATAGGTGGTGAAGTCCGGACTGGCATCGAACAGGCTGGCTGAAGTCGTGCCGACGGAGAGGCCGAAGCTGCGATAGGTGGTGCTGGTGTAGGGAGAGGGCAGGCCGGGACTGCTGGCAGGCAGTGCGCCAGAAATGAGATAAGACTGTCCCGTGGCCCCTTGTTTGTAGGGCTGGAGTGCGGGCATGGCCGATGCAGTCCGGGTTGAGGAGCCCTTGGCGTTCAGGTAAAGGCTGTAGGCAGAAGAGGTGGGAATCAGCGGATCCAGGAGAAGTGCTTCTGAACCGGTGAACCTGAGCCAGGCGCGACCGGCGGCGTCCCTGAAAGGCAGAGGGCCCTCGAAGCTGCTGGTTTTTCTGGCACCCGCAGAGTCCTCGCCCCAGTGGACCACCCTGCCGGATTCGAGCAGGGTTTCCTGGTCGGCTCGCAGCCAGGCAAGCAGGCCAGGGGGAGGATTGAGTTGCTCGCTGGGGTAGAGGGTGAAGGACTCATGGTAGAGCATCCGATGATGGGGATCGCTTCCCGTGCGGATGCTGACGAGCCCTTGCACCGGGCTGAAACCGAGGCCGTTTTGAAGCTGGTTTTCAGCCAGCTCGCCCATGCGTACAAACACGAGTGCCTCCCCTGTTTTTTGATCCGGGCTCAACTGCACCTGCTGCCCGGTCAGGAAGGGGGCGGACTTCGATTGCGGCGAGGTGGCGAATCTTGCCCTGCCTCGGGTCATGATGAAATCGACCTTCAGATTTTTGGGCAGGGCGACGTTGCCTGAGATGCCGGTGATTTTTCGGGTGACCTGGATTTTCACCGGGTCTCTGCACCAGCCTCCAGGGGGGGCGACCTGACGATCACCCGTGACGGTGAATGAGAAAGCCGCATTGTCCCAGTAATCGAGAGGGTTCCTTCCCTTGGTGTCGACTTCGGCGCCATCATTCACGCCATCCTCGTCCGTGTCGGCCAGATTGGGCCGGGTGCCGAGCTCCCATTCTTCGAGTTCCAGCAGGTTATCCTGGTCGGAGTCAACGAAGCCCATGGCGGCCACTCGGAAAAGCCGCGCGGATTGGCTGTTGATTTCTGAAGAAGGAATGGAGAAGGGGAGCGTTGCCCGAGTTCCCGTGCCGATGACGACATTGCTTGCTGGAGACCAGCTTTTATTGTCTGCCAGCCTGGTCTCGATCATGAACATTCTTCCCGCCGCCGCGTGAAAGGAAAGATTGACGGAGGTAACGTGGCCCTCGGTGATTGTGGGGGTGATTTCAAGCTGACCCGGATTGTCGAAGCGGGCAGGGTGGCTGCCGAAAATCCATTCGGCCAGATTGCTGAGTCCATCCTGGTCAGGGTCTGCAGTCGTGGTAATTGTGTTGACCGTTACCCCGGGAAAATGCGCCTTCTCCCAGAAGTCCGGCATGGCATCCCCATCCGTGCTGGTGACCGGAATGGAAGGCGTGGAGAGAGTCGCGGCATTGGTTGGCAGGGGGAGTTTGAGGGTGATAACCGGTGAGAGGTTTTTTCGATCAAGCCCGAAGCTGGCACCTGCGGGCAGGCTGGTTGAGGAGACTTCAGCATCCGGCACTCGGGAGGGCTGGGATGAATCTTTGAATCGATACCAGCCTGCGGCGATTCTAGGGCTGGCCTGGGCGTTTTTGAAAAACCAGGTTTCCTGAAGGCCGGTGGTCCGGTTGTAGATTCGAACCTTGTCAGCACCGGCGATGGCGTTTTCGGTGAGGTTGGCCGCTTTCTGCAATGTCGGAGAGGTGACCCCGAGGTTGAGGGTGCCGTTGGCCAGCAGGAGGGGTTGTGAAGCGATGCCGTCGGCTCGAAACAGCAAGTTAGGTCCTTGGTAGATTTTAAACTCTCGTGTCGGGGTGTCAGGTGGGACGGCTCCGGACAAAACCATGCAAAGAGAACCTGTTGCTCCTGCCGGCCGCCGGATTTGGTAGGGCCCGAAGGCGTCGTCAATGAGCGTATCCGGCAGGGTGCGGGCTCCCATTTTCCACTGCCTGCCACCTTGGGTGTCGAGAAGAAGGGCTGCCTGTTTGGATCCGAATGTGAAAGTTGTGTTATTCTCCCAGGGAACGGACGGATTTACCAGGCTGGAAAGGGTATGAAAAGGAACGAGGGCAAGCTTGTTGGCAACGGTCAGCTTTGATGCCGTGTACATTCCATCCTGCATTCTATAAGCCCAGATCTCGGACCAGAAATCGTAGGAGCTGGCTGGAGGAGTCTGAGGACTGAAATAGGCGAGTGGAACGCTGATGAGCGGGCCGGACATCGGCCAGAGGAAAAAACCCTCTGCGAGACGTGTGCGTTCCATCGAGGTGTTCCACTCTGCCCAGGCCTGTGGCACGCCGGGTTGCACATATTTCACGATTCCTTTGGCGGCTGCGTTCGGATAAAAGACAGGCACCAGATCGGCTTCGATTCCAGGCTGAGCCGTCACCTGGACATAACCATGAACCTCACCCACGGCCTGGATTGATTGGGCTTGAAGCTTCAAGGCCTGAAAAAGCACGAGCAGGAAGCCCAGCGGGAGAAATGTTTTCATGTGGTTTTAGCCCGCTGTTTGTTCGATGGGCGAAAACCAAAATGTCCGAAGTTCAATGAATGGCTATATTCGTATAAGAAATAATATTAAATTTAAATCGGAATAAAGCTGATATTTGGTTAGGCTGTTTTGAGGGTTGGAAATGAAGTGTTCAATGTCTTCGAAGTCCCGTCGGCCGTCGGCGGCGGCTTCAACGGGTCGTCGGAGTGACGCGGGGTTGCAGACCGGATAGGTGCAGGTGGAGGGCGGAGCAGAAAGGTGGATTGTCGCCGGGGACGGGGAGCGTTTAATGGGGGATCATGTCCGACCCCGCCCGATTCATCCAGATTGACGATGCCGCCCGCGAGACCAACCCGTGGACGAACAATGAATGGTTATGCCGCCCCGACCTGGTGGAGGCAGACAAGCTGCTGCTGGTGCGGGCCAACATGGACCCGATGCACTGCCATCCCTTCCATTTTCATCCGCATCGCGAGGAGATCATCTACGTGATCTATGGTCGCGCCGAGCAGTGGGTGGGCACGGAGAAACGCATCCTGAAGGCCGGTGAAATGGCCCACATCCCGCCGGGTGTGGTTCATGCCACCTACAACCCGCACCACGAACCCCTGGTGTTCCTGGCGATCCTATCGCCTGCAAAATTGCCGGAGGACCTGGCCGCCGTGCCGGATCCGCAGGACGTGTCCGACCAGGAACCCTGGGCCAGCCTGAGGGCGGGCCTGCCGGAATGCCGGACGCTTGCGTGAGTAGGGGGCGGGGATGAGGGATGGGGGATGAGCGATCAGAGATGAGAGATGAGGGATGGCGCGTGTCCGTGCCTTTCTTGGGCATTGCCGCACTGGACCTTGGGGGATTCATTGCCTCGGTGATCTGACCATCGCATGGACGTCATGCCCCTCTTGGGGGGACGCACAGGGTTGGCGAAGGTTTCTCGCGTCCTGCTAGGAGGCGGTGAAGGGGGGCGCTGTGGGCTCCGGTGGTTGCCACTCGCTGGGCTCGTTTCACCACCGGCTAATGTCTTTCGAGCCTCCGGCTCGGAGGAAGCTAGGCGTGGCAGCTTGAGACAGGGTGAAAACCGTTGGAGGCGGTGGGTGGGATGGTCTTGAAGGCAGAGCGTGGGGACTCTGTGGGTGCCGGTGGTGTCCGGTGGTGTCCGGTGGTGTCCGGTGGTGTCCGGTGGTGTCCGGTGGTTGCCATTCGCTTTGCTCGTTTCACCACCGGCTAGTGTCTTTCGAGCCTCCGGCTCGGCGGGGGACGCGGGGTGTGGCCTTGCGGCAAGAGGTGGCCAGAGGGATCGGGTCGATCAGGAAATCAACCGAGGGTGATGGCCGCAGAGTCTTGGATGAACCAGGCGCCCTGAAGTGAGTCATGAAACTCGAAACCTGAAACTCGGGCCTTGGAACTTCCCGGTGCATGGATCATTCCTTCCCGGCTCGCCAGCGCCTCAGCTCACGATTGCTTTTCTTGATCGTCGGGCCCTGGAGCCTCGGGTTGGGGCTGGGCTGTCTTGGGGGCCTCGGTGAAGGAGGCGGCCATGAGTAGGAGTGCTGCCACGACCACGCAGGAGTCGGCGACGTTGAAGGACGGCCAGGGATTGAAGGGAGGGATGCCGAAGTCGAACTTCAGGAAGTCCACCACGTAGCCCTGAAGAAAGCCGCCGCCGAACAGCACGCCGTCATCGCCCCGGCGGAAGAGTCGGTCGGTGAGGTTGCCCAGGATGCCGGCCACCAGCAGGGCGACCGAGAGGCGGCTGAGCGGGCCGGGGAAGAAGTTTTTGCGCGTGCCCAGGATGAGGAAGGCCAGGGCGGTCAGCGAGATGCCGGTGAAGGCGTAGTTGGCATAGGCCGTGCCGTTGAACATGCCGAAAGCCACGCCGGTGTTGGAGGCGTGATGCAGGGTGAAGACATCGCCCCAGACGACGCGCTCGCTGCCGTAGAGGTCGAAGTTGGCCACGATGTAGTTCTTGCTCCACTGATCGAGCAGGTAGAGCGGCAGGGAGACGAGGAGGAGCAGTCGGAACATGGCGGCAGGAGGTGGGCGGGTTCAGGCGTTGGCCTGGAGGTGATCGACGATGATCTGGGACCAGGTTTCCAGCTGGTCGCGGGAATCGATGAGCTGCTGCAGAGTGAGGAAGCGCAGGTCCTGGATGGCGTCCTCGTTCGACTTCACATCGTCGCTGCTCAGTTCAAAGCGGTGCACGACGCCAAGGTGGACGCTGCCGACCTCTGTGGAGTCGTCGTTGATCAGGCCGATGACCTCCTGGGTGTGGGTGCCGCCGATGACGAGCTCCTCGGTGATCTCGCGCTCGATGCTGTTGTAATACATGGATTCGCCGAGGCCGTCGTGGCCCTGGTCCACCGGATTGATGTGGCCGCCGATGCCGACCGAGCATTTCGAGACCAGGCGTTTTTCACCGCTCTTGCCGCCGCGGGTGTAGCAGAGGTAGCGGCCGTCGTGATGGAAGATGGAATACGGGATGAGCTGCTTGTGGCTGGGGTCCAGCTCGGCGGCGGGGCGTTCCATGAAGAAATTGGCGCCGGGGGCCAGCATGGCGTGGAGGTAGCGGTCCACCTCCGGTTGGAAGCCTTGGAAGCTGCCGAGTTGATCGAGGAGCTGGCGGGTGATGACGAGGACGTGTTCCATGATGGGTTGGGGCGGCGCGAGAGTGGGCGGCGGGGCGGGGCTGGTCAATGGCGGGCAGCGGCGGAATGAATGCACCCTCAGCGCAGCGAGCGGGGGACGAAGACCCAGTTCATGCCGGCGGCCTTGGCGGCGTCGATGCCGGACTGGCCGTCTTCGAGCACCAGACAGTCCTGCGGCTTCACGCCCATGCGTTCGGCGGCGAGCAGGAACATGTCGGGGGCGGGCTTGCCGCGGGCGACGAGCCGGGGGGTGATGATGATGTCATCGAAGAGGTGCAAAAGTTCGTTCGCGGTCAGGCAGCCGCGGACGATGTGCTCCTCGCTGCCCGAGGCGACGGACATGGGCACGCGGCCGTGCATGGAGCGGGCGAAGTCGGCCACGGGGCGCACGACTGGCACCTGGGGGATCATCTTTTCGAAGAGGCCGGCCTTGTAGTCGGCGACCGAGTCGGGGTCGATCTGGGTGCCGTATTCCAGGTTCAGCTCCTTCACCACGTCCTGCTCGCGGACCCCGGCCTTCGAATAAAAGAAGTCTTCGGAGAAGGCGAAGGGGGCCTGGTGATGGGTCAGGGAGGCGACCCATGCCTGGTAATGCAGGGGCATGGAGTCAACGAGGGTGCCGTCGCAATCGAAGATGAGCGCCTGGAAGGGAGAGTCGGGAAGCTGGAGCATGGGCAGCGGGTGGCTACAATATGAGGTTCAAATTGCAATTCTCATCCTGCGCGTGTTTCGCTAGAACCGGCGCGCGCCAGAAGCCCGGCGTCTTCTCCAAGTCATGAAAAACCTTCCGACTGCCTTTCAAAGGAACGCCCTGTGGACCGCCGTCACCGCCGTGTCGCTGACCGTTATCGGGGCGCTGGCGGTGGGGTTCATCTACCTGGGAACGCGGACCCTGGGCTTCCTGCAGCCCATCCTGGTGCCCTTTGCCGTGGCGGGCGTGCTGGCCTACCTGCTGGAGCCGGGGGTGGTGTGGCTGGAGAAGCGCGGGCTGAAGCGTCAGTCGTCCGTGATGCTGGTGTTTGTGCTTTTTTCGCTGGCCCTCGGCGGGCTCGGGACCTGGATTGTTCCCAAGCTGGTGGTTCAGACGGCGAACCTGGCCAAAAAAGTGCCGGGTTACACCTTGAAGGCACGGACGGCGGTGGTGAACTTCTCCGACCGGATCGAGCGCGACTACGGCCTGGCGCTGCTGCCGCATCTGCCGCCGGAGACGGTGGAGGTCGTGGAAACCGCGACGGCTCAGTCGGCTCCGGCACCTGCTCCCGCGGTCGCCCCTGCCGATGCTCCTGCGCCTGCGAACTCCGCCCTCGACATCGACTTCAAGACCCTGCTGACCGGCGACTGGGTGAAGACCACGCTGCCCTCGGTCCTGCGAAGCATCGGCAACTTCATCGGCAGCAGCGTTGGTGGTTTCCTGGGCGCCTTTGGCCTGATGCTCAGCTTCATCATCGTGCCGTTGTATCTCTATTACTTCCTGATCGAGAGCGCGAAGATCAAGGAGCAGTGGTCGGACTACCTGCCGCTGCGGGCCAGTGCCTTCAAGGACGAGGTCGTGGCCTGCCTGACGGAGATCAACAGCTACCTGGTCGCCTTCTTCCGCGGCCAGCTTTTCGTCAGCGTCATCAACGGCCTGGCGACGGGCATCGGCCTGATGGTCGTCGGCCTGGACTTCGGGCTGCTGATCGGCCTGGCGCTGTGCATCGCGGGCATCATACCGTATCTGGGCATCGCGCTCTGCTGGGTGCCAGCCGTGGTCATTGGCGCGGTGCAGGGCGGCAGTGCGCTGATTCCCGGGGATCCCTGGTGGGCGCTGCCGCTGGCGGTGACGGTGGTGTTTGCCGTGGTGCAGCAGATCGACGGCCTGTTCATCACCCCCAAGGTTGTGGGCGAAGCCGTGGGGCTGCATCCCATGACGGTGATCGCCAGCGTCCTCGTGTGGGGCCTGCTGCTGGGTGGTTTGTTAGGCGCGATCCTGGCCGTGCCGATGACGGCGAGCGTGAAGGTGCTGTTCCAACGCTACATCTGGCGGGCCCGGCTGGCCCCGCAGACTGTGGGCGGGAGCCGGGGGAAGGCCGAAGCAAATGACCCATGACCAGGGGCCAATGACCAAGTTTGAAACTCGAAGTTCGAAACTTGGAACTTGGAACTTGGAACTTCGAGTTTCGCCCTCCGGGTTTCACTCAACCCATCCCATCGCCTTCATCCATTCGCCGACGCGCAGGTGCCAGGTGGCGGTGGGCAGGCCGGAGTCCTTCATGCCGAAGCCGTGGCCGCCCTTGGCGTAGATGTGCAGTTCGGCGGGCAGGCTGAGCTTCTTGTATTCCAGGTAAAGCAGGGCGCTGGAGCTGGCGCTGGTGACGCCTTTGTCGTCGTGGGCGTGGATCAGGCACATCGGCGGTGATTTGTCGGTGACCTTGACTTCGGGAAGCAGGGTGAAGGTGTCGTCCTTGCTGACCAGGTAGGCGGGATAGACCGGGATGGCGAAGTTCGGCGTGGCGTCCGGCACATCGAGGGCGGGGTCCTGCTCATAGGTGCGGTCATTGGCGTGCAGGGCCGACATGACGGTCAGGTGGCCGCCGGCGGAAAAGCCG
>CAZXPU010000121.1:0-16152 GCA_964642905.1 uncultured Prosthecobacter sp.
CGAGCACGGTCGAGCCGGTCAGCCTGACCATGACCCGTGGCGGCACGCTCAGCGACATGTACAATCTCAAGGTCATCGCCTCCTACAGCGTCGGCAACGAACTGCGTGAAGAATCCGTGGACGTCTATGTTTACAAGCCCTCCCAGCCGTAACCGCCGCCGGGCAGCCTTCACCCTGATGGAGATCGTCATCGCCATGACGATCCTCGGCATGATCACCGGCACGCTTTTCGCCCTCATTCAGGGCAGCGTGAAGGGAGCGGCGGAGATCGAGCGCATCCAGCGTGAGAACGATTCCATCAACCGCTTTCTCGACCTCTGCCGGAAGACCTTCACGACCCTGCCCAGCACGGCCACCCTGACCCTGAGCCTGCTCGACCCGAACTCGCCGACAACCTCCGGGCAGGAGCTGACCATCAGCGGGGCACCGCATTCCTTCGGCTTTGGGTTCAACCCGCTTTCCTATCAGGACACCATCCTGGGCCTGCGCCCTGATCCGGGGGGCGCCACGGATCAAAATGGCGCGGCCCTGAACTACCTCTGCCTGTCGCGGGAGGACCTGATCCCGAAGACGGACGAAAGCGGCCTGGCGATGCGCCAGGAAACGGAAGGCCTGTCCGCGCCGGATGAACAGGGGCGCTATTGGATGCCCCTGCTGCCCGAGGTGGCATCCCTGAAATGGCGGTTTTTCAAGGAGGACGACGAAACCTGGCTGGAGGAGTGGAGTGAAAGCAGCTGGCCCGCCTTGATTGAAGTGCAGCTTCTCATGAAGGACCGCACCCTGCCGATTCGCATGGTCTACAGCGTGCCGCAGATCCTGCTGACCAAGGGAACCGGAACCTCTGGCGGTTCGAGCAGTTCCAGCTCAAGCAACAGTCAGAACAATGCCTCAGGAGGTACGAACTCAGGCGGCGGTGGCGGAGCTGGGGGCGGCAGACCGGGTGGGCAAGGGGGGGGTGGCGGTGGCAACGGCGGCCCCAATGCGCCAGGTGGCGGTCCGGGCAGGCCAGGTGGTCAGGGCGGGCCACAGGGCGGGCCGGGGGGAAGCAGGGGGCCTGGAGGGGGAGGCAACAACCCTGGCGGTGGCCCAGGAGGTGGCGGACCGCGTCCTTCAGGCGGCGGCTCATCTTCCGCAGGCGCATCCGCCTCTGGTCAGGGAGCAGGCAATCGCTGAGGATCTTTCGATGAAACCTTTTCCCTATCCATCTTTGAAATCTTCGGCGCTCTGTTCGCGGAGCAGGGTTGGATCCGCCCTGATGCTCATGATCTGGGCCCTTTTGCTGATGAGCATGGTGGTGATGGGGCTGGTGCAGTACCTCAATTTCAGCGCTTCGGAAGCCGTCATCGACGCGGCCGAGTTTCGTGCCCTGCATCTGGCTGAAAGCGGACTGGCCGTGGGGCTGCATCCCAGCACCCGTCGCGGCGACAAGGTCCTGAAGCAGAAGGTCGGCACCGACAGCGGTTTTGACGTGGTGATCAACTACGAAGGAGCCCGGATTCCCATCAACCTGGTGACTGACGAACGGCTGCGGGAGGCCGTTTACGGGCTGTTCATGCGCTGGGGGCTGAATGGTGACGAGGCCAGCATCGCCGCCGAATCCCTGGCCGACTGGGTGGACCGGAACGAGGAGGCAAGGGCCAACGGGGCGGAGAAGGACTATTATGAAGGCCTGGGGGTTTACGACCTGCCCAGAAACACTGGGTTCACCCACACGGACGAGATGCTGCTGGTACGCGGCATGGGCGTGGTGGACCGGTTGAAGCCCGACTGGCGCGAGTACTTTTCGGTGTATGGCGACGGCACGATTGACCTGCGCACGGCTTTCAAGGAGACCCTGATCGCCATTGCAGGGGCTGCTGAAAAGGACGTGGAGAGTTTCATTCTGAAACGGGATGGCGCGGATGGGATTCCCGGAACCGAGGACGATCAGCGTCTGTCTGACAGCGAATCCTACCGGATGCTCGGACTGACGGGCGACCGGGCCCGGGAACTGCAGGGCATTCTGACCAGCGAGGACGATCTGCGGCGCATCACCAGCACGGGTTACGTGGGGGAGAAGCGGAAGCAGATCATCGTCGTGGCGCGGAGGGGGGAGGATCGGTCCCTGAGCTATCTGGCCAGGATTGAGGAGTAGGCTGGCTGGAGCTGTCCAGCCCGGTGGGGCCGACAGTTTTTCATCTGCTTGATTGCCTCCTTGACGGTGTTGCGGGCGCTTCTACTGTCGCCCCGCTTTCCCACCCCCTCCCCATGAACATCCACGAATACCAGGCCAAGGAACTCTTCACCAAATTCGGCGTCGCCACACCTCCGGGAAAAGTTGCCTCGACTGCTGAGGAGGCGGGTCAGATCGCCGCTGAACTGGGTGGTGCAGGCCTGGTGGTCAAGGCCCAGATTCACGCGGGCGGCCGCGGCAAGGGCACTTTCAAAAACGGTTTCAAGGGCGGCGTGCATGTGATCAACACGGCGGCCGAGGCCCAGGACATTGCCGGCAAGATGCTGGGGCAGACCCTGGTGACCCATCAGACCGGTCCGGACGGCAAGCTCGTCAGCAAGGTGCTGATCGCCAAGTCGGTGGACATCTCCAAGGAGCATTACTTTGCCATTCTTTTCGACCGTGGCAGCAGCAGCCATGCCCTCATTGCCAGCACGGAAGGCGGCATGAACATCGAGGAAGTGGCGGAAAAGACGCCGGAGAAGATCATCAAGGAGTTCGTGCATCCCACGCTCGGCCTGCAGCCCTACCAGGCCCGCAAGGTGGCGGCCGCCCTGGGCCTGACCGGCGCGCTTGCCAACCAGGCGGTAAAGCTTTTCACGGCCCTTTGGAACCTCTACCTGAAGAGCGACTGCTCGCTGGTCGAAGTCAACCCGCTCGCGATCACCACGGACAACCAGGTGGTGGCCCTCGACGCCAAGTTCAATTTCGACGACAACGCCCTCTATCGCCAGAAGGACGTGGTCGCCATGCGCGACACCACCGAGGAAGATCCTCGTGAAGTGGCGGCCAGCGAATACGGCCTCAATTACATCGGCCTGGACGGCAACATCGCCTGCCTCGTCAACGGCGCTGGTCTGGCCATGAGTACGATGGACATCATCAAGCTGCATGGCGGTGAGCCTGCCAACTTCCTCGACGTCGGCGGTGGCGCCACCAAGGAGCAGGTCACGGCGGCCTTCAAGATCATCCTGGGCGACCCGAACGTGAAGGGCATCCTGGTGAACATCTTCGGTGGCATCATGGACTGCAACATCATCGCCAACGGCATCGTCGCCGCCGCTCAGGAAGTCTCCCTGAACATCCCTCTCGTGGTTCGTCTGGAAGGCAACAACGTCGAGGCTGGCAAAAAGACGCTCGCGGACAGCGGGCTGGCCATCACCAGCGCCGACGGCCTGACCGACGCCGCGCAGAAGATCGTGGCCGCAGTGGCGGCTGCCTGATCTGATTCAGTTAACCCCTGTCATCCCCATGCGTTTTTGGCTTCTGCTGACGCTGCTGCCGCTTCTGGGGATGGCCCGGGAAATCCAGGTGCCTGATCCGGCCCGGCTGGAATCGGTCGGACGTGAAGCCGCGCCCGGAGACGTTCTGATTCTGCCGGAAGGTGAGTTCCGGGATGTGTCTCTGCTGTTTGAAGGGCAGGGCACGGACAAGGCTCCCATCATGCTGAGGGCGGCGGTTCCTGGGAAAACCGTTTTCACCGGAGGCAGCACCCTCAGGATCAGCGGACAGCATATGGTGGTCGAGGGGCTTCACTTCAAGGAGCCGGATCCGACAATCAGCGATCTGGTCATGTTCCGCAGGGATTCCAAGACACTGGCGAGCCACTGCCGCCTCACGCAGTGTGCCATCACCAGTTCCTTGAAAGAGGATGGGAAGAAGGAGTCCCGCTGGGTGGGCCTTTATGGCAGCGGTAACCGCGTGGACCATTGCGTGATCAGCGGCAAGACAGGCAAGGGCACCACCCTGGTTGTCTGGCTCGGAGAGGGGAGCGAAGGAGGTCATCAGATCGACCACAACTACTTCGGCCCGCGTGAGAAGCTGGGCAAAAACGGCGGGGAGACCCTTCGTGTCGGCGACAGCAAGACCTCGATGCTCAAGGGCGGTTGCCTGGTGGAGGCGAACCTGTTTGAGCACTGCAACGGCGAGGCCGAATGCATCTCCAACAAGTCCTGCGGCAATCTTTACCGTGGCAACACCTTCCTGGAGGTGGGGGGCACTCTGACTCTGCGTCATGGCAACGGTTGCATCGTCGAGGACAACGTCTTCATCGGCAATGGCGTCAACGGCACCGGGGGCGTGCGCATCATTGGCGAGGACCATGTGGTGCGTGGCAACTATTTTGAGAACCTGGCGGGCGATGACGCCAGGTCCTCCATCTGCCTGATGATGGGCATCCCGGACTCCCCGCTGAACCGCTATTTTCAGGTCAAGCGCGCCCGTGTGATCGGCAACAGTCTGGTGAACTGCGAGCACCCCGTGCTGATCGGTCTGAGCGATGATGACAAGTCCGTACTCGCACCCGTGGAAACGGTCTTTGAAGGCAACAGGATTGATTCGCCCAAGCACCCGGTGATCGAGGCCCGTTGCGACCTTTCCGGCATCGCCTGGAAGGAAAATGACCTTCAATGCCAGGAGACAGGCATTGCCGCCACGTCCGGAATTCGCGTGGGTGAGGCCAAGGTTCGCAAACTGACGCCGCTCAGCCGAAAGGACGTCGGCACCTCCTGGTGACCCTGTTCTGGCCTAACGAAGATTTGCCGTTTCCGAGAGGCCGGGTGTAAGGTTTTACACCATGGATCATCTGCCCACCTCCCTGAAATGCCCCAACTGCGCGTCGCCGATTCGCGAGGAGGATTACGACCAGGAGCAGGGAACCATCCGCTGCAGCTACTGTGGCACGTTGATGCTGCCGCCAAGAACCCAGCGTTCAGGCGGATTTCGTGCCCGTCCACCCGTGGCCCTGCCTTCAGGCATGAAGCTCGAAAGCACGGTTCGAGGGCTGTTGATTTACCGCCGCTGGTTCAACTGGTCGATCCTCTTCCTGATCCCGTTCTGCATTGTCTGGAACTCGTTTCTGATCGGATTTTACACGAGCACGTCCGTCGGCAATGTTCCTTGGTTTGTCCGCCTTTTCCCCCTGGCGCATGTCGCTGTCGGCGTGGGCTTGTCCTACTACACGCTGGCCATGCTCTTCAATCGCACCCGGGTGGAGGTGACCCATGGGAGTGTCACAGTTTCCCATGGGCCGCTGCCGTGGACAGGCTGGCGGGAAATTGCCGCCGGGTTCATCGACCAGCTCTACTGCAAGGAAATCATCCGCCGGAACAAGAACGGCGTCAGCACCCAGTATGAGGTGTGGGTGGTGTTGAGCGACGGCACCCATTCCCGCCTGGTGGCCGCGGGCATGGAGCCGGAGCAGGCCCTCTACATCGAGCAGCAGATTGAGGGGGCCCTGGACATCAAGGACCGCGCCATGGCGGGTGAATACCGGCGTTGAGACTATTTCAGGGTCACCTGGGCCTTGGGCAGGGCCTTCTTCAGTTCTGCCACTCCTGCCGGGGTGGCCTTGGTCTGAAAAACGGTGACCTGGCGCAGGCTTTGAATGCCTGCGAGGTTCTTCAGGCCTGCATCCGTGATTTCCGTGCCGAAAAGGTTCAGCGTCCGCAGGTTCTTCAGGCCGTTGAGGGCTTGGAGACCGGCGTCGGTGACCTTGGTCTGACGGAGGTCCAGGCTCGCCAGCCTGGAAAGCTGGGCCACGGTTTTCAGGCCTGCATCGGAGATGATCGTGCGGCCGAGGTCGAGCTGGGCGATGTTGTCCTTGATCGGTGCCAGGACGGCGAGCTTGGAGTCATCGCATTTGGAGACGCCGGTGAGAAAGTCCACGCGCAGGAGCGGGCTGTCCGGCTTCAGCTGGAAAACCTCGGCGCCGCCTTCCTTGGCCTTGGCCAGGGCGGCTTCAGCCGCAGGCTTGAGGCCCTCGGCAAGACGGGTGTAGAAGAGTTCGTGTTCACGGGGACCGGCCGGTTTGGCGGCGGCGCCTCCCGCTGCGGCGACCTCCGCCGGTGCACCTTCCATGTTGCCCTTCCAGCCGCCAAAGTCCGCGCCGGACTCGATCCATTCCTTGAGCAGCTTGATTTCTGCGGCGGTCATGGCGTCTCCCTTGGGGGGCATGAACATGTCGTCATCCTTGGGCAGGTTGACGACTTCATACATGTAGCTCTTGGCCAGGTCCTTCGGCACCAGGGACGGGCCGGTTTCGCCGCCTTTGAGCATGGCCCAGGCGGCGTCGAGACGGAGCTCGCCCTTGGGCTTTTTAGGCTTGCCGTCCACCACGGTGGGGGCGCTGTGGCAGTCGAGGCACTTTTTCTGCAGAACGGGCAGAAGGTCCTTTTCAAAATTCACCGCAGCCTGGCTTTGGGCTGTGAGGAGGGTGATGACAAGGGGGAGGGAACGAATGGCAAGCTTGGACATGGCGGGGGAGGGGGTGAGCGGCAGATTGAAGACGCACATCACGGTGAATCGTCCTGCCTGCGGTGGAAACGCCTTGCCTGATGCCGATTTTTCCAGGAAAACAATTCAGCTACTTCTACCCCATGTCCAACAAAGTCGCCGTCGATGCCGTCCTCCGCCGTTCCACCCTGGCCATCGTCATGGGAGGTGGGGCAGGCACCCGCCTTTTCCCGCTGACGAAGGACCGTGCCAAGCCGGCCGTGCCTCTGGCTGGCAAGTACCGTCTTGTCGACATCCCCATCAGCAACTGCATCAACTCAGGGGTACGCCAGGTCTTCGTGCTGACCCAGTATAACAGCATGTCGCTGAACCGGCACATCGCCCGCACCTACAAGTTTGACCAGTTCACGCGCGGCTTTGTCGAGGTGCTGGCCGCTCAGCAGACTCCCGAGGGCGAACGCTGGTATCAGGGCACGGCGGACGCCGTCCGGCAGAACCTGCGTTACTTCATCGAAAACGACTACGACTACTACCTCATTCTCAGCGGGGACCAGCTCTACCGCATGGACTTCCGCCAGGTGATGAGCCAGCACATCAGTTCAGGGGCTGAGCTGACCATTGCCACGCTGCCGGTCAATGCGACTGATGCGACGGGATTCGGCATCATGAAGACGGAGCCGGGTGGCCGCATCCGCGAGTTTGTTGAGAAGCCCAAGGATCCTGCGGTGCTGGAATCCCTGCGCATGCCGGCGGAAACTCTGGCTGAAATGGGGCTCGACGCAACCGAAGCACGCTACCAGGCCAGCATGGGCATCTACGTGTTCAATCGTCAGACGTTGATCGACTGCCTGGACAACAACCACATGGACTTCGGCAAGAACATCATTCCTGCCGCGATCCGTGACCGGAAGGTGTTTTCCTTCAATTTTCAGGGGTACTGGGAGGACATTGGAACGATCCGTTCCTTCTTCCAGGCCAATCTGGATTTGTGCAAGCTGGTGCCGCAGTACGACTTTTTCGACTCCATGGCGCCGATCTTCACCCATGCCCGCTTTCTTCCTGCCACCAAGATCAACGGTGCCACGATCCGCGAGGCCCTGCTTTCCGATGGCTGCATCATCACCGACGCCCATGTGGAGACGGCGGTGGTCGGCGTGAGGTCGATCGTCGAGAGCGGCACCACGCTGCGTGAGGTGATCATCATGGGCGCGGACTATTATGCGGGTGCAGCGGGAATGGACCCCGGCAAACCGGCGCCGGGCATCGGCCACAACTGCCGCATCGAGCGTGCAATCATCGACAAGAACGTCCACATCGGCGACAACACGGTGATCACACCGCACGGGAAGCCCGAGAACATGGATCATGAGCTGTACTGCATTCGTGACGGCATTGTGGTTATTCCGAAGGACACCGTGATTCCCGCTGGAACCTGGATCTGAAGCCGGACGCCTGTGTCAGGCGGAGAAACAGTCATCTTGGAACGCGAAACTCCGATTCCGCAGCGCCGCTAACGCAGGAAGAGCGTGGAGCAGTCTCCAGCCTTGTTCGAGCTCCAGGCCATCTTGTGGGTTGAAGCTGTTGCAGGGAGTTTCGAAGCGCAGAAGCGAACCCGCTTGCTGCGGATTTGGAAATCCGCGCCCCGCCGCTGGCGCGCTGAAACCACCCGTGCGAGTTGAATCAATCGGCAACACGCACAGCCACAAAAAAGCGCGGATGTCTTTCGACATCCGCGCCATGATTTTAGAGGTTTGGAGACCGGCTTATTCGGCGGCTTCCGCCTTGGCCTTCTTCGTCGCACGCTTCTTGGGGGCGGCGGCGGCTTCGGCGGCGGGCGCTTCAGGCTCGGCGGTCACGACTTCAACCTCGGCTTCCTTGGCCTTGGCAGCCTTGGGAACGTAGGCGTCAACCCACTCGATGAAAGCCATCGGGGCGGAGTCGCTGCGGCGCTGGCCGAGCTTGGTGATGCGGGTGTAACCACCCTTGCGGTCCTTGGAGGCAACGGCGATGTCCTCGAAGAGCTTCTTCACGGCGTCCTTGTTGTGAAGGGAGCTGATGGCCAGACGGCGGGCGTGGAGATCGCCACGCTTGCCAAGGGTGACCAGCTTTTCAGCCACGGGGCGCAGGGCCTTGGCCTTGGCCAGGGTGGTGCGGATGCGGCGGTGCTCGATGAGGGAGCAAACGAGGTTGGCCAGGAGCGCCTTACGATGGGAGGCGTCACGCTGGAGCTTGGGAACTTTTCTTCCGTGATTCATGTCGTCTTGTCTTTCTCTGTCAGTATGGGTTTAAAAAAGGATGTCTGCGGATTACTCGTCGTCGTCGCCGTCGCCGAGGTTGCTGTCGATCAGCTTGGTGAAGTCCATGGCGTCTGCCTCATCGTCATCGGCGAGCAGGGTGCTGCGGGAGAGGAGGGAAACACCGCCGGGGTTGGCTTCAAGCAGCGCGGCGTCGAACTTCATGCCCAGGGACAGGCCAAGCTCGGCGAGCTTTTCCTTGATCTCGGTGAGTGACTTCTTGCCGAAGTTGCGGTAGCGCAGCATCTCGGCCTCCGTCTTCATGGCCAGCTGGCCGACGGTGGTGATGTTGGCGTTGTTGAGGCAGTTGGCGGCGCGGACGGAGAGTTCGATCTCGTTGACGCTCATGTTGAGCAGCTTGCGCAGCTCGGCGTTTTCCTCGCTCTGGGCCTCCGGGGCGGCCTCGAACTCGATGGCCTTGTCGTCGTAGTTGACGAAGACGTCGAGGTGGTGACGGAGGATGGCGGCGGACTGCAGGAGGGAGTCCTGCGGGGTGATCCGGCCGTCGGTCCAGATGTCGAGCACCAGCTTGTCATAGTCGGTGTTCTGCCCGACGCGGGTGTTGTCCACCGTGTATTTGACGCGGGTGACGGGGCTGTAGATGGAGTCGATCGGGATCACGCCGATGGGCATGTCGGGACGCTTGTTTTCCTCCCAGGAGGCAAAGCCGCGGCCGACGCGGACTTCGAACTCGCAGTCGAACTTGATCTTGCGGTCGAGATGGCAGATCACGAGGTCCTTGTTGATGACCTCGTAGTGGTTGTCATCCTTGATGTCACCGGCGGTGATGGTGCCGTCTTTTTCCACGGCGATGGAAAGAAGACGGGGCTCCTTGCTTTCGCTGTGGTGGAGGAAACGGACCTTCTTCAGGTTCAGGATGATCTGCACCACGTCCTCGACGACGCCGGGGATGGTGGAGAATTCATGCTCCACGCCGCGGATTTTCACGGAGGTGATGGCGGCTCCCTCAAGGGAGGAGAGCAGGACGCGGCGGAGGCTGTTTCCGAGGGTGTGGCCGTAACCTTTATCGAAGGGTTCGGCGACGAACTGTGCGTAGGTTTCGGTGGCCGTGGCCTCGTTTTTGACGAGACGGTTCGGCATTTCGAATCGTGCGAGACGAACTGACATGGTGTGTGGGTATGTAGTGCCGGGTTACCTCCAGGCGAACCATCCATACCTCACAAGGAGGTGGATCCGGAGACCAACGGCGAGTTTAACAGGGGGCTGGCTCGCGAGGGGGCGGAGTATGGGGACTTACCTCCCTGACGCAAGCAGGTTTTTCACAGCTTTCCGCCAGAGGTGGCCTGTTCAGATGCTCAGCCATTCGCCGATGCCGGCCACGACCTCCAGGCGCTGGGCTTCGGTCAGTTCGCCATAGATGGGAATGCTGATGACTTCGCCGGCCATGCGATGGGAGATTTCACAACCCTGGCGGGAGGTTTCCGGCAGGCTGGCAAAGCACTGCTGCTGGTCAAGGGTGACCGGGTAATAGACCTCGCAGCCGATCTTTCTGGAGTTCAGGTGCTCGCGCAGCGCATCTCTTTGGCCGCCGAGGACGCGAAGGGTGTACTGGTTCCAGATGTGGCCGTTGTGGTCGTAGCCGACCGGCAGGACGATCCGGGCCTTCTGGGCGGAGAGCCAGGTGTCCTGGCTGGAAAGGCATTTGCAGTGGGCGGGGTCGGCCTGGACAACGCCCGGCAGCTTCAGCAATTCGGCCGTGTAGTGGGCGGCATTGCGCTGACGGTCTGCAGTGTAGCGGGCGTAGCGTTTCAGTTTCACGCTGAGCAGCGCGCACTGAAGGGTGTCCATGCGGAAATTGCCGCCGACGTAATGATGGTAATATTTGGGTTTGGAGCCGTGGACGCGCAGGACGCGGGCGAATTCGGCCAGCTGATCATCGTTGGTCACCAGCATGCCGCCATCCCCAAAACCGCCCAGGTTTTTGCTGGGGAAAAAGCTGTAGGTGCCAAAGTCACCCAGGGTGCCGGACTGCCGGCCTTTGTAGGTGGCTCCGATGGACTGGGCGGCGTCCTCCACGACCCTCAGACCATGCTCACGGGCCAGGGCCAGGATGGGATCCATGTCGGCGCACTGGCCGAAGAGGTGGACGGGGATGATGGCCTTGGTGCGGGAGGTGATCTTGGCGCGGGCGTCATGGACGTCCATGTTGAAACAGACCGGGCAGATGTCGGTGAACACCGGCACGGCTCCAAGACGGGACACGGCTCCGGCGGTGGCAAAGAAGGTAAAGGCCGGGCACAGGACTTCATCACCGGGCTGGATGTCGAGCGCCATCAGGGCCAGCAGCAGGGCGTCGGTGCCTGAGGAAACCGACAGGGCGTGCCTGGCCCCGGTCATGGCGGCAACCTCCTTTTCAAACGTCTCCATCTCCGGTCCCATGATGAACCGGCCATGCTGCAGCACCTGGGTGAAGGCGGCCTGGAGTTCGGATTCGAGGGGCAGGTTCTGGGCGTTGACGTCGAGAAGGGGGACGGGCATGGCGAGGGAAGAACGGTTAAATCCTGATTCGCCCGGGTGCCAGCGATTCCTCAATGCTGCCCTTGTCTTTGGAAGGTGTCTGGTGCTGCCAGGCCATCGAACCCGGAATGGACGGCAGCCACGTCATGAGGCCCGGATTGTGCATGAAAACCTTCATAAAGCCGCCTGATATGAGGCGTGTGATCAGGTGCAGTCAGACTAATCCCTCTGCAGGGCAGTTCAGATGCCCGAAGGAGTTGTAGAATGCAACCTTAGACAATGAGCCAGAGGTCAATGGCGAGGCCCTCCTCGAAATACGCATAAGGAAGGAATGCGTAGCCTTTGTCGCCCCAGGAGCGTCCCCAGCTATTGCGCAGAATAAAGGCGCCATGCCTAGTCTGGCCGATGTCTTCCCATTCCGCCCCATCATCGTAGCCGACGATCATGACTGCATGACCTCCGGTGAGCGAATCAGAATCCATCATGTCCCGGGATGGCATAGGAATTACGAAGCCATTGTCCTCGCCGCATTGAATCATTGAACGGTGGACTGGAATTCCGCAGGCTACGGGCAGTTGGGAGGATAAAACGCATTTCAAGCGGTTCACCAACGCAAGGCCGGTGGCGCTGCCATCATCAAGCCGGCAATATCCGGCAGGCTTTACGGATCGGGCCAGCTCACAGGTCAGTGAGTCAGGATTGGCAAACAGAGAGGCTTGGGGATCATAAGGCCAGAATTCTTCCGGGGGGATTCCGAACCCCTGGGCCGCCTTGATGGTGGTGCGCAGGTCCGCTCCGGAATCACCCGGCTGCCGGAGTAAAAAACGAGTGGTGTGATAAAGAAAAAGACGGGAGAGCTGTCTGGCGGGCAGTTGGGCTCGAATTCGCGAATATTCGAGGGCTGCTGTCACCACGCAGGCCGTGCAGGTATTCCAGGGGCCCTGATCGTCGACGATCGACCAAGCGGCATGAGCATCCCCAAGATGAACTCTGGAAGACGTTGGTTTCTTTTTGCTGGCGAAGGACAGCTTGAGCTTTTTGACACCTTCCTCAAAAGACCAGTCCCGTCGATCCATAGGATCTGGCGTGCAGCCGATTCCTTTGATGACAGAACCTGGTCTCGTGGCATGCGCTGCGGCCGAACTCAGGCAGCCCGGACCGATGCAGCCTCCGCCATCCCCGAGCAATTTGGTCCATGCAGCCTGACTCTTAAGCCAGGAGGGCGGGGTTGATCCGCCGGAAGAGCCGCAGCCGGGGCCGATGCAGCCCCCTCCATCCCCCAGCATCGACAAGGCTGGACGCCATTCAGGGATCACCGTGACATGATGGCAGTCACAGTACTGGACAGATTTTCCAGCTCTGGCCTTTTTGTGCTCATGGGCAGGGGATGGGCGCTGGATTTTTTTCATGATCGTAGGGGCCGGGGGGGGGGGCGTCTTGAGCGTCACTTTTTCTCTGCGGAGTCTTCAGTCACAGGCGGCAGCAGGCCTGTGGAAATGATTTTCGAAGCCTCGCCAACCTGTTCCGTGCTGGCTCCGGCGCCAAACATCACCTCATGCTTTTCCGTGGTCTTTTGCGTGCCGTTCTGCACCTCCACGGTCGACACGGCGACGGGTTGCAGCTTGCTGCCTGCCTGTCCTGAGGAGGCATTGCCTCCGCCCCCGCCGCCGGATTTTTTGATGACCTTGACCTCGATGGGCAAGGTGTTGATCTGGGGGGAGTTTTTCGTCTGGGTGGCCTTGGGGTCCGCCTTGAAGAAAAAGACACCGCCGGCGTGCCCCTTTTTCTGCAGGGTGCCGCTGATGATCATCAGGTTGTCCGATTTCGACACGATTTTGACCTCGCTCATGAATGTTGCCGGAAACACCTTCAGGGTTCTCTCATCAATACTCTTCAGCCCGCTGCCGATGACGGCAAACTTGTGCTCTGCCGGAACAAGATCCGCATCATTCTCACCTGTCGTGCTAGCGGTGATCGATTCAGGAATCACCTGGGTGATCTCCGGTGCGAACGATGTTGTTTCCTTCTCGGGTTTTTTGAACTGGTGCTGCTGGGGCAGGCTTGTGCTCACTGGAATGCTGAGCTGGGAAAAGGCCCCCACTGCCTGATAGCTGTAATGCTGGAAGCGTTCCTTCAGGGTGGAATGGATGCCGAGATCATCCCCGTCTTCAGGCAGGATGTCGGTGCGTTTTATGGCCAGGCTGCCGTCCACCAGATAGTTCATGCGTTCGCTTTCGCTCCAGCGGGAGCGGAACCAGGTGCTTGGCTTCCACGGGACAAAACGCTCGACAAACCTGGGGGTGATGTTTGTCCACCGAGTCATCTGGATGAGCTTGATGGCAGGTTCATAGACCTCGATCTCGCCCTGGTCGTTGCAGTCCAGCACCGGGCGTACATCTTCATGATCGAGGCCGAACATGATGAGGGCGGGGAAGGACTGGCGCTCCAGCACACGGCCTTGTCCGGCCTTTTTGCTGGCAGGATCCGCGAGCGCCTGAAGCCTCGGTCCGACCTGAAACCCAAAGAGCCCCCCGCCCGTGCTTGTCGTGCTCATCACGGCGGAAGTTGTTCGTGACCTGGCGTCGGACTGCCTGTTTTTGACAAACTGATTGAAGGCTTCCACCTGTCCGGTGAGACCTGCCTGCTGCATCACGGCTGCAAGGTAGAGGGCTATTTCATCCTGCCTGCGAAAGCGGCTTTCCAAATCCAGGGTCTGCGTCTCCATAAGCGGGGACACGCCCGCAACCACCGGCTTGTTGCTTTTGACCCTGGATGCGTAATTGCATTTCAACAGCTCCGATGGGATGGAAGGTTGTCCTCCTGGAAGCGCGCCGCCTGCCTCCTTGGTTGGGGCAACACCGGGGGTTTTGCCGGTGTCGGCCTCCGCCTCGGCGGCATTTGGGTTTTGCCTCGGGGCAGGAAGCTCATGCTGTCGAGCCAGCCTAAGGCGGATCTGGTAAGGATACCTGATGTCATTGATCAGGCGCTGAATGGTTTCAAAACGTGCTGGCTGAAGTTTATAGCTGGTTTGAATCGAGATGTCCGCCGCATAGTCCCTCTGGCTGCGCCAGCCTGGCGTGACGCCGACGGTGCAAACACCGAACAGCACCTTCTTGTCCACAAACTGGTTGGATTCGTTTGGATTGCCCAAAAAACGGTAGATGGCCTGCTCGGCCGTGTCCCCTTGGGCAATGCGTATGGCGTTCCGGTTGGGGACGGTGACAGTGGCCCCCGTCACGGCACCCAGCGCAGCCTGCTTGAGCAGGTCATCCACCTTGGATCTTGCCGTGGACGGATCTTTCAACAGAGAACTGTCCGTTGTAGGCGGCGAATCCGCCGAGGCCGTGCCTGGATATTCGGGCGCCTGCAGGTCCTTGCCGTAATATTCCTCAATCAGCTTCTTTTTATCATCATTGGCCCTGGACTCCGCCTCGTTGATCATGACAGCCTTCTCCTCCTCGGTTTTGTCAGACTGGTTGATCAGATTCACCTCCTGGATCAGCCTCTGGCTTACCGTGGCAACCTCATTCTGATACAAGGCCTCGCGGTCGGCCCGAGCGCGCTGATACTGGTCCTTTTCCGCCTCAAAGTTTTGCAGTTTGTCACGAAATGCGTCCAGCTTGAACTGATCGGCCGACACCTTGGCTCCGCCCTGGAAAATCTGGGAGACCACCTCTGAAGATCCGATGGCCGCGTTCACATCCGTGCGGGCGTCGTTGAAATACTTTTCCGAGGTGTGCTTCAGGTCGAAGTTAAAGGTGCCGGAAGGTTCTGCCAGCACGGGGGCCGACATTGTGATGGTGCCAAATTCCTCAATCTTCTTCGCTGCTTCGTCCAGCACCCTGCCTGATCTGCGTACATCCTCCAGCCAGTCCTCCTTCCGGCGGGGTGGCGCATTGTATTCATTCAACACTCTGTCCTGCGGGAAGATGGGACGTGTTTTTACCGGCGGCTGTGGGGACCATCCCGAGCCGCCCGCCTGTGCTGCCTGCAGGGCTGCCAGAAGCATCCAGAGGCTGCGGAGCAATCCACCGCACAATGATCGGCGCAGACAGGTGAGAACGCAGGCTGTTTTTGGATTCATGATGAGGTGCTTTTTGAAGGTGGAAGCAGGGTGATGGATGCGGAATCAACTTCCAGGCTGGCCTTTCCAGCGGCAGAAGGACTGAAAAGGGCGATGTCGACCTTGAATCTAACCGTTGTGCCAGGGCTGAACCTGACCCGTCGAAAAACGCATGTTGCCGTATGTGAACCGGCGTTTGTGTGCTGATTCTCAACCAGTTTTGCCATCCGCCCGTTCAAATAGACCCGCGCCCCCATGAGGATGCCTGAATCCATGGGGGCATTTGATAAGCCATGGGCATACCGGAGCTTGACTTCAACATCCGCCACACAGGCCCTGTCGGAAATCGTTCGCAATGTCGTGTCAAATTGCGCCTGGAGGTTTACAGGATGGACACATTTTTTTTGCAGGCGGAATTGATCAAACTGCCAGTCCGCTGCTCCCCCGGAGCAGTTTGTTTGGACTCTGGCTTTGCCATCAAGTCCGGTGAAGTGCTGATTGGATGTCTGGCGAAACGTGATGTCTGATGGATGAAATCTCGTTGAACAACTCGATGCGCAGATGAGAAAAACCAAGCCTAGCGCCCCAATGAACACTCTTAATAGATTCGTCTGGTGCAGTGAGGCCATGAGTTAGTGAGTTGGCTCAGCAGATTAATTCTCAAATTTTATTCAAAGGGATGTGTGATGCAATAATAAAATTAAAACGAAATATTAACCAAGGGTTAAATTTGTGAGGCTTTTGATGAATGAGATGATGTGATCTGACTTATCAAATTTATGATATTAAAATATATAATTATTATCAAAAACAGACCTAGAGCCTGTTATTAACATTGAAAAGCGCTGTACACCTGTGAGATTTCAAGCCAT
>CAZXPU010000122.1:0-16105 GCA_964642905.1 uncultured Prosthecobacter sp.
AGCAGCACCGGCGGATGAAGACGGCGGTGAACACCGTCCTGCATGACGCGGATCATCCGTCCCACATCCTGCTGCCGGTGATGCAGCGATGACTACTCCTTGGTGATCGTCTCATCCAGGTTCAGCAGCGCGCGCGCAACCACGGTCATCGGCGCCAGCGCGTCCGCCTCCGCCACCTGCTTCTGCTGGTTCAGCAGGGTCATCAGCACCGTCATCTCCCTGGCGTTTGGCGAACGCAGCGTGCAGAGACGGAAGCCATGCTCAATGGCGGCCTTGTCATCACCGCCGCCCGCCCGGGTCATGCGCGCGGCCAGATGATCGGCCGCCTCAAGGCTCAGGATTTCGTTGAGCGTCATCAGGGCCTGCAGCGGCGTGTTGCTGCGGGCGCGCCGGAGGCAGCTCGACTCGCCGTTCGGCACATCAAAGGTGCTCAGGAACGGATAAGGCGTGCTGCGACGACGGAAGACATAGACGCTGCGGCGGTACTTCTGGTCCGACTCCTCGACCCTCCAGGGAAAAGGCGCATAGCTGACGGGCTTTTGGAAAAGATATTCCGGCGCCGGCGGCATGACACCCCGGCCGCCAATCTCTTCTTTGAGCAGACCGCTGACGGCCAGCTGGATGTCACGGACGATCTCACCCTCCACCCGGAATCGCGGCCCCCGGGCCAGCAGCCGGTTGTAGGGATCCTTTTCGAGCAGTTCCGGCGTGACACGGCTGTCCTGCTGATAGGTCTGGCTGGTGACGATCAGCCGCTGCAGGTGCTTGATGCTCCAGCCATGGTCCATGAATTCACAGGCCAGCCAGTCGAGCAGCTCGGGATGGCTGGGCTTCGCGCCCTGGGTGCCAAAGTCTTCAGGCGTCTCCACCAGGCCGGTGCCAAAGTAAGCCTGCCAGACGCGGTTCACGAAGGCTCGCGCCGTGGTGGGCGCATCTCTTGAAACCAGCCATTTCGCAAACGTCAGCCGGGAACCGTCCGCCTTTTTCGGCAGCGGGTTCAGAACCGCAGGCACGCCGGCGCCAACCCGTTCGCCCGGCTTCAGGAAATCCCCCCGCTTCAGCACGCTGGTCATGCGAGGTTGCTCACGGGCATCGAGCACCAATGTCGTCGTGCCTTCCGGATGCTGCTTCCAAAGCGCCTCAATCTCGTCGTTCACCGGCTTCCACTCGGCGACGGTGCTGCGGTAGGTGCTGAAGGCGGGCTTGCCGCCATAGAGCGGGTCCGCCTCGGCCTCGGCGGATTCCGAGGCGCTGATACGGTAGCGCCCGAGGTTCATCGTCTGCAGGTCGTCGCTGTTCCAGCCGCCATGCTTCATGCTCAGCCCGATCGTCAGCTCCGAGGCATCCGTGACCTCGACCGGCTTCTCCAGCACAAACACGGCGTTGCGCGGCACGTTGCGCCGCCCCGGGCCGGCGTCGATGCCCCAGGCCGTCTCCGCCTTGCCGTCAATGGCGTAGGCGACCGGCCCCGTGACACGCTTGTCCTTCGCCGCGTCCTGATCCCTGGCAAAGGCCGCCAGCGGCGTGTTCTCGGGCTCGCCAAAGTCGGCCGTGGCGCGGACAAACTTCAATGGCACCTGCCTGCCGTCGACCTTGATTGTGGCGTTGAACTCCGTGAGCGCCGCCGTGCCTTTCTGCGAACGTCCCGGCCCGTAGGCGGGCAGGTTGGGGTCGTTCATCAGCTCAAGCCTGAACGAGGCGATCCTGAGTGGAGCCCCCTGCCTCACCATGAACTTGACCTCGCTTTTGGTTGGGGCGTAGCCCTGGGCCAGGATGCTGCCGTCAGGCTGGCGCAAGGCCTTCTCACCGCCGCTCGGATCGTCCTCAAACTTCAACGTGGTCCATTTCGGCTGCGGCCGGACGGACTTCCGCCAGGTCTCCATGCGCTGCTCCCAGCCGGGATGCTCATGCTTCAGCTTCTCCTCCAGGCCACGCACCGCGGAAAGCACCTGCGAGCGCCGCATCTGCTCCGAGGCGGTGTAGACCACGCGCCAGGGCTCGTTGTCGTTGTTCAGGTAGGCGAACATCCGGTAGTACTCCTCCTGCGTGACCGGATCATATTTGTGGTCATGACACTGCACGCAGCCGATGCTGAGCCCCAGGATGCTTTTGCCGATGGTGTCCATGCGGTCGAACATGGCCTCCATGCGGAACTGCTCGGGATCGACGCCCCCCTCCTCGTTGACCATGGAGTTGCGCAGAAAGCCGGTGGCCACGACCTCATCCTGGCCCGCGCCGGGCAGCTGGTCGCCGGCGATCTGCTGGATGATGAACTGGTCGTAGGGCAGGTCGCGGTTGAAGGCCTTGATCACCCAGTCGCGGTAAAACCAGATGAAGCGCATGGGGTCCTTCTCGTAGCCGTTGGAGTCGGCGTAATGGGCCGCATCCAGCCAGTGACGGCCCCAGCGCTCGCCATAATGAGGCGAGTTCAGCAGCTCGTCGACCAGGGCCGCGTAATCCTTGCCCGCAGCCTCCAGCGGCGGCGGCAGCCCGACAAGGTCAAGGTGAAGTCGCCGAACCAACTTTTCCGCAGACGCTCTCGGCGAAGGCTTCAGCCCCTCCCTGGCGAGACGATCCTGGATGAAGGCGTCGACGGGATTCATGCCAGGCCTGCCGGGAACCGGTGGCTTCACCGGCGGCCTGAAGGCCCAGTGATCCGTCTTTTTCTCCAGCTTCACGCTGGCGCTTTCAGGCCATGGCGCCCCGGCGTCGATCCAGGACTTGATCACCGCAATCTGGTCGCTCGAAAGCGGATCCCCCTTGCGCGGCATGCGCAGCTTCGGGTTCCTTCCTTCAATGGCATGAACCAAGGCGGAATCTGAGGCATGCCCGGGCTTGATCGCCAGGCCAAAATCACCGCCCTTCATTGCGCTGGGCTTGTGGTCGAGCCGGAACGCCGCCTCCTGCTTGCCGGAGCCATGGCAGGAATGACAATGTTCACGCAGGATCGGCTGGACGTCCTTGATGAAATCAACCGCCACCGCAGGCAGGGCGGCGGCAAGGAAACAGGCGAAGGCTTTCAGCATGACGGTGAATACGCAGGCATGGATGGAATCTCACCCGTCCTGGCATGGAGGATTCGGCAATACGGGCTCATTCCAGCTCCTTCAGCGCCGCGCCCAGATGATTGACGACGTCCATCGGCAGCACCGCAAGCTGGCTTTGCTCCAGCGCGGCCAGCTCCGCCGAACGTCCGCAGCTCCAGGCCCCCAGGCCCGCCGCCCTGTAGAGATCCAGGCCCTGTCCGGCAAAGGCGGCGCAGACGCCGGTCAGCACATCCCCCATGCCGCCGGTGGCCATGCCCGGATGTCCGGTGGAGTTGATGAGCGGCGGCGGCCCCTCCGTGGCGATGACGGTGCGGGCGCCCTTCAGCAGCAGCACGTTGCCGGGATGCGCCATGGCCCACATCTCCGCCTGCGTGATCCGGGGATGACATTCGCCATCCCCCACCAGCCGGGCCATCTCCCCGGGATGAGGCGTCAGCAGACGGGGCGGTGTCGAGGTGAGGAAAACCGGCACCTCGGTCCTGGCGATCATGGTGATGGCATCGGCGTCCACGACGGCGGGCACGGCGGCATACTGGATCACGTTCAGGACCTCGTCGGCGGCTTCAAAGCCCAGGCCGGGGCCGATGCCCAGGGCATCCCAGTTCATCTCCAGGACTTCACGATAATCCCTGACCGGCTTCACCATGACCTCCGGGGGCAGACGCGCGGCCATCAACGGGTAAACATCCTCCTTCACCAGCAGCGTGACCAGCCCCGCCCCGGCACGCAGGGCACCGGCGCAGGCCAGCGCCGCCGCGCCGAGAAAACCTCGGGAGCCGGCGAGGATGCCCACACGCCCAGCCTGGCCCTTGTGAAAGTCAAAGCTGCGCCTCGGCAGCCAGCTGCGCAGAAGCTTTGGCGTCAGCAGCATCGGCCCGTCATCCTCCCCCGCCCCAAGCCCGGCCACGGGCACCAGGGCGATGCGCCCAACCCAGGAGGTGGCCGCATCCGCAACAAGTCCCGCCTTCACGCAGGCGACTGTGGCGGTAACGTCCGCCTCCACGCAGTCCGGTGAGGCCTCGCCCGTGTCACCGTTCAGTCCTGAGGGAATGTCCATGGCCACCGTGAAGGCGTGCTGATCTCGACGCAGGGTGTTCATCTCAGCCGCCAGACTTCTCAGCTCTTCACGCATCGCCCCGGAGGCGCCAATGCCGAGCAGGCCGTCCATCTGCACGATCGGCCGCGGAAGCTCGGCAACATTCACCGGAGACTTGAGAAGGTGAAGATCGTTGAAGGCGTCCAGGTGCGCGCGAGGCAGAGACTTGAGCCTGTCCACAGGCCCGCTCAGCCGGGCCAGCACCCGCCAGCCACGCCGCTGCAGCTCCCGCGCGGCCACCAGGGCATCACCGGCGTTGTTGCCGCTGCCAAGGTAAATGACCAGGGTGCCTGGAACCGGAAAAAAACGCAGTACTTCCGCGGCAATTCCGAGCCCTGCCTTTTCCATCAGATCCCCGGCGTCGGCACCGAGCTCAAAAGCCCGCTGCTCGATCTCCTGCATCTGCCGGCAAGTCACGAGCATGGGCGGAACTCCTCAGTTGGACTTCTTGTAGGACACGATGCCCTGGGCGATGCCTTCGGCGATCCGGTTGCGGAAATCCCCCGTCATCATTCTGGCACGTTCGGTGGAGTTGCTGACAAACCCGCACTCGATGAGCACGGCGGGATTGCGCGTGGTTTCACGGATGACGTGGAAGCTGGCGTGCTTGACGCCGCGGTTCGACATGCCCGTGCGCTGGACCAGATAGGCCTGGATGTAGGCCGCCAGGGCATACCCCTTGCTGTGGTAGTAGTAGCTTTCCGCGCCGGCACCGCTGCCTCCACGGCTGTAGTTGTAATGAATGCTGACGAAGATGGCGTTGCCATGCTTGTTCCCCGCCGATGCACGGCCGGGAAGCGGCACGAACACATCCCGCGAACGGGTCATCACCACCTTCAGCCCCGCCTTCTCCAGCAGCTGCTGCACGCGCCTCGCCGTGTCCAGCGCCAGGTGCTTTTCATAAACATAGCCAATGGCCGCGCCGCGGTCGAAATCCCCATGCCCGGCGTCCAGCACCACGGTGTCAAAGGCTCGTGCCAGGGGAGCCGAAAGCATCAGCAGCAGCACCCACAACCCAGCGCCGAGGCGGCGGTGAAAAGTTGCTCGGGGGAGGTGTGCGTGTGCCATGCGGGGACAGGGTGGATCGGCAACGCAGGCCGCGTGCCAGGCTTCCATGGGTGTTAGCGTTTCAAGCCTGGAGAGGCAAGCGGGAAACCATGTTTTGACGACGCTTGACCCGGGTCTCCCACCGGCGCGCAGTCTCTGGTGAAATCCTCATTTGCCACTGACATCAAAGCTGAACAGCAGCTCCTGGTCGCGCAGATACAGCCGACCACCGCTGATCACGGGATGAGTCCAGATCATGCCCTTGGGATTCCGGTTGGTCGTCTGGGGGCTGAGGGTGAACCTTCCATGCTCCTTCCAGCCCTCGGGACTGGCCTCGATCAGCACCACGGTCCCCGTGCGCTCCTCCAGCAGGTACAGCATGCCGTCGGCGCAGTGAATCGCGCCCTTGCCCAGACCTTTCTTGTCGGCCCACTTCACCGCCCCCGTCTTGAAGTCCATGCAGGTCCAGCCCGCCTTGTCGTTGTAACCGTAGAGATGGTCGCCCACGAGAATGACGCCGCCATGGTGATTGACCATGTCCGTGGTTTCATAAAGGGTTTCCACGGCGTTGCCGGCCCCGACCTTCACGGACTTGCAGCCGACTCCATAACCTGCGGCGACAAAGACCTGCCCGTCCTTGAAAATGGGCGTTGGAATGACCGCGGTCTTGCCCGGGAATTCCGTCTTCCACAGCACCTTGCCATCCGCGGCGTTCACGCCTGCGATGCTCTGCATGGTGAGCTGGATGAGCTGACGGGCGCCGTTGTGGTTCACCGCGATCAGGCTCGCATACTGGGCGGGATCCGTCCACTCGGCGGACTGCCAGGCCAGCTTGCCCGTGACCTTGTCAAAGGCCGCCAGGGTGCCCTGGGCGCCGCCCGGGGTGACCACAACCAGGCTGCCTTCAACCAACGGACTTTCACAGTAGCCCCAGCCCGGCACCTTGCCGCCCAGCTCGACCATCTCAGCGCTCCAGAGTTTTTTGCCATCGGCCGCATTCAGGCAAATCAGCGTTCCCTTGCCGCTCAACGCATAGACCTTGTCACCATCCACGGTGGGAGTCGCCCTCGGGCCATCTCCCCAGCCGTTCGTCAGCAGGGCGCCAGCCTCCGCCGACCACTTTTCCTTGCCGGTCGCCGTGTCGATCGCAATCACGTACTCGACCGCGTCACGGGAACCCATGGTGTAAAGCGTGCCGCCCGCGATCGCAAAACCGGAATAGCCCAGGCCCGCGTCCTCGTTCATCCAGACCTTTTTGGGGCCGGCCGAAGGCCACTGCTTCAAGAGACCGGTTTCAGGGCTGATGTCGGTACGATCGGCACCGCGAAAGGTGGGCCAGTCTGCAGCCTGGGAAACAGCCGCCAGGAGGAAAAGAGAAGTGAAAGTGATTTTCATGAGGAATAACCAAAGAACGCACCATTCAGCCGCTCCTGGCCAGGAAAAGCCAGAAAAAAAGGCTCCCCCCGCCCCTGCCGGATTCAGGCCTCAACACCCGCCGAAAAAGCAAGAGGGGCCCGCGACATGAGCCGCGAGCCCCGGAGACGATGCAATGATGTGGAATAATGCCTAACCGGATTTGACGAGGCCTTACGGCACCGGGAAACGCTCATTCACCCGGGCGACTTCAGCCTTGATCTCGGCAAGCACGGCGGCGTTGTCCTTGTTCTTCAGGGCACGGTCGATCCAGTCGGCAACGAGAACCATCTCGGCCTCCTTCATGCCCCGGGTGGTGACGGCCGGGGTGCCGACGCGGATGCCGCCCCCCAGTGTGATCTTCTCGGTGTCGAATGGAATGCCGTTTTTGTTCACCGTGATCCCGGCATGGTCGAGCGTTTCGCTGGCGATCTTGCCGTTCAGCCCGTTCGGACGCAGGTCCACCAGCATGAGGTGGTTGTCCGTGCCGCCGCTGACGATGCGGTAGCCGAGTTCGGCAAGACGAGCCGCGAGGGCCTGGGCGTTCTTGACGATCTGGGCGGTGTAGTCCTTGAAGTCCGGCTTCAGGCATTCGCCAAAGCACACCGCCTTGGCGGCGATGACATGCATGAGCGGACCGCCCTGCACGCCAGGGAACACCTGGCTGTTGATCTTCTTGATCAGCTCCTCGCTGTTGGTGAGGATCATGCCGCCACGAGGACCGCGAAGGCTCTTGTGCGTGGTGGTCGTGACAAAATCAGCATGCTCCATCGGGCTGGGATGCGCGCCGCCAGCCACCAGGCCGGCGATGTGCGCCATGTCGACGAACAGGTAGGCGCCGACGCTTTTGGCAATCTCGCTCATCTTCTTGAAGTCGATGATGCGCGGATAGGCGCTGGCCCCGGCGGTGATCATCTTCGGCTTCTCACGCTGGGCGACCTCGGCAAGCTCGTCGTAGTCGATGCGCTCATCCTTCGGGCTCACGCCATACTGGCAGAAGTTGTAGAAGCGTCCGGAAAAGTTCGCCGGATTGCCATGGGTCAGGTGGCCGCCGTGGGCCAGATTCATGCCGAGCACCTTGTCGCCGGGCTGGAGCACGCTGAAATAGACGGCGGCGTTCGCCTGGGAGCCGGAGTGAGGCTGCACGTTGGCAAACTTCGCCCCAAAGAGCTCGCAGGCACGGTCGATGGCCAGCTGCTCGACCTTGTCCACCTCCTCACACCCGCCGTACCAGCGCTTCGCCGGATAACCTTCGGCATACTTGTTCGTCAGGCAGCTTCCCTGCGCCGCCATGACGGCACGCGAGGTGAAGTTCTCGCTCGCAATGAGCTCGATGTTGTTCTGCTGGCGATGCTGCTCGGCGTCGACGATGGCGGCGACGGCGGGATCGGAGGCGGCGAGGATGCTGAGGGGGTGGGCTTGCTTGTTCATTTTGGAGACTCGGCGGGCGTGACGGCCGCCCGCAAAAGGTGTTTTCAGCCAGGCGTCCACAATCTGCCTGGCGCTCTCGATGGAGGTCGTCTTGCCGGCGAGGCAGAGGACATTGGAGGCGTTGTGCTCACGGGTGATCGCGGCGGTTTCAGGATCATGCACCAGACTGGCCTGGATGCCGGCGTGACGGTTGGCGGTGATGCTCATGCCGATGCCCGTGGTGCAGACCAGGATGCCCGCATCTGCACGGCCATCCAGAACCCGCGCCGCCACCAGTTCGGCATAATCCGGATAGTCCACGCTGTCCGTGGTAAACACCCCCACGTCCTCAACCCTGTAACCACCTTCCAACAGGTGATTGAAAATGGCGTTCTTGAGGTCAAGGCCGCCGTGGTCGGAGGCAATGGCGAGAGTTTGAGGCAGGTCAGGCATGACTGGGCTCGTCACATGGGTCATGCAGCCCGGAAGGTCAAGGCGCAGCTTCCATCGACTGCGCCGCCGATGATGAACAACGCCTGCTTTGCAGACAGGAGCAAAACATGCCGCTCCCGCCGCCCCGGCATCTGAATGACGCATCGTTACTTGGTGCCCACCCAACACCTTCCACAACCGCTCAAAGAACGCAGATTCGCCTAGCAGGCATCGAGCAATCAGCGTTCACGCGGACCCTCCAGGAAAGCCGGCCAACCGACTTTTGCAGCAGGAACGCAAAAAGTCGTTCACGAGGCTTTGCTGAACATGTCCAAAAGAACAGCCTTATTCACAGTGAGAAGGTGAAGAACTTCATAAAATGGCAGTGCCTTGAGCTTCAGGTTACATATGTAACGCTATAGTTACTTTTAAATAACTTCATTTAGACTCAGTGTACCCCCTGAGTGACACTGAAGACCGCTGCCAACCAGGGACTTGATCCACCCACTTCAGTTCGACTGAGTTTGATGGCATTCAGCGGCTGGAGCAGGTCATCAAGCGCATGTATTATTCTCTAATAATCGTCCTCTTTCGTTGATTTACTAATGATTGCGAAACCATTTCAGCAACTGCTCTTTTCCGAAAACGTAACGTTTTTCAAACTTTACCGATTCTTTGATTTCACGATTATGTGACGATTGATTCACTCCCCGAAAACGCACCGACACAGGCACCGCAAGTCTAAAGGCCGTTAACCACTTACCCTCCCTCTTTTTGGACTCATTATTGCGCCTGTAACGTTTTGATAACTTCTTTATTGTTACGTTATGCGTTTTCTGAAGCGGCAGATTCCGTTTATTGAAAAGAACTTGGCGTTTCGCCTCCGAGTCTCCCTTTCCAATCCCCAGCTTCTTTAGAGCAGCGATTCCCGAACAAGAATCTCCCCAGGAGCACGGGAGCAACCTTTTCAGAGTCAACCTAGCCCTCATCCTTCACACGGCAGCCCCATCCTCATAGATCAGCGGTCGACCTGTTTTCTCACAACCCATTGTATTTGAACGATTTCAGCACACGTGGAGTTGTTTAATCAAACGTCATGTTCGTTATATTATCGTTACTTTTTTCACATCAAAACCATCCACATCCATGTCGGAGGGAAAACACGCTGAACAAGCCCGTTACCCAGGAAGGACCGATTCAGACCAAGAAAAAGCCACTCATGAGGGGGCAGTAAAACCACGCTCTTGCCAACACTCCACCCCACAGACCAGGGGAAAACTGTAACGCTGGGATGTCCAAACCTTGGGCGCCCCTGTCGCCCGACAGGTCTGGGGGAGCAGCTGTCCATCTTATCCTCTGAAGCGGCACCCGCTTCACCCGGGAAACGGGTAAATTCGGAGCACGTTGCTGATGCCGACTGCATCAAGACGAGCCGGAAGCAGGCAGAAGCTCCACCGATCTCAGAGCAAGCACCGTCCTCATCGAATCAAGCCGCAAGTTCGCAGGATCTCCATGAAGCCGAAATTGCCCATGGCACTGTAATGTCGTTCTCGCCGAGCCGGAGGCTCGTAAGATCGAAGCCGGTGGTGAAGCGAGGCTCGGCGAGCGAGAACCACCGGATCGAGGATGCGTGCCCCCTCGATCCCAGGCAGCGCCCTGGAAGGGCGCGAGAAGGAGGCGGTGAAGGCCGTGCCGGAGGAACTGCCATGGTCAGCCCGTTGAAACCTGCTCCAGAATTCGTCGGCCCGGCAATTTCCCCACATGGACTGCGGCAGCCCTGCTGCCGCTTTCCTGGAGCCAGCCTGCTGGCGTGAACCACCCTGGAGCTTCGATGCGGCGCTGATCTTCGACCCGGTGGCTCGCAGGCTGAGGGTAGAGCAGTGTCCTCGCCCACCGCAGCAGGCTGCCACAGTCCAAAGCGACTACTGCCGCTGCAGTCCTGGATCAGATCATGAAATCACATGCCCACGAAGCCCCTGGCCTCAGGATGCCACGGCCGGGGACAACTGTTCCTTGGGTTCTTTGCCGAAGAGGCGGCTGGTGAGGCCCACCAGGTCATCCACCGCCAGATAGCAGAGGGGCACGAGGAAGAGCGTGATGACAGTCGCGAACAGACTGCCATAACCCATGGCCACGGATACGGGCGTGAGAAACTGTGCGTGGGTGCTCTGGGCGCCGTTGCTGAAGAAAAACGGCAGCATTTTCGCCAGCCAGGTGCCGTCGAAAATCAGCGGAACCAGGCCGAAAAAGGTCGTGATCTGAGTCAGAAAAATCGCCCGAAAACGAAGTATGCCGCCCTTCTGGACCGCTTCGCGCAGAGGCAGCCCGCCGGCCTTGAGATCGTTGATCTCGTCCACGAGCACCAGGGTGTCGTTCACGACCACGCCGCAGACGCCCAGGATGCCGAAAAAGCTCATGATGCTGACAGGCAGGCCGTGGAACTGATGGCCGATCACCGCGCCGACAACGCCAAAGGGAACCACGAGCAGCACGATGAGCGGCTGGGAGTAGCTCCTGAAGGGGATGGCCATGAGCGCATACATGGCCGCGATGACCATGAGGAAGGAGACAAGCACCCTGCCCTGGCTTTCACGCTGATAACGGGCCTCTCCTTCAAACGTCCAGCGGATGTGACCGTGGTCGGCCAGCAGCTCATCCAGGAAGACCGTCAGCTCGGCGCGCAGCGCGGCGATGTCGATGCTGCCCTTGTCGGCGTCGGCGGAGATGTTCAGGGCACGACGGCGGTCGACACGCTTGATGCTGGTGAAGCTCTTGACCACCTTCGCCTCCGCCACGCGGCTGAACGGCACCTCCAGGCCGCCGGCGGTGCGGACGCGCATGGTGTCGAGCGTGGCCAGGTTCTGCCGGTCCTCCCTGGGCATGCGCAGCATGACCTTCACCTCGTTGCGCCCGCGCTGGATGCGCTGCACCTCATCGCCATAAAACGACTGCCGCACCTGGCGGGCCAGGTCGGTGACCGTGATGCCAAACTGCTGGGCCTCGGGCTTGAGGCGGAGCTGGATTTCATTGCGGCCGGAGTCGAGCGAGTCATTGATGTCAAACAGCGCCGGGTAGGTGGCGAGCTTCTCCTTGATCTTCTCCGACATGGCCAGCAGCTCCTTGGGATCCGTGCCGGTGAGCTGGATGTCCACGGGATCGCCGCCGCGCATGATCTCGGCCCGGAAGGTCAGCTCCTCGGCTCCGACGATGTTGCCGATGCGCTTCCGCCATTCGTTGGACATCTCGACGGTGTTGGCGTCCACGCTGCGCTCCTCCGGGCCGTAGGTTTCCATGATCACGCCGCCGATGTGGCTTCCGGACCCGCTCGACGAGCTGCCTCCGCGTGAGGAGAGCGTGGTGCCGATGCTGGACACGACATGCTTGACCACGCTGCGACCGTCCGGCCCCACGTACTCCTTCTGCATCTCGCAGGCGATGTCATAGATGCGCTCGACGTGCTTTTCCGTGACCTCCACCGGCGTGCCGTCCAGCATGCTCAGGCGGCATTCGATGCGTTCGCTGGGCACGCGCGGGAAGTAGGTGGTCGAGATGCGTCCGCTCGCATAAAGGCCGCCGATGACCGCCAGCCCGCCAAAAAGCAGGGCGAGCACGGTGTAGCAATGCTTCACGCTGAGGCGGATGGCCGGGGCGTAGACCGTGCGGACAAACCACTGCAGGGCGGAGTCGGAGACACGATGCACCGGCGCCAGCATGTCGCCTGCACGGCCGAGGAAGGGATGCGCGAGATGGCTGGGCAGGATGAGCTTGGTCTCCAGCAGCGCGATGAGCATCACGGCGATGAAGATGAGCGCGATGGGCTTGAACATGGAGCCCCAGTCCGAGGAATCGACGGCCATCGGCAGGAAGGCGATCACCGTGGTGAGCACGCCGAAGGTGATGGGCACGGCCATGCGTCTTGTGCCGGCGATGGCGGCCTCCAGGGGCGACAGTCCCTCGGACTTGCGCAGATGGTCGCAGTGCTCGGAGATGACGATGGCGTCATCCACCACGATGCCCAGCACGAGGATGAAGCCCATGAGCGAGGACAGGTTGATGGAGATGTCCAAGTAGGGCATCAGCGCGATGGCGCCCATGAAGCTCATGACCATGCCGACACCGACCCAGATCACCGCCTCCATGCGCAGGAACAGGCCCACGCAGATGAACACCAGGATGAGACAGCTCTGGGCGTTCTGCATCAGCAGATCGATGCGGCCTTTGACGATCTTCGAACGGTCGTTCCAATAATCCAGACGCACGCCGCCCGGCAGCTTGCGGTTGGTCTCGTCGATGTAGGCCTTCACGCGTTCGCCGATGGTGATGGCGTTCTGATTGCCCTCGCGCATGACGCTGATCATCACGCAGCGTCGGCCGTTCAGCCTCGTCACCAGCGGACTCTCCGTGAAGCCGTCGATGATCTTCGCAATCTCCCCCAGGAGGACCTTGCTGCCGTCGGTCCGGGTGACCAGCGGGATGCGTGCGTAATCCTCGCCGGTGTAGGCGCGGCCCCGGGTGCGCAGGGAAACATCACCCGCCTCGGTCTGCACCACTCCGGCCGGCATGTCGATGGCGTTTTCACGAATCGCACGGCTGATGACCTCCAGGGTGAGCCCATATTTGCGCAACTGCTCCTCGGGGATCTCGATGGCGATCTCCTCCTTGCGGACACCGGTGATGTCCGCGTGGGAGATGCCGGGCAGAGAGGCAAGCTCATCGCGGGTCTGCTCGCCCAGGCGTTTCAGGTCGCGCTCCGCCATGTCGGCGCTCAGAATGACCGTGATGACGCTGTGAAAGCTGTCATCGAGCTGGATGACCGGCTTTTCCGCCAGGATCGGAAAGTTCGGAATGGCATCGACACGAATCTTCACGTCGTCCATCACCCGGCGCGGGTCCTCGCCCTCGTTGACCTCGATGAAAACGCTGCCGCCACCGCTGCCGGCCGTGCTGTTGACGTGTTTGATGCCGCCGACCTGCTGGATGGCCTCCTCGATCTTCAGCACGATGGTCTCCTCGGTCTCCTCAGGCGAGGACGCCGGATAGGGCACATTCACCGAAATGTACCGGGAGGGCATGTCCTGAAAGACCTCGAGGGGGATCTTGTCCTGGTAGAGCGTCCAGGCTCCGGCAGCCATCACCGCCAGCATGAGGAGATTGGCGGCGACGTGATTGCGGGCAAACCAGGCGATCATGGAGGTGTGGCAGGGGGATGGGTAACGAGCCCGGGTGGGCGGGGTTTCACATATCCATGAAATGCTCCGGATAAACCCACTCGTTCCGGGTTTTACGGCTGACAGGCCGGTTCGTCGTCAAAATGGACGCCCTGGGCCTTCCAAGGTGAACAAAAAGCAACCGAACGAAGGCCTCCGGGAGCATGAATCGCCCCATCCGAAGGTTCATCCGGCGAAAAGGGTGACAAGCCTGCGGTCAGACGCTTTTTCGTGCCGCTTTCCATTCATGCGTCACTCCCCCTTCCCCTGGCTTTTCCTGCTTCCGATGTCCCTGGCCCTTGCGGCCCAGCCTGCCTCCAACACGGATCCAGGATCTCCGGAAACAAAGCCCTCCAGCCCAGCACAGGCGTCCGAACAGAAAAAGGCCGTGCTGCCCCCCCTGGTCATCACCGCCACCCGCAGCGGCGAAGATCCGATGAACGTGCCCGCCCAGGTCCGCACCCTCGACCTGGAACAGCTTCAGGAACGCCAGGTCAGGACACTGCCGGAAGCCCTGCGTGAAGTCCCGGGCGTGAACGTGCAGAAGACCGCCAACGGCCAGGGTTCGCCCTTCATCCGCGGCTTCACCGGCTTCCGCAACCTGCTGCTCATCGACGGCATCCGCTTCAACAACAGCCTCTTCCGCGAAGGGCCCAACCAATATTGGAACACCATCGACTCCTACGCCATCGACCGCATGGAGCTGGTCCCCGGCCAGGGCAGCGTGCTCTATGGCAGCGACTCCATCGGCGGCACCCTGAACCTCTTCACCAAGGGCAGCGGCTACCAGAATGAACAGCCGGGCTGGTTCTTCCACGGGCTCACGTCCTACCGCGGTTCAACCGCCGAGGAGAGCAACATGCTGCGCCAGGAGCTTCAGTTCGGCCAGGGCGGCCGCTGGGGGCTTCACCTCGGCGCCACCTTAAAGTCCTTTGGCGACGTCCATGCCGCCGGCATCGGCGACCAGCCGAAGACCGGTTATGACGAGTGGGCCTACGACGCCCGCCTGGACATCGCCCTGAGCGACCAGTGGACCCTGACCGCCGTGCATCAACAGCTTCGCCAGAATGATGTCTGGAGAAGCCATGCCACGATCTACGGCGTCCCCTGGGAGGGCACCACGATCGGCACCGACCTCAAGCGCGCCTATGACCAGGAGCGCTCGCTTTCCTACCTCCGCCTCGCCGGAGAGGATCTGGACGGCATCATCGACGCGGCCAGCCTCACCGTGTCGCTTCAGTCAATGGATGAATTCGAGCACCGCATCCGCCGTCCGGCCGACAACCGGCAGAACTACTCGGAGACGGAGCTGACGACACTCGGGCTCGATCTTCAGCTTCAGAGCGACTCCCCCGTCGGCAGGCTGACCTACGGCGTGGATTACTACCGCGACCGTGTGAACAGCGGCAGCAAGAGATACCGCCTGAACGGGACCTTCAACCGGAACGAGATCCAGGGACCAGTCGGCGATGACTCGACCTATGATTTGTTTGGCGCCTATCTTCTCGATCAGATCGACCTGGGCGAACGTGTCCACCTTCAACTCGGCGGACGATACACCTACGCGGCCGCCAATGTCGGCAGCTATGACAACGCGTCCACCGCTCAGCGTTATGACAGCCAGAGCGACAGCTGGCGGAACTTCTCGGCCACCGGACGCGTCATGTTCGACCTGGACGACAAAGATCGTTACAGGCTCTTTGCCGGGGTCTCGCAAGGCTTCCGTTCCCCCAATCTTTCCGACCTCTCGCGTCTCGACATCGCCCGGTCCGGCGAGCTTGAACTGCCCTCCCCCGGCCTGCAGCCCGAGGAGTTCATCACGTACGAGATCGGTCTCAAGGCGGACACCGAGCACTTCAGCGGCAACCTGAGCTACTTCTACACCCACATCAATGAGATGATCATCCGCCGCGCCACCGGCCAGGTCATCGGGGGCAACCGCGTTGTCGAAAAAGCCAACGGTGGCGATGGCTTCATCCACGGCGTCGAACTGGCGGGTGAATACCGTTTCAACGCCAACTGGAAGGTCTTCGGCCATATGACCTGGACGGAGGGTCAGGTGGACCAGTTTGTCGGCAACAGCAACGTGCTCAGGCCGGAGCCGGCTTCCCGCGTGGTGCCGCTGATGTGGCGTGGAGGTGTGCGCTGGCAGACCACGGACAAGCGTTTCTGGACGGAACTGGTGGCCCTGGGTCAGTCGGACCTGGATCGACTGAACAGCGGTGACCGCCGGGACACCGATCGCATTCCCCCGAATGGCAACCCTGGCTTTGTCTGGCTGGCCCTGCGCGGCGGCTGCCAGGTCACGCAAAATCTGGACCTCACCCTGTCCTTGGAAAACTTGCCGGACCAGGAGATCCGCTATGCTGGCTCCGGATCGAATGAGGCTGGCTTTGGAGCTGTGCTTGGCGCCACCATCAACAGTATTCAAAGCAAGATCGCTAATGCGGTAG
>CAZXPU010000123.1:0-15905 GCA_964642905.1 uncultured Prosthecobacter sp.
CACCCAGAGGCTCGTTCTCACACCCGCATCGGGCCAGGTCCGCCAGGGTGTAATGCATCTTGTCCTGAAGAAATCCCTGCAGTTGGGTGAAGTCGATGAAGTCGCTCACCGGCCACACCTTTCCTCCCTGCCGGATCAGATAACCCACGGTGGCGCAGTTCGGATCACCGCAGGGCAGCGGGGTGAAGTCCTCAAAACGCAGGCTTCCATGGCTCTGCTCAACGGCCGCCATCAGAATGTCCGCCGTGTTCAGCCGCTGGCCGCCAGGCTCACGAACCGGCCCGCGTCCGCTGAAGAATTCGGGCTGGAAGGTGATGCCGTGGATGTTGGGATCCGCCAGGCCGAACCGAATCGTCTCCCCCAGATGTGGAAGATTGTCACCGGTGACCGTCATCGCCAGGGTCACCGGAATGCCCGCCTCGGCAAGGTTGCCCAACGCCTGCTGCTTCAACTCCCGCAGGTCAGCGCCTCGCAGGGCGCGCTGACCCGCCTCCTGCACGCCGTCAAACTGGAGATACACCTGCAGCCCGCCCTCCTTGAAGACCTCGCCCAGCTCGCGACAAATCTCAGGCTCCCTGGCCAGCCGCACGCCGTTGGTGTTGAGCAGCAGGAAATCGATCCCTGGATGCTGCTTCACCCAACGGCAGATCCCAAGAAGATCCGGATGCAAGGTGGGTTCACCTCCTGAAAGCTGCAGGATCTCGATGCCGCCCTTGCGAGCGATCACACCGTCCACACGCCGCTGGATTTCCTCGACCGGCACGGCATCCACACGCGAACCGGCTCCCACGGGTGAATCTGCATAACAAGTCGGGCAGGCCAGGTTGCAGGAATGTACGATCTCAATGAGCGCGAGGCAGGTGGAGAGGGTTTCCATCGGCGACAGCCCACGCCCTTCCGCATTCCGGCCCAGAGTTCCCGCCGCCTTTCCGTCCGCGTCATGGCAGGCTCCACCCGCGCAGCAGCGGTTTTCCTCCCTGCCCTGGGCCAGCCAGTAGAACCTTGAGTCACTCGCGATGCAGGCGCTGTGCGTCCCATGCAGTTCGCAGGTCCGGCTCAGGAACACCTGCCGCCCCCGTCTTTCCACCACCGCAGGGCAGACCGCCAGGCAGACCGGACAGCGTGAGGTGGTCTTTTTCAGCGTGGTGCTGACTGAGAAGGCGGCGGTGGACATGAGAGGATGAATTCAACCGGTGGCAGCCATGTTTCGAATTAAATACTGGACAGCGCACTGACACAGCCGGCGAAAAAAACGGCGGCCGCAAGAACAATGCCACCGACAAAGAGCAGCACCACGCGCTCGGAGGAAGGTTCACCCATCTGCCGGTCCATGAAGGCGCTCGTCAGCGCATGCAGCATCAGCCAGGCAAGGATGCTTAACCGCCAACTGCCCAAGGGTGCCGCTTTTTCCAGCCAGTGAAGCGCGGCAAAAGGCATCAGCAGAGTGATCATCCAGGCCAGCGTGGCAACCATGGCGAGGGCAAAGGACCGGGGAGATTCAGGATCAGACATGGGCGGCGGAAGGGACCAACGGCAGGGGGATTCCGGAAGCACAGCCAAAAAAGAACGATGCCAGCATCAAAAGCAAACCACCCGTCACCATAAAGACTTTCAGCCAGGCCGACCTTCCCTCACCCAAAACGGTGCATGCCTGAATGTGTAAAGCCAGGTTGAACAGCATGAAGAAAGCAGCCGCAACATAACTACCCTCCCGCCAGAAACACATCCAGCCAAGCACTCCGGGAATCACCGTGGTCGAAGCAAGCCATGCCCAAACCCAGCGCTTTTTTACCGGGGCGGCATCGGAGTTTTCTGACATGGTCGAGTTCATACCTGGAGTGTCTTCCCACAAATAGCTCTTTTGCCGAGCGATCGCTGAATCTGTCCAATGTGGATCATCCGAGGCTTGCCTTCCACATCCACATTCGAAACAATTCCGCCGATGAAGCGCCTCCTGCCGTTCCTGATCGCCGCCCTCTCCGCCCACGCCATCGACCCGCCGTCCTCGGTCCAGAAGTTCCAGCAGCTCGACTCGCCGGTGCCGCCGCCAACCCCCCAGCGCCTGGCCTCCGGCGCACCCGGCGCGGCTTACTGGCAGAACCGGGCCGACTATGACATCCAGGTGGAGCTGGACGACGTGAAGCGCAGCCTCTCGGCCGAGGCCAGGGTGACCTACCACAACGCCTCCCCCGACGCCCTGGAGCACCTGTGGGTCCAGCTCGACCAGAACTACCTCTCCCACAACGCCGACTCCCGCGCCGTACCTAACAGCAAGCGTGGTGTCGATCCCTCCAGGATCAGCTACTCGGCCCTCGACCGCCTGCTGGCCTACGAGGAGTACGACGGCGAGATGAAGATCAGCCGCCTCACCGACGCCTCCGGCGCCCCCCTGCCGCACAGCATCGTCAAGACCATGCTGCGCATCGACCTGGCGCAGCCCCTGGCCCCGGGCGCCGACTTCACCTTCAGCATCGCCTGGAGCTATCCCGTCAACGACTGCGAACGCATCAGCGCCCGCACCGGCTACGAGTTCTTCAAGGAGGACGGCAACTGCATCTACACCATCGCCCAGTGGTTCCCCCGGATGTGCGCCTACACGGACTACGCCGGCTGGATCAACAAGCAGTTCCTCGGCACCGGCGAGTTCACGCTCGAGTTCGGAAACTACAAGGTCAGCCTGACCGTGCCCGACGACCACCAGGTCGCCGCCACGGGCGCCCTCACCAACGCCGAGCAGGTGCTCTCCCCCGCCCAGCGCGAGAGGCTCAAGAAGGCGCAGACGGAGTTCCGCAAGCCCGTCTTCATCGTCACTCCCGAGGAGGCGAAGGCGGCCGAGAAGAACAAGCCGAAGGGCAAAAAAACCTGGATCTTCCAGGCCGACAACGTGCGCGATTTCGCCTTCGCCTCGTCCCGCAAGTTCATCTGGGACGCCATGGCCGTCGAAGGTCACACGCATCCGCCCGCGCCGAAACGCCCGGGAGGAGCCGCGGACCGCATGGCCCGTGCTCCCGTGATGGCGATGTCCATGTACCCCAAGGAGGGCATGCCGCTCTGGGACAAATACTCCTCCCACGCCATCGCCCACACCATCCAGACCTACTCCCGTCTCACCTTTGACTACCCCTACCCCGTCGCCTGGTCCGTCAACGGCCCGGTCGGCGGCATGGAATACCCCATGATCAGCTTCAACGGACCGCGCCCGGAAAAGGACGGCACCTATCCCGAGCGAACCAAATATGCGCTCATCGGCGTCATCATCCATGAGGTCGGCCACAACTGGTTCCCCATGATCGTCAACAGCGACGAACGCCAGTGGACCTGGATGGACGAGGGCCTGAACTCCTTTGTCGAATACCTCGCCGAGGAGGAATGGGAGAACGACTGGAAGCACCGCCGCAACGAACGCGGCATGGTGGACTACATGCGGACCCGCGACCGCGTGCCGGTGATGACCAACAGCGAGTCCATCGCCGACCTCGGCCCCAACGCCTACGGCCAGCCGACCGTCGCCCTCAACATCCTGCGCGAGCACATCCTCGGCCGGGAATCCTTCGACCACGCCTTCAAGACCTACGCACGCCGCTGGATGTTCAGGCGCCCCACGCCCTCCGACTTCTTCCGCACCCTGGAGGACGCCAGCGGCGTGGACCTCGACTGGTTCTGGCGCGGCTGGTTCTTCAGCACCGACCATGTCGACGTCTCCATCGACGAGGTGAAATGGCTCCAGCTCGACTCGCGTGACCCCGCCGTCGAAAAGCCGAAAAAGAAGAAGGAGGAGGACGAGCTGCCCAAGACGCTCACCCGCGAACGCAACTACGAGCTCTCCAAGCGCGTGGACCGCTACCCGGAGCTGAAGGATTTCTACGACACCTTCGACGAGGCCACCGTGCTGCCGAGCGAGAAGAAAAAGTTCGAATCCCTCGTCAAGGAGCTGAAGGAGGAGGAGATCGACCCAAAGCTGCTGCAGACACGGCACAACTTTTACGCCATCGAGATGAGCAACAACGGCGGACTGGTGACGCCCGTCATTCTCAGGCTCGAATACACCGACGGCTCCAGCGAGGAGATGAAGCTTCCGGCGGAAGTCTGGCGCTTCAACCCGGAAAAGACCACCAAGCTGCTGTTCACCCCAAAGGAGCTGAAGGCCGTCACCTTTGACCCGCGTCAGGAGCTCACCGACACCGACGTGGAAAACAACTTCTGGCCACGCCGCCCCGTGAAGAGCCGCTTCCAGCTCTACAAGGATGAAAAGGCCCCCAACCCGATGCGCGAACTGACGAAGCCGGACAAGGACTCCAGCAAGGGCGATGCGAAAAAGTAGCCTCATCCTCCTGCTCTCCATCGCCGGCATGGCATCGGCGCATGAGCTTCACAGCTCCACCGGCGAGGCGGAGTTCAAGACGGACCCGCCCAGGATCGAGGTCAGCCTGACCTTGTTTGCCGATGATCTTGAGCTTGCCCTCATGCGGCACACGGAGCGCCTCCTGCGCTTCGGAACCACACCTGCCGCTGAAATCGACAAGGCCCTCAAGATCTATCTCACCGAACACTTCATCGTCCGCACCGCGCAAGGCATCAGGGCTCCGATCCAATGGCTGGGCCATGAAGCCTCAGCCGCCAGCCTGAAAGGCCCCAACCCAGAGGTCGGCCTCTACTTTGAAATCCTGCTTCCGGATGCCTCCAGCCCATGCAGCCTTCGTCATGACCTTCTGGCCGAACTCTTCAAGGACCAGGAGCACCTGCTGCGTGTGAAAGACGGGGCGTCCACAGTCACCCTCCGTTTCAGCCCTGGAAACCACGAGCTCAACCTCCGCAAAGAACCCAACAAAGGACAACGCTCATCTGAGCCCTCTGCGTCATCTGCGGATCAATGATCGTTCATCCTTCTGCCGACCTCCTCGCAGAGCCCGACGAAGGTGCGCTCCGGCAGGTTCAGCGCCCGGCCTTTCAGGCTTGAGGTCACCCAGCGGCGCTTGAGCTTGCCCTTCGGCATCGGCACGGGCACCAGCTGCCCCGCCTCAATCTCCTGCCGGGCGATCCAGCGCGCCGCGATCGCCACGCCGATGCCCAGCTTGGCCAGCTCCTTGGTCGCCTCCGAGCTGCCCAGCTCGATGAAGTGGCTGAGGCGCACGCCCTGCTTGATGAAGAACTCCTGGATGAGCGTGAAGTTCAGGCTGTTGCGCGTCGCGACGATGTAGGTCTCGTCACCTGCGTCCTTCGGCCGGGGCGGCTTGGAGGCCCAACGATGCAGGGGTGACACCAGGAACTCCAGCTCATCATCAAAGATGGGATGGCAGTCCAGCCGTGAAACGTCGCTTGGCCGCAGGCTCACCGCCAGGTCAATGTCGCCTTTCATCAGCCGTTCGATCGTGTCCGGCGTCTCCCCGCAGACCACCTTGATCTCATACAGCGGGAAGCTCTCCTTGAACTCGCGGAACACCGTCGGCAGGATGAACTGGGCGGCGGCCGTTGTGCAGCCGATGCGCAGCTTGCCGCGCGGCGCCTGATCCAGGGTTCCCAGCGTCGCCCGCGCCTGGCTCATCAGCTGCAGGATCTGCTCGGCGTTCGGCAGCAGCTCACGCCCGGCATGGGTGAGGTGCACGCTCTTGCCCTGCCGGTGAAAAAGCTGGCAGCCCAGGTCCGTCTCCAACGCCTTGATCGCATGGCTGATGGCGCTCTGGGTCAGATGCAGTTCACGCCCCGCCTGGGTGAAGCTGCCACTGCGGGCGAGACTGACAAAGGCTCGGAGCTGACGTGTGTCCAGGGCGTGCTGCATGCCGACACATGGATGAATCTGATTCATGGGGCCAGTGAAAAAGTTGTCGGTTCATTGATATGAGATTTTCTGCCGATGGCATCACGGGTGCTTTTCACGGGATGTGTCATGCCCAAGTCAGCCACATCCTCCAAGACCACCCCGCGAGGCTCCGTCCAGCCTGTCCGCATCGGCTTCAAGCCGCTGACGGACAGCGCCCCGCTTCTGGTGGCCCGGGAGCTTGCGCTGTTCAGCAGGCATGGCGTCCAGGTCGATTTAAGTTGTGAAGTCGGATGGGCCACCATCCGGGAGAAGCTGCTCTACGGCCAGCTGGACGCCGCCCACGCCATCGCCGGGCTGGCCCTCGCCATGCGCCTCGGTCTGAGCAGCCCCCCACGCCGGGTGGTGGCCCCGTTCGTCTTCAACCTGCACGGCAACGCCATCACCCTCAGCCGCGACCTTTGGAACTGCGGCGTCCGTGATGCATCGACGCTCAAAAAGCTCATCCGCAGCTCACCCGCACGGCGCTTCACCTTCAGCACGGTCTCCAAATACTCCTCCCATTATTTTCTCCTCCGACAGTGGCTCGCCTCCGGCGGCATCGACGTGGACCGCGAGGTCCGCATCGTCGTGCTTCCCCCCACCCAGATCGTCGGCAACCTCAAGGCCGGCCTCATTGATGGAGGCTGCGTCGGAGAACCTTACAACAGCGCCGCCGTCGCCTCCGGCCTCGGCTGGATCGCGGCCACCAGCGAGCAGCTTGCGCCCAATCATCCGGAGAAGGTCCTGCTCACCACAGAGGACTTCGTTCACAAGCATCCTGCGCAGTTCAACGGCGTCATCGCCGCGCTGCGTGAAGCCTGCGCGTTTTGCGACGCCCCGGAAAACCGCGCGGAAGTCGCACGCATCCTGATGCGCAGCGGCTTCTTCCACAACAGCACCGAGGAAATCCTGAAACGCTCGCTCTGCGGCCCCCTTGACCTCGGCACGGGCAGAAGCGCGGATGCCTCCAGCTTCCACATCTTCAGACGGCGTGACGCCAACGAACCCACGGGCGAACGCGGCCGCTGGCTGCTCGACCAGTTTGCCATCCACGGACTCATCACCCCCGCCGAACGCGCCGAGGCCGCACGAGCCCTGGCCGACTGCTGGACCGCCAGCCTCATCCCCCTTCCCGAAACAGCCGCCGTCAAGTCCACACGCAAACCCCACAAACGTCAGGAAACGATTCACGCATGAAACCCATGAAATCCCCAGCGCCCGTCACCCGCCGCTCCGTCCTCCAACGTTCGGCCGCCGCAGGCCTCAGCACGCTCTTCGCCGGCCTTCCCCAGGGCTGGACAGGCTCCGCCTACGCCGACGATTCGCCGGAATCCCCGGATGTGAAGCTCGGCATCATCGCCCTCACCGACTGCTCCAGCATTGTCGTCGCTCATGAAAAGGGCCTCTTCAAAAAGTATGGCATCAACTCCACCGTCAGCAAAGGCGCCAGCTGGGCCGCCATCCGCGACTCGCTTTCCAACGGCGACCTCCAGGCCACGCACATGCTCATCGGCATGCCCATCGCCTCGACAATGGGACTCGGCGGCGCCCCCAAGAAGCCGATGATCGTGCCCTGGCTGCTCAACCGCAACGGCCAGGCCATCACCCTCGCCAACACCTTCAAGGGCAAGGTCACCGACGATCCCAAGGCGCTGAAACCCTTCGTGGAGGAAGCCAAGGCCAAGGGATCCCCCCTCACCTTCGCCATGACCTTCCCGCCCGGCACGCACGCCATGTGGATGCGCTATTACCTCGCCGCCGGCGGCATCAACCCCGGTGACGCCGCAGGCGCGGGCGCCGATGTCTCGCTGATCACCGTGCCGCCCCCGCAGATGGTGGCGAACATGAAGGTCGGCAAGATGGACGGCTTCTGCGTCGGCGAGCCTTGGAACGCCAAAACGATCGCCGAGGACATCGGCTTCACCTCGATCACCACCCAGGCCATCTGGAAGGATCATCCGGAAAAGGTCTGCGCCTTCACCGAGGAGTTTGCCGAAAAGAACCCGAAGACCGTCAAGGCCGTGCTCAAGGCGCTGCACGAGGCCAGCCTCTGGCTCGACAAGATGGAGAACCGCGAGGAGCAGGCAAACATCGTCAGCGCCGCGACCTACATCAACTGCCCGCCCGAAACCATCCTCGGACGCCTGCAGGGCAAGTACCTCATGGGCGACGGCCGCAAGTTCAAGGACCCGAACTACATGATCTTCAGCGACCGCAACTGCAACTACCCCCAGGCCAAATACGCCAAATGGTGGCTCACCCAGCTCCGCCGCTGGGGCTTCGTCGAGGGCGCGCCCGATTACGAAGGCGTCGCGAAGCAGGTCATGCGCTCCGACATCTACGAGGAGGCCATGAAGGAGATCGGCTACGCCCACGGCGGCGTCGACACCAGCTCCGAAACCCTCTTCGACGGCGTGAAGTTCGACCCGACCGCCGACCTCGAAGCCTACGCCGCATCCTTCGCGGTGAAGACGATCAAAGGCTGAAGCCTTCACTCATGACTTACGATTTGCGATTCATGATTTCCCAAGCCGCTCCACAAGGAGCGGTGCGGGAGGTCAGCGTGGATCGGCAATTCATAAGTCAACAATCATAAGTCATCCATTGCCGCGCCATGCATCCACTCCTTGAGAAATACAAGCTCGACTCCATCTTCCTGCCGTTCCTGGCGATCCTCATCACCTGCCTCTTTTGGTACGCCATCGCCGGCAAGTCCGTGGTCACGGAAAAGACCGATGATTTTGGCGACAAGATCAAGGTCACCAAACGTGAGGGGCTCTCCGCCGACCTGCCGACCCCTGGGGAGACATGGACGGCAAGCAAGCCCTACATCCTGGATCCCTTCGCCAAGCGAGGCGAGCTCGACCAAGGCATCCTGCGCTTCACCTGGATGTCCCTCGTCCTCGTCGCCCAGGGTTACTTCATCGCACTGGTCATCGGCACCCCCATCGGCTTTCTGCTCGGCCTTTCCAAGCCCTTTACCAAGGCCTTCGACCCCGTCATCCAGGTGCTCCGGCCCGTCTCACCTCTCGCCTGGCTGCCGCTCGGCATGATTCTCTTCAGCGGCGTCAAGATCGTCAACGGCGACGGCCGCACCACCTTCGGCGCCTCCGACGCCGCCGCCCTCTTCACCATCGCCATCTGCGCCATGTGGCCCACGGTGATGAACACCGCCGTCGGCGTGCGCGCCGTGCCCGTGGACTACCTGAACGTGGCACGGGTGCTCCGGTTGTCCCGCTGGAAGACGCTCTGGAAGGTGCTCGTGCCCGCCACCCTGCCCTACATGTTCACCGGCTTCCGCCTCAGCCTCGGCATCGCCTGGCTCGTCATCGTCGCCGTCGAGATGCTCACCGGCCGCCCCGGCGTCGGCGGCTTCCTCTGGCAGCAGTACAACGCCAACAGCTACGCCCACATCATCCTCTGCATCCTCACCATCGGCGTCGTCGGCTACGTCCTCGACCGCCTCATGAGCCTTGTGGAGGGACGTTTCAAAACGGCCTGAACAGCAGCTTAAATCATCAATCTCATGCCTCTCATCGAAATCAGAAACGCCTCCAAGGGCTATGGACACAACGGCTCGCGCACCGAGGTCCTGAAGGACGTCAGCCTCAGCGTCGAGGAGGGCGAGTTTGTCGTCATCGTTGGTTATTCCGGCTCCGGCAAGTCCACGCTCATCAACCTGCTCTCTGGCCTTGTGAAGCCGGACTCCGGACAGGCGCTCATCGAGGGCCGCGCCATCACCGGCCCCGGCCCGGACCGCGGCCTGGTCTTCCAGAACTACTCGCTGCTGCCCTGGCTGACCGTCGAGGAGAACATCGCCCTCGCCGTGGACGAGGTCTTCAAGGACTGGACCGCCGAACAACGACGGGCGCACGTCGCCAAGCACATCGCGATGGTGAAGCTCAGCCACGCCGCCCACAAGCTGCCCAGGGAGCTCTCCGGCGGCATGCGTCAGCGCGTCTCCGTCGCGCGCACGCTTGCCATGAACCCCCGGGTGCTTCTGATGGACGAACCGCTCAGCGCCCTCGACGCCCTCACCCGCGCCACGCTTCAGGACGAGATCAGCGAGATCTGGCAGAGCAACAAGACCACCGTCATCTGGATCACCAACGACCCCGATGAGGCCATCCTGGTGGCCGACAAGGTCATCCCGCTGCTTCCCACCGCGCCGGCCACCCTGGGCGACCCCATTCTGGTCAACCTCGAACGCCCGCGCGACCGGCGGACCATCAACCACGACCCGGCCTTCAAGAAGCTGCGCAGCCAGCTCATCAACACACTGCTCGACGCCAAGGGGCGCTCCCGGTCAAAGACCAGCCTCAAGCTCAGCCTTCCAGACATTCTTCCCGAGGACCTGACCCAGGTGAACAGCATCGAATTCCTCACCCGCCGCGGCCCGAAACGCCGTCATGAATCCAAGAACGAAGAAGTGGAGGTGGCGGCATGAGCATCAAGAACCCCAAGATGCTCGAGCTCGACCGGCTCTGGAAGACCTATGACACGCCCAAGGGTCCCTCCACCATCGTCAAGGACTTCAGCCTGAAGCTCAAGGAAGGCGAGTTCGCCACGCTCATCGGCCATTCGGGCTGCGGCAAAAGCACCGTGCTCATGATGGTCGCCGGCCTCAGCGAACTCTCGAAGGGCAACATGATCCTCGCCGGCAAGGAGGCCGTCGGTCCCGGCCCCGACCGTGGCATCGTCTTCCAGTCTCCCTGCCTGCTGCCCTGGATGACCGCCTTTGAAAACGTCATGCTCGGCGTCAACCAGGTCTACTTCACCGCCAGCAAGGAGGAACGCCGCCAGATGGCCGAATACTACCTGAGCATCGTCGGCCTCGCCGATGCGATGCACAAGAACCCCGGCGAACTTTCCCAGGGCATGCGCCAGCGCGTCGGCATCGCCCGGGCCTTCGCCCTCCAGCCCAAGATGCTCCTGCTCGACGAACCCTTCGGCATGCTGGACTCCCTCACCCGCTACGAGCTCCAGGACGTCCTGCTCGAGCTCTGGCGCCGCAACCGCATCACCACGCTCATGGTCACCCACGACGTGGACGAAGCCGTCTATCTCTCCGACCGCGTCATCATGATGACCGACGGTCCCGAGGCCGAGGTGGGCGACATCCTCAGCATCCCCTTTGAACGTCCCCGCAGCCGCAAGCAGATCATGGAGGACCCGCGCTACTACGAGCTGCGCGAGCACCTGATCACCTTCCTCAACGACCGCTCCCACATCCGCCCCAGCCGCGAGCCGAAGTTCCAGCCAAGCGCCGACATGGCCGCCGAGCTCGCCTCCCATGGCATGGCTGCCGCCGCCTGATGCGTATCCGCCGTCGGCTGTGCGCTGGCCTAACTAACCCGGCTCCATTCATCCGGCACTTGGGAAGCGCATCCATTTCACCCGGAAAAGCGGCGGACCCGGCATTCGATGATGAGGTTGGTTTAACAGAGTCAGCCCGTTGAATCCTGATCCAGGATTCGTCGGTGTGGCAGCCTCCCAGCATGGACTGCGGCAGCCCTGCTGCCGCTTTCCTGAGCCAGCCCAGCTGGCGTGAACCACCCTGGGGTTTCGATTTGGTCACTGATCTGCGCCCCTGTGGTTCGGGAACTGGGGACGAATCGAAGTCCTCTGCCTGCGCAGCAGGCTGCCGCAATCCAAAGCGGCTGCCGTCGCGATCTCCAGAGGCTCAGTCCTCTGCAGAGACGGGCAATCGTCTTTCACATGGCCCGCTCAATAGCCACGCGCAAACTGGATGTCCAGCGTCTGCAGGTAGGTGTGCAGGCCGGCATCCTGCACGGGCAGCACGATGGCGTCCTCATCGCTTTCGTTGTGATGGGAGTGCCACCAGCCGGGCGGCGTTACAAAGGCTCCACCTGCCACCCAGTTCGCTCGGACCGGGTTGATGATGTTGCCATCGCTGTCGAGATCGCGGCCGATCATGGTATAAACGCCCTCCGTCGCTTTCACGGCGAAATCCAGGGCGATCGAGTTGTGCCGGTGGGCCTTCTGCCTGCTCCTCGCGGGCAGCAGATTGTAAAGCGACCACATCGAGTGCGTCAGCGTCTTGGTCTGCGGGCAGTCGGGATTCGCCAGCAGAATGCCGTTGCGGTTCTTGTCCTTGCCCTCGTTGGCCAGCCTCACCTTTTCCAGCTCGGCGGTCAGCAGCTCACGGGAGAAATAGAGCGGTCGGAACCTCGGTGTGGCGGGCCTGGCCCCCAGGAAATCCATCAGCGGCTGGTCGTTCACCCAATAAAAGGCGCTGTCCTCTGACGCATGATGCCGGATCCCGCCCGTCACCGGCAGCGCAAACAGATCACCCGTTTTCCAGTTCAGCCTGCTGCCGTCGATCACGCTGAAACCCGCGCCTCGGATGACATAAAAGACCTGGCTGCTGGCATGGCAGGAGGTTTCAAGCTGCTCACCAGCGGCCACGTGAATGAAGTTCGCGAAAAGGCTTGGGCCTGTGACCGGATAGCTGGTTTCAAGATTCTTCGACAGCTCCAACGGGATGACCTTGCTTTCGGGGAGTTGATGCAGGGCGGGCGGAAACACATCGATCGCAATCTGGGGCATCCGCGGATTCACCGCGCTGCCATACTCGTAAAACAAGCCGTGCTTCTCCCATTCGGAGTTGCAGGCCGGGGCGGTGAGTGAATCGGACGCATTCATGGAGGTCGAGGAGGAATGTTCAGCGGAGACTAGACCTTGCCGGGGCGCCAAGGGAAGGCCTTTTGTCGACCGAGACCCAGATGGCCGTCGCCACCACGGCGAAGGAGGCAATACACCCCGCCATGATTTTCATCAGAGGCTTCATGGCCTGCCATGTTCTGATGGCACCCTTTCCATGAGCATTTTTCATCCTGACCACGCAAAGGATTCAAGATGCTTCTCACACGATTGAAGGGCGTTGGCACGGTCATGGCTCATGAAATAGGCGCTGAACCCACCGGTCCAGCACCCCTCCCTGCAAGCCGCCGCAGCAGCCAAAGCCCACAACGACAACAACACCACCGAGATGAAAATCACCACACTGCTACTGCTTGCATCGGCGTCCATCGCCGCCGCCGGAACTCCGGCGCCCGCACCGGCCCCCGCGCCGCCCCCCCCTCCCGGCTACGCCCCCATCACGCTCCTCGACGGAAGGCTCACCGTCGATGTGCAGGAGAAGATGCGCTTCGAAGGCAGGGAGAACAACTTCGACTTCAACAACGCCATCAACGGCCCCCAGGACGCCACCTGGCTGCTCAACCGCTTCCGCCTCGGCCTCGGTCTACAGATGACCGACTGGCTGAAGATCTATGTCCAGGGTCAGGACGTCCGGGAGTTTGGCGGCAGCAGGCCCAACATCCCGGGCGTCCTTGCCGCCGAGGGCGACGATTACTTCGACATCCTCAAGGCCTACGTGCAGATCGGTGACCTCAAGAAGGGTTTCAGCTCCACCATCGGCCGCCAGTTCCTCAGCTACGGTGATCAGCGCCTCGTCGGTCCTCTTGAGTGGCTTAACCAGGCCCGCACCTTCGACGCCGTGAAGCTTCGTTATGCCTCGTCCAAGTGGCAGTTCGACCTCTTCACCTCCAGCCCCGTGGTGTTCAACCCCACGCAGTTCAACAAAAGCCAGTACTTCGACACGGATGAGCCCTCTCAAACCTTGTTCAGCGGCGCCTATCTCGCCACCCAGTTCATTCCCTTCAACCTGACAACCGACCTCTACGTCTTCAACAAGAGGGACCAGGGCAACGCCGACTTCGGCCCCGTCTTGAACAACGGGCACACGGACTTCTGGACCATCGGCACGCTCTGGAAAGGCGACCCGAAGAAACTCGGCGGCTTCGACTACGACATGGAGATGGCCGCTCAGTTTGGCGAGGTCTCCGGCCGTGACCTCAGCACCTTCGCCGGCCACTGGGGTGTCGGCTACAACTGGCTCAACCATCCCTGGAAGCCGCGCGTCGGCGTCCAGTACAACTGGAGCCCGGGTGACGGCGATGCCACCGACGGCGATCTCAACACCTTCCAGAACCTGTATCCGACGAACCATCTGTTCTACGGCTACATGGACACCACCGGCTGGATCAACATGCACAACCCGCAGCTGAACATCAGCCTCCAGCCCAGCAAGAAGCTGAAGCTGATGATCGACTACCACCTCTACTGGAACGACGACAACGCCGACGCCTGGCGCCGTGTGAACGGTGTCACCGCCGTGGCCCGCAACGCCGCCGCGGCCAAGGGCGCCAGCACCTTCCGCGGCCAGGAGATCGACCTCACCGCCGTCTACAAGCTCAACCCGCACGTCGCCCTGCAGGCCGGCTACAGCTACTTCCTGCCCGGCGACTACCTCACGGAAACACAGACCGCCACGCGCGGAGATGACAGCGCCCATTTCGCCTACGTGCAGCTGCAAATCGACTTCTGACCCCGTCTCCCCGCATCTCTCAAGCCGCTCTGACAGATGAAAATCGTCCCCCTGATTCCTGACAACGCCCCCTTCTCCGCCGAACAACGCGCCTGGCTCAACGGCTTCCTCGCAGGAGTCCTGAACCGCAGCACACCACCCGGCGCAGCCGCGGAGTCGGAATCAAGACGGCCCCTCCTCATCGCCTTCGGCAGTCAGAGCGGCAACGCGGAAAGTTTGGCCAAGCGGCTGGCCAGGGAAGCAGCGGGTCGGGGCTTTGCGGCGCGAGCCGCAGGCCTCGATTCGCTGCAACCCGCCGACTTCATCAAGGACCGCAACGTGCTCCTGATCACCTCCACCTGGGGTGAAGGTGACATGCCTGACAACGCCGCCTCCTTCTGGAACAGCCTCAACCAAAACGGCAGCAGCCCCAGATTCGACGGCGTGCAATACTCAGTCCTCGCGCTCGGCGACAAAAACTACGGCGACACCTTCTGCCTCGCCGGCAGGAAGATCGACGCCAGGCTCGCCGAGCTGGGCGCCACCCGCATCGTTGAGCGGGTGGACTGCGACGTCGACTTCGACGATCTCGCGAAGGAGTGGTCGAAGAATGCCTTTGCCCTTTTGGGAGCTTCAAAACCGTCTGACACACCGGACGAGTCAGACTCTTCCGACACAGCCTGGTCCAAAAAGAATCCTTTCCAGGCCCGCTTGATCGCCAATGAGGCCCTCAACGCCCCCGGCAGCGCCAAGGACACCCATCACATCGCCTTCTCACTCCAGGGCAGCGGCCTGACTTATGAAGTCGGGGACGCCCTGGGGGTCTTTGTTCAGAACTGCCCGGAGGTCGTCGATGCCGTGCTCTCCGCTCACGGGTTCGACCCCGCGTTCGTCGTGGGTTCAAGGACGCTCCGCGACACCCTGCTCACCGACTACGAGATCCGCCACCTTCTGGGCAGGCCACCGGAACTCGGCCTGGATGTCGAAGCCTTCCTCAAAGGCCTGCGCAAACTGCAGCCGCGGCTTTACTCCATCGCCTCCAGCATCAAGGCCCATCCGGACGAGGTGCATCTCTGCATCGGCGCGGTCCGCTACACCGCCGATGGCATCGCCCACAAGGGGGTTGCCAGCACCTTTCTGGCCGACCGCCTGCGGCCCGGCGAAACCACCGGCATCTACTTCCATGCCGCCGCTCATTTCCGCCTGCCCGAGGATCTGAGCAAACCGGTCATCATGGTCGGTCCCGGCACCGGCATCGCCCCATTCAGGGCCTTTCTTGAAGAACGCGAAGCCACACGCGCCACAGGCAAGAACTGGCTGTTCTTTGGCGACCAGAAACGCGCCACCGACTTCCTCTACCACGAGCAGATCACCGGCTGGCTCAAGACCGGTCTGCTCACCCGCCTCGACACCGCCTTCAGCCGCGACCAGGAGGAGAAAATCTACGTGCAGACCCGCATGCTGCAGGCCGCCAGCGAACTCTGGCAGTGGCTTGAGGAAGGCGCGCACTTCTACGTCTGCGGCGACGCCAAACGCATGGCGAAGGATGTCGATGAAGCCCTGCACCAGATCATCCAGTCCCAGGGCGGCAGGACGCCGGAGGAAGCCGCGCAGTATGTCGCCGAGATGAAGAAGACCCGGCGGTATGCGCGGGACGTGTATTGAGAATGACCAAGGACCAAGCCTGCCAATGACCAGGGAATTTCCAACCACCAT
>CAZXPU010000124.1:0-15740 GCA_964642905.1 uncultured Prosthecobacter sp.
ATCCGCCGACTTCGGGTCAGCCATGTCATCGTGCATGGCCAGCCAGAGGCTGGAGCAGCCGCCGGCGCTGACACCACAGGCGGCGATGCGAGCCTTGTCGAGGTTCCATTCCACGGCCTTGGAGCGCAGGAGCTGCAAAGCGCGGGCGGCGTCCTGCAGCGGCCATTGCAGGGGTGGTGAAACTCCGGCGGCATTCGCATCTGCCAGGAAACGGTAGTTGATGGAGGCCACGGAGACGCCCGCATCGAGAAAGGCGCGAACTTCCAGATGCTGGTGGATGTCGGTCTTGTCCTGCGCACCCCAGCCGCCGCCATGAATGTAGTAGACGACAGGCGTGGGCTTGGTGGACTTTGCCAGCCAGACATCCAGTGTCTGACGGAAGTGCGCTCCATACGGCACGTCCACATGCGTGGCGGGGGTGGCGTCGGCCTTGTCGGAGGCGCTGGCCTTGCGCACCTCCACCGGGGGCGTCCAGCCATTCTGACGTTCTTCACCGGGATCGTAGGCGCAGGTGATGAAGTACAGTCCTTCCGGCGCAAGCTTGGACGGCGGGACGTTCACCTGCACCTGGGTGAACCCGTCGGCAAACCAGCTTTGATAACCCTCCGCGCCGTCCTGCCGTAGCGGGGTGCCGTTGAGGCGGACATCCAGCCTGGCCGGAGACCGGTAGGGAAGCCGCATCCGGAAACCGATGCCCTGCGTGATCTTGGCATCCGCCGTCGAAGCGAGAAGTTGTTCGTCGGTCTGATCCATGGCGACCTTGATCTCGGGACCGGTCTTGATGAAGGCCTGGACGGCTTCGGGGAACCGTTTTTCGGCCACGGCCCTCCTGGCGGCGGCCGTGGTGGCAACGACAAAGGTTTCACGCCCGACGGTCTGAGGGTAGAGGAAGCCGAGCGCGAAGTCGGCCTGCTGGTTCCAGAGTTCGACTCGGCTGGCACGCCGTTCCCTGGCGTTGCGGCCGCAGGCCGTGACGAAATGACCGACGAAGTGACGCATGCGGTTCACGGGATAACCAGAAGTGTTTTCATCCTGCCAGGTGCCGTTGCCGATTTTCATCAGCCCCTTCATGCGGGCCACCAGGCTCTGCTCCCAGGCCACCTCCTGGGTGATGATCATGGTGTGAAACCTGGCGTAACCATAATGGGCCGAGTAGAACAGCGGCATGCCATGCCAGAGCTTGCGGCCCAGCGGGGCCAGTTCAGGCCCCCAGAAGGTGCGTTGCGCGTCCGCCTCGAACCTGTCTGACGGAAATCCAGCCTCCCTGCCTGCATCGATCATGGCTTCGGTCACGCGCCAGTCCCAGGGCCGCAGGGCGTAGTTCGAATAAGCACCGCCCGTCACCTCCGTCATGATCTGGCCCTGGTACATTCGACGCGAGCCGAGTTGGTCGGGGGTGTACTCCTGCAGACCGGTGCCATGCAGGTCCACATGCACCTCCGGCTGGTGTTCGTCGATCACGGAAAGCACGGCTGCCAGTTCCGGGGCATCCTCCGGCTTGGTCAGCCTGAGCGCCTTCACGTCCCACAGCTTGCCGATGCGCGCGGAGCCCGTGTAGGGATCGACGCCGTGTTCATTGCGGAAGCGATCGGTGTAGAACATTGCGAGCGGGTTCACGCAGGGCATGATGAGCAGGATCTGGCGCCTCCGGGTTTCGACTGCCAGCGGGTCGTCGCCCAGGCACCATTCAGCAAAGGCCATGGCTCCGGAGGTGCCGGTGCGTTCAGGGCCGCTGTGCAGGGTCGTCACCAGGCAGACCTGCTTGTCCTCATGCGGCACGGAGGAGTCGGTGATCTTCAGCAGGTAGACCGGCATGTTTTGGCCGCTCATGCCGCGTGACTCCAAGGTCACCATCTTGGGGTAGGTTTTACGCCAGTGCACCAGCGTTCCCGAATACTCCTCCCAGGTCAGACGATGCAGGGGCGGGTGCTTTTCCTGGGCGCCTGCCAGAAGCGGCACCAGGATGAGGAGGCGGATGACAAGCCGTTTCATGCGGGAAGGCATGTGCAGTCAACGCCAGGATCCCTTCGGATGATGCTGGTTTAACAAAAAGACCAGAAGCCCGTGCCGGGTTCAAAGCCCGGGCGGATGCCTGGCCACATAGCCCTTGATGGGCCTGGATCGCGTGGACCATTTCGGGCCTTCGTTTTCGCCGTTGTAGCCGGTGTCCAGGCGCAGTCCGGCCACGACGATGAAGGCGTGGCCGCTTTTGGCGTAAACCGTGATGTGCTTCCCCGGCCCGCGGCTGCCATAGCTGCGCAGGCCTCCCGAGGTGGCGGGAGACTTGATGAGCCCGGCGCCGTGCAGGGCGTAGGAGACCGTTCCCGAGCAGTCGTAGCCGCTGTCCTGAAAGCTGCGGTGTCCGCCGCCATACTTGTACGGCTTGCCGGCGATGCGGTTGCCGGCGTTGATGACCTCCATGACCTGCCGGGGAAGGCCCGCCGGCGGCACGGCCCTGCCGTTGACGATGACCGCTGTCCTGCCGCGATGATACTCGTATTCCCAGCGTCTCGATGAGGAGCATGAGGCGAGGAACACCAGCAAAAGCGGAAGCAGCAGGCCTGAAAGTCTGCGGGGGGAGGGCATGCAGGATGCTATGCGGATGGCAGGGCCGGGTTCAAGGGCGGTTTTGACCCTGTGAAGCGGCGTTTGACGCGTCCCCTCCGCACGCTAGATGCATGGGCATGTCCCGCATCGGCACCCCGCTTTCCTCCTCGGCCACCAAAGTCATGCTCCTCGGCTCCGGCGAACTCGGCAAGGAGGTGGTGATCGAGCTTCAGCGTCTCGGCTGCGAGGTCATCGCCGTGGACCGCTACGCGAACGCGCCCGCCATGCAGGTGGCGCACCGCAGCCATGTCATCACCATGCTCGATGGCGACGCACTGCGCCGCATCATCGAGGCGGAAAAGCCGAACTACATCGTGCCGGAGATTGAGGCGATCGCGACCGACACCCTGATCGAGCTTGAGCAGGAAGGCTACACCATCGTGCCGACGGCGCGGGCCGCCAAGCTGACCATGAACCGTGAGGGGATCCGCCGTCTGGCGGCCGAGGAGCTTGGCTTGAAGACCTCGCCCTATGTCTTTGCCGGCACCGAGGAGGAGTTCCGTGCCGCGATTGCCAAGATCGGCATGCCCTGCGTGGTGAAGCCGATCATGTCCTCGAGCGGCAAGGGGCAGAGCGTCGTGAAGACGGAGGCTGACATCTCCTATTCATGGCAGTATGCCCAGGAGGGCGGACGCGCGGGCAAGGGCAAGGTGATCGTCGAGGGCTTCGTCGACTTTGATTATGAGATCACCATGCTGACGGTCAGGCACATTGGCGGCACCAGTTTCTGCGCCCCGGTCGGCCACACTCAGATCAAGGGGGACTACCGCGAGTCCTGGCAGCCGCATCCCATGTCACACAAAGCCCTGGAGGCGGCGGAGCACATGGCCGGAGCCATCACCGGTGCGCTGGGCGGACGCGGACTGTTTGGCGTCGAGATGTTCATCAAGGGTGACGACGTGATCTTCAGCGAGGTGTCACCACGTCCGCATGACACGGGCCTGGTCACCCTGATTTCACAGGACCTGAGCGAGTTTGCCCTGCATGTGCGGGCCATCCTTGGCCTGCCGATTCCGAACATCCATCAGCACGGCCCGAGTGCGAGCTGTGCGGTGCTGGTCGAGGGTGAGTCCAGCAGTGTTCAGTTTGGCTTGCTTGACCAGGTGCTAGCCGAGACGGACACGCAGGTGCGCCTTTTTGGCAAACCCACGGTCAGCGGTCAGCGGCGCATGGCCGTGACGCTGGCGCGGGCGGAAAACATCAACACGGCTCGCGCCAAGGCCCATCGTGCGGCCCAGGCGATGGAGATCAAGCTGTGAGACGTTTCCTCAGGCGGCGGACGCGCGCGCCTTCGTGACCATCTCCATGAACAGTTTCCTTTGTTCGGCGAGGGCGGTCACGCGGTCGCCGGGCTTCGTGCGTGCCTCCAGAAGCACCCAGCCGGCATAATCCGCCTCGACCAGAAGACGGGCGAGTTCGGGGTAGGGATAGCCGCCCTCGTTGACCTCGCGAATGTGCGTGGTGGCTCCGAGATAAGGCTGCACCTTGGCGAAGTTTTTGGCGATGCCCTCGCCCTGCAGGTCCTGTTCGTTGGAGTTCCAGCAGACCCGGACGTTGTCCCTGGCCGCCACCTCCATGATGGTGCGGATGTGGCCAAGGTCGCAGACCCCGCCATGAACCTCCAGGCGGATTTCCTGGCCGAAGCCCAGCGCGTGGTCGCCGAGGGTTGCAAGTGATTTGCCAATCTGTTCCAGGGTCTTCTCCACCGGCACCTCCTTGGGCAGGTTGTTCGGCTTCACCTTCACGCCGCTTCCGCCGATGTCGTGGCTGAGCTTGATGTAGTCCCTGGCAAGATCGATCTGCTTCTTCACCTCGGCCGCGTCGGCGCTGTGAAACTCGCAGTTGGTGCCCATTCCAAGAACCTCGACCGGGGAGTCCTCAAAGCGCTTCCGCACCTCGGCTCGAGCGGCCTCGGAGAGAGACGGTTCCACCTTGTGGGCGTGCTCGATGCGCAGTTCGATGCCAAGGACTTTGGCAGTTTCGCAATTCTTGATAAGCGTCGGCAGATCCCAGTCGGCGCCCCACATGTAGGTCACGAGTCCGTAATGGATGTTCTCGCCCTTGTAGCTGAGCCTGGCTTCCTGGGCGATGAGCGGGGCGGCGAAGGCGGAACCCAGGGCGGTGGAGAGAAAGTGGCGGCGGTTGGACATGGTGGGAGAAAACGCGGGGATTCAGCGCTTCCATGCACAAAGAAGGAAGGGGATGGAGCGGACGAGAGCTTCAGCGCGCCTGCGCCTTTTGAACTTCCTGGAAGGGCGAGACCACGCCGAGGGTGCTTGGAATGAACTCGTCCGTGCGGAAGCAGCTCGCCGGCAGGCCTTCGGCGTTGATCAGGTTGGCGCCTTCCGGCCAGGCGGCCCAGGCATAGCGGACACCGACGGGGTTGGGGACGGCGCTGCTGGAAACGACGATCTCGGAGCCTTCGATCTTCGCCTCCGCCCAGGCCCATTTCTGATCCTGTCCGGCGATCTGGAAATGCTTCAGCTCGCCGCCGTCACGGGTCTTCAGGCCGCCGCCGACATGATCGAGCTGGATGCGCACCCTGCCGCCTTCAACGACGGCGTTCCTGAGCATGGGGCCGCTGAACACGGTGTTGGTTCGGCCATAGTCGTGGGCGAGGGCCCAGAGCGCCAGGCGGCGGCCGACCTCCTGCTTGTTTTTCGGATGGATGTCCTTCTCCTCGCCGATGTCATTGGTGACGACGAGCCCGCAGCGGGGCAGGGTGATGGAGGTCAGGTATTGCGCCTCCTGCAGCTCGGCCCAGGTGTCCGGCAGGCCGGGGTCCTTCGTCACCGGCAGGCTGTTTCCATAGGCGGCGAGCTGGACGATGTAGAAGCTGAACTCCGAATTCCAGCGCGTGCGCCAGTCGTTGATCATGTTGGGCAGCAGCTCCTGGTACTGAAAGGCGCGCTTTTGGTTCGACTCACCCTGATACCAGACGGCACCCTGGATCGAGTAGGGGATCAGCGGGGCGATCATCGCGTTGAACAGCACGGCCGGGTGATGCGGGGTTTTGTTGGGGTCATCCGGCGGGCGCGGCGCGGGCGGCGGCTGCACCTGCTTGTCAGCGGACAAGCCGACGTTGTCCTTCTTGATCTTCTGAACCTGGGCCTGCCACTCGGCCTTGGCGACTTCGTGTTTGGCATTCTCTGCCGCAGCGTCCCAGCTTTGGCGGATGCCGTCCCAGTCACTCAGCATCTGCGCGGCGCAGGGCCGCTCCTCCAGGGATTCACGGCTGGTCCAGGCCTCGACCCGGGTGCCACCCCAGGAAGTGTTGATGAGGCCCACGGGCACCTTCAGCACCTGGTGCAGGTGCCTGCCGAAGAAATAGCCCACGGCGGAAAACTGGCCGACATTGCCAGGATTTGCCTCCTTCCAGGAACCCTTGACGTCATCGACAGGTGACATCGCGGTGACACGTTCGACGTTGAACATGCGAATCTGGGGGAAGTTCGCCGCCTCGACCTCCTGCTGGGGATTCGCAGCCTGACTGACCGTCCACTGCATGTTCGACTGGCCGGAGCAGATCCACACCTCGCCGATGAGCAGGTTCTTCAGAATGAGGCTGTTTTTTCCATTCACCTTCATCTCCTGGGGGGTGGCGTTGGCTGGCAGGGGATCCAGGATCACCCGCCATTTTCCGTCCAGGTCCGCCCGTGCCGCACGGGTCTGGCCGGCAAACTGGATGCTGACATCCTCGTCAGGAGCGGCCCAGCCCCAGATGGAGAGCGGTTTGCCCTGCTGGAAGACCAGGCCGTCGCTGAAGAGGGCCGGCAGCCGCACGTCCGCGCGGGCGGATGACAGAAACATGACAAGGGTCAGGCCAAGGCGGAGTCGGGCATTCATATCATGGAAGGTTGAACAAGAAGTGATACAAGCTTTTCCGGCGGCTTGCTCAAGCCGCATTCCTAACCCTGGAGCATTTTGCCCTCTGTTCTGATTCGCAATCATGACAATGCCGGACAGGGAGGGGATGCTTTCCTTGCCGACGACCGCAGGACAGGGGGGCGACCAGGCGTATTCTGGACTTCATGAACCGCCGCTGCTTTCTCCAGGCCTCAGCCGCCCTTCTTCCCGCCGCCCTTCCCGCGCGTGCCGCCACGGCGGCGACGAGGATCATCGACACGCACACGCATTTTTATGATCCGACCCGCCCGGAAGGAGTGCCCTGGCCGGGCAAGGGCACGAAGCTTTACCGCAAGGTCATGCCTGCCGACTGGCGGGCTCTGGCGGAGCCGCATGGCGTGAGGGAGACGGTCATTGTCGAGGCCAGCCAGTGGGTGGAGGACAACCAGTGGATCCTTGACCTCGCGGCGCGGGAAAAGTGCATCGTCGGCTTTGTCGGCAACCTGGACCCGACCTCACCGGACTTTGCCGGGAACGTGAAGCGTTTTGCCGCGAATCCGGCGTTTCGCGGGATCCGCTGGCGTGCCGACCTGGTGAGGATCGACGCCCACAAGGAGTCGGCGCTGGCGGGTGCCAGGGTGCTGGCGGAGCACGGGCTTGAACTTGACCTGAACGGCGGCCCGGACCTTCTGCCGCATGCCTCGAAGCTTGCGCAGGACGTGCCTGACCTGCGCATTGTCATCAATCACCTGGGAGGCAGCGGTGATCCTCGGTCGCTGCGCCCTGGCTGGCGGGAGGGCATCACGGAAATTGCCCGCAGGAAGAATGTCTGGATGAAGGTTTCCGCCCTGGTCGAGCAGGTGAATGGCGAGGAAGGCAAGGCCCCAAGAGATGTTGGCTACTACCTGCCCATTCTGGATCATCTCTGGGAAAGCTTCGGCCCTGACCGCCTGATTTATGGCAGCAACTGGCCGGTCAGTGATCGCGGCGCGCCGTATGAGGTCGTGTTCAAGCTGGTGAGCGACTATTTCGGCAGCAAGGGAGCAGAAGCTTGTGAGAAGTATTTCTGGAAGAACTCCCGCGACGCCTACCAATGGATTGAACGGAAGTGAGGCAGGACGGATGCGTCACGAGGCGGGCGGGGTGCGTTTCCGATGCTTTCGGACCATGCCCATCTGCTTGAGCTTCCGCTGGAGGCTGCGGCGGCTCATGTTGAGCATTTCAGCAGCCTCGCTGCGGTTGTTGCCGGCGCGTTCGAGGGCCTCGATGATGAGCTGCTTCTCCATTTCATGGATGTCGAGCGGCGCCTTTTCGGGGGGCGGAACTCCTGGCGCTGCCGGCTTGTCCGCCGGAGCGGTCGTCAGGCGCCATCCAAGCCCGCCGGGGCGGGTCAGGTAGCCGGGCAGGTGTTTTGCCGTCACCCGGCTGGTGTTGCTCATGACCACGCCATGTTCGATGGCGGCGCGAAGCTCCCGGACGTTGCCCGGCCAGTCGTAGTTCATCAGCACGGGCAGGGCGTCCTCGCCAAGAGGTTTGTAAGTCTTGCCGTTGGCCGTGGCGAGCTCCTTGAGGAAATGGTCGGCGAGCACGGGGATGTCGCCCTTGCGGGTCCTCAGCGGCGGCATGTGGATGGTGACCACGCGCAGCCGCCAGTAGAGATCCTCGCGAAACTTGCCCTCCTCGACCATCCTGGCCAGGTCCTTGTTGGTGGCGGCGATGACGCGCACGTCCACCTTGATCGGCTTCGCGCCGCCTACCCGTTCAATCGTTTGTTCGCCGAGGGCGCGCAGCAGCTTCACCTGGGTGTTGGCGTCGATCTCGCCAATCTCATCCAGGAACAGCGTGCCGCCGTCAGCCAGTTCGAAACGGCCGATGCGGCGTTCCTGGGCGCCAGTGAAAGCTCCCTTTTCATGGCCGAACAGTTCACTCTCCAGGATCTGCGGAGACAGCGCGGCGCAGTGCACGGTGACCAGCCTGGCCTTGGGGCGTCCGCTCAGGTTGTGGACGGCGCGGGCGACCAGTTCTTTGCCGGTGCCGCTTTCGCCCTCGATCAGAACGGTCGCCCGGGTGGGCGCGACCTGCTGGATGGTCTCGAGAATGGGTTTGAGCGCGTCAGCCTGGCCGAGGATGCCCTCAATGCTGAACTTCTGCTCGACCTGCTGCTTCAAGACCTTGTTTTCCTGCTCGAGGCTGCGGCTGCGCAGGGCGCGTTTCACCAGCAGTTCGACCTCGTCCAGGTTCAGCGGCTTGGTGACAAAATGGTAGGCGCCGCGCCTCATGGCCTCGACGGCGGTGTCCACGCTGCCGTAGGCGGTCATCATGATGCAGACGGGTGGACGCGGCATCGCCAGGGCCTGCTCGAGCAGTTTCATGCCATCGTCCTCGCCCAGGCGGAGGTCGGTCAGCATGACATCGACCGGGTCGTTGCGCAGGTACTCCAGGGCTTCGGCGGCATTGGAGGCCACATAGCAGTCGAACTCATCCTCCAGTGACAGGCGCAAGCCGTCGCGGGTGTGCTTTTCGTCATCGACGATCAGAACGGTGGCTGGTTCGGTCATAAGTCCCAAGGCTACGAACAAAATGCCAACTCGGCAGTTTGCAAAGTCTGAGCTTCATGAAAAAAAGCCCTCTTGGCGCATTTGAAGGTGCCTGGTTGCCAGCATTGGCACAATCTCCCCATGACAGCAGGGGCCTTTTTGCAGCGTTCTTTTTCCCCAATTCATCATGCCCATCACCTTTCCCCCCATCTCCCGTCGTCAATGGCTCAAAGGCGGTCTTGCCGCCGCATTCGCCCCCCGACTGGCCTCTGCCCGTGGTGACACGGACGGTGAGCTGTGGGTGCTGTTTTCCGACACTCACATCGCGGCGGACACAAAGATGGAGGCGCGTGGTGCGGTCATGGCGGAGAACCTCAGCCGCTGCGTCAACCAGGTGCTGGGCATCGGCCAGAAGCCCTTTGGCGTGCTGGTGAACGGAGACTGTGCCTACCTGGACGGACAGCAGACGGACTACGACGCCTTTGTGAAGCTGATCGAACCCCTGCGTGAGTCTGCCATCCAGGTTCATTGCACCCTGGGCAATCACGATGACCGCAAGCATTTCATCGGTGCCATGACCAGCCCGCAGGATCCCCGTCCGGTCGAGGGCAAGCATGTGGAACTGCTCAGTTCCGCCACGATGAACTGGGTGCTGCTGGATACCCTTCACGAGGTCAACAAGACCCCGGGTGAACTGGGGGAACTGCAACGCGGCTGGCTGGATCGCACGCTGGCATCCTGTCCGGAGCGTCCGACGGTGGTCATGGCCCATCATAACCCTCAGGCGCCGCTTCCCGCCGATGGCAAGCCCACGGGCATGATGGACAGCGACGCCATGTTTGAGGTGCTGGGCAGGCACAAGAAGGTCAAGGCCTTCGTCTATGGACACACCCACAACTGGGATCACAAGGTGCATGAGGCCACCGGCATCCATCTGATCAACCTGCCGCCCGTGGCCTATGTCTTCTCCAAGGAGCGTCCCAACGGCTGGGTGTCCGCCCGGGCGACAAAGGAAAAGCTCACCCTGGAATTGCGCGCCCTGAACCCCGCTCATGACCAGCACGGCCAGAAGGTCGAGATTGTCTGGGGATGACGCAGAAGCTTAGCAGATAGGATCCTCAGATGACACAGAGGAGCTTGAAGGGTGGGGTGCGGGTGCTCGTGTTCACCAGCCGCCGCGGACGTTCCATTTTTCCATGAGGTCGGGGGAAAGTTCGGTGATGAAACGGCTGGGCTTCATGAGGATGTCACCGTCGCGGGCCTGGTGGTTGACCACGGGGTAGCAGAGATAAAGCTCATCCTTGGCGCGGGTGACGGTGACGTAGAAGAGGCGGCGCTCCTCCTCAATGCCGAGGTCGCTTTCCTCCACGGCGCGGGCATGAGGGAACATGCCGTCGGCCAGCCAGATGGCGAAGACGGTGTGCCATTCCAGGCCCTTGGCCTGATGGGCGGTGGTGAGGGTCACGGCCTCCTTGTCCTGCTGCGGGTCGGGGTTGTCACCGGTGTCCACGCCGCTGAGCAGGCTGAGCTGGCTGAGGAACTCGAGCGGATCGGTGAAGCGGCTGGAGTAGTTGCTGAGCTGATCGAGGTCCTGCTCGCGCTGGTCGGCGTTCTTGAACTTGGCGCGCATGTAGTCCTGATAGACGCCTTCATAGATGCTGCGGATCATCTCCGGCGGCGTGGCGGTTTTGCCATCGACGATGAGTTCATCGAGCGTGTAGGCGAGTTGATCCCAGGTCTCGCGGGCCTTCTTGGGCACGCCCATGGGGATGAGCAGGTCGCTGAACTTCCCGGGCATCACCTCGGCCGAGGCGGCCTCGGTCTTCAGCCAGGAGGCCCAGAGCTTGTTCGCGCTGGCGCCGCCGACGCCGGGGAGGAGCTTGACCATGCGCATGAAGCTGACCTCATCCCGGCGGTTGACGGCGAACTTCATGAAGGCGGCGACGTCCTTCACATGGGCCTGCTCAAAGAAGCGCAGTCCGCTGGTGATCTGGAAGGGGATGCCGCGGCTGGTCAGCTCCATCTGCAGTTCCATGCTGTGGAAGTGTGCGCGGTAGAGGATGGCGATGTCGTTCAGGGACACGCCGTCCTCGTCCTGTATCTCGAGGATGCGCTGGGCCACGAAAGCGGCCTGGGCGCTGCCGCTGTCGAGGGGCACATAGGCGGGCAGCATGTCCTTGCCGGTGCGTGAAGACTGGAGGTTTTTACGGATCTGGGCGCGGTTGTGGGCGATGCTGGCATTGGCCAGGCTCAGCACCTCGGGCACGCTGCGGTAGTTGACCTCGATCTTGAAGACACGGGCCTTCGGCCAGTGCTCGTGGAAGTTCAGGATGTTGGAGACGTCGGCGCCGCGCCACGAATAGATGCTCTGGGCGTCGTCACCGACGACCATCAGGTTGCCGTCCGGACCGGTGAGCATCTCGATGAACTCGCACTGGAGGCGGTTGGTGTCCTGGTACTCATCCACGAGCACGAACTCGAACTGCCGCTGGTAGCGCTCGAGCAGGTCGGGGTGCTCCTTGAGCAGGCGTGCAGACTGTGTCAGCAGGTCGTCGAAATCCATGCAGTTGGTCTCGACCTTCTTCTCCTGGTAGAGCTCGCGGATGCGACGGACGGGCTCGATGATCTTGTCGAAGTAGGGATAGCGGGTGGTGATGACCTCCTCGATGGATGCGCAGGTGTTGTCGGCCATCGAGAAGATGTCGCCCAGCACCTCGGCCTTGGGAAAGCGGAAGCCGGTGGTGTCGATGCCGCTGCCGGAGACCACGGTTTCGAGCAGGTCCTTCTGGTCCTCGCGGTCCATGATGGAGAAGCCCTTGCGGTAGCCGAGGCGCTCGGCGTTCCAGCGCAGGAGCTTGTTGCCGATGCTGTGGAAGGTGCCGCCCCACAGGCGTGCGGTGTCGGATTCGACGAGCAGGCCGACGCGCTCCAGCATCTCCCGCGCCGCCTTGTTGGTGAAGGTTAGAAGCAGAATTTGTTCGGGCAGGACGCCGTTGTCGAGCAGCCAGGCCACCCGGTAGGTGAGCGTGCGGGTCTTGCCTGAGCCGGCGCCGGCGATGACCAGTGTCTGCCCCGGCGGGGCGGTGACGGCGGCATGCTGCTGCTCATTGAGCTCCGCCTTGTAGTCGATGCGCGGGGCCGGGGCGTGGGCGGGGTGCAGCTTGTATTCGCGGGGCATGGATGCGGGAGAGGAAAGAGCTGGGAAGGCGTGGGCTTTGACAAAGAAAAGGGCCAGGAGTGCGGCTGGCACGCTCCTGGCCCCAAATCATTCCTGGGAGGCTGTCCGGCCTGCGGCTTACAGCTTCGCCAGAGCATCGTCCAGCGCCGCGATGAGGGCGGTGATGCTGGCGTCGGACTCGTCGCCCATGTTGCTGACGCGGAAGGTCTTGCCCTTCAGCTTGCCGTAGCCGCCGTCAATGATGAGGCTGTGGTCCTTCTTCAGGTTGGCGATGAAGGCGGCGACGTCGATGTTCCGGTTGTTCGCCACGCAGGTCAGCGACCTGGAGCGATAGCCCTCGGGGGCGAAGAACTCGAAGCCGTTGCGGCGCACCCAGGCGTGGACCATGTCATTGAGGCGGGCATGGCGGGCGTAGCGGTTTTCCAGGCCTTCGGCGAACATCTTCTTGAGCTGGTGGCGCAGGCCGTAGATCAGGCTGATGCAGGGCGTGGAGGGCGTCATGCTCTTCTCGCCGTTGGCCTTGAACTCGAGGAAGTCGAAGTAGTAGCCGCGGTCGTTGACGGTGGCGGCGCGTGCCATGGCGGCCTCGGAGGCGGTGAAGAGGGCCAGACCGGGGGGCAGGGCGAAGGCCTTCTGCGAGCCGGTGAGGAGCACGTCGATGCCGAGTTCGTCAAAGTTCACCGGCACGGTGGTGAAGCCGGAGACGCTGTCCGTGATGAACATGACGTCGGGATACTTCTTCTTGAGGGCGGCGATTTCCGCGATGGGGCTGAGCACGCCCGTGGAGGTCTCGTTGTGGATGAAGGTGACGGCGTCAAACTCACCCGTGGCGAGGCGCTTGTCGATCTCCGCGGCGAGGATGGGCTGGCCCCATTCGACCTGGTAGGCCTCGGCTTCCTTGCCGCAACGCTTGGAGACGTCGAGCCACTTGTCGGAGAAGGCGCCGTTGCAGCAGTTGAGCACCTTTTTCTTCACAAGGTTGCGGATCGAGCCCTCCATGACGCCCCAGGCGGAGGAGGTGCTGAGGAAGACCTGCTGCTTCGTGCCGAACAAGGTTTGCAGCATCGGCTGGATCTCCGCGTAAAGGTCCTGGAAACCCTTGCCACGATGGCCGATCATCGGCTGGGTCATGGCTTGATAGGTGTCGGGGCTGACCTCGACTGGACCGGGGATGTAGAGTTTGACGTGGCTCATTGGGGTGAAAAGGGAGGGGAGAGTAGGGAAAGAATACGCTCTGGCAAGGGCGCAGGCTGCCTTTCCTGGAGCTTCGGCAGAATCAAGCCTTGGCGCGGCGGCTGAAGAGCCCGTAGCGAGGGCTGAAAATGTAGGCCAGCAGGAACAGGCTGCCGAGGACCAGGATGATGGTGGAGCTGACCGACCAGCCGAGAGGATAACTGATGAAAAAGGCCGCGACCGAGCCCAGGCCGCCGATGATGCCGCCACCCCAGAAGAGAGTGCGTGCATTGTTGGTCAGCAGGTAAACCGTGGCGGCCGGGGCGACCATGAGGCCGACGCTGAGGATGCAGCCCACGGCCTGGAGCGAGGAGATGAGCACCAGGATGGTGATGCCGAAGGTGGCATAGTTGAGGAAGCGCACCGGCACGCCCAGGCTGGCGGCGATGTTGGGCTCAAAGAGATAAATGAGCAGGGGGCGCTGCAGGGCGGTCAGCGCCAGAACGGCCACCACGCTGATGCCAAAGGCGATCCACAGGTCGCTGTCGGCCATGCCGACGATGCTGCCGAAGAGCCATTCATCGAGTTTCTGGCGCACGTTGAGCTGGGTCAGGATCAGATAACCGCCCGCGAAGGCGGTCGTGTAGAGAATGCCCATCGAGGTGTCCTGATCCAGGCGGGAGGTGCGGGACAGGAAGATGGATCCCAGGCCGACGATCATGGCGGCGAAGACCGCCCCGGCGAGGGCGCTCCACTGGGTCAGGCCGACCATCAGCACTGCCAGCGCGATGCCAGGCAGGAGGGCATGGGAGAGGGTGCCGATCTTCAAAGCCGATTTGCGCAGCACCACGAAGGCGCTGACAAAGCCGTTGGCGAAACCGATCATGAGACAGGCCAGCAGGGCGCGTCTGGCGATGGGTTCAGCCAGGAAGTCGGAGAGGGAGGGAAGGTCCTGGGGCATGGCGTGCGTCAGTTTCCGTAGGCGGCGTTAAGGTTCTCCGGAGTGAAATGGCTCTCCACGGGCCCGAAGGCGATCTGGACCTTCTTGATCAGCAGGACATCGTCGTAGAAGCCCTTCACGGTCTGCAGGTCATGATGGCTGGCGATAAGCAGGCGTCCCTCGGCGGTGAGTTCCTTGAAGAGGCGGCTGAGGTTTTCCTGGGCGGGTTTGTCGAGGCCGGTGAAGGGTTCATCAAGAAGCAGCACGTGGGCTTCCTGCGCCAGGGCACGGGCGATGAAGGTGCGCTGCTGCTGGCCCCCGGAAAGGGCGCTGATCTGACGGTCCTGAAGATCGAGAAGATCCATGGCGGCCAGGGCGCGTTCGACAATCTCGGCGTCGTGTCTCGAGTAGGACCGCCACCAGCCAAGGTTGGGATAACGTCCCATTTCGACCAGTCCACGGACTGTGATGGGAAACTGCCAGTCCACATCACCGCGTTGAGGCAGGTAGGCGATTTCATGGCTGCTGCGCGTCAGCGGTTGGCCGCGCCAGATCACGCTGCCCTGATCGGCGGACAACAAGCCTGCCAGGGACTTGAGCAGCGTGCTTTTGCCGGCCCCGTTTGGGCCGATCAGGGCGATGCTGCGGCCGCATTCGGTGGCAAACTGGATGCCGTCCAGGGCAAGCACCTCGCGGTAGCTCACCTTCAGATCGCGAACCTCGAGGCGGTGGTGATGACTGTGTTCACAGCCACCTCCCCAGCAGACATGTTCTTTGGGATGAGGGGTGGGCATTACCAGGAGAAGGTGAGGATTTCGTGGAGACCGGCATCGGTGGACCAGCGGGTTTCGGTCCGGGCATCCAGGCCTTCCGGCTCAATATCCACCGTCAGGGCGGTGTCCGGGGTTCCCGGCGGCCAGGCAGCCTCCAGGTTGAATTCATTGCCGTCATGGGAAATTTCAATTTTCGCACCGACTTCCGCCGGGCTGGCGTTCAGATCCAGCTTGGGCAGAAGCTCCTGCCCTTCGGACTTCAGGCTGACGGACAGGGGGCGATGGGCATAGCGCACGCGGATCAGGGCGGAAACTTCGACATGCCTGTGCTCGCCTTCGGGGTGTTCGGAAGCCCCTTGGACCACCTTCGAACCGGCTTCGGAGGATGAAGGGCCAGTTTCGGCTGAGGGGCGGGGGGCTTGTCCTGTCAAATGGGCCAGCGGGACTGCCAGCAGGCCGAACAACAGCCCGAGAATAAAGATCTGGAGGGGAGGGAAACCGCGCATTGGTTGCAATAAGTCAGGGAGACAAGCGCCGCCGTCAACAGCGGGGATCAGGCTGTCAAAGGATGAAAAAATCCAATTTCATTTTAAAACGCCTCTTGCCTCTCATGGCTGGGACTCGTTAATCTGGCCGAAAGGATTCTTTTTAGCCGCTCATGGACCCCCAGCAGACACCTTCTGACC
>CAZXPU010000125.1:0-15527 GCA_964642905.1 uncultured Prosthecobacter sp.
GCGCCGGCGGTGACGTTGCGAAGGCCTTCGCTGTAGATGGCCTCGGCAAGCACGGTGGCGGTGGTGGTGCCGTCACCGGCGATGTCGGAGGTCTTGGAGGAGACTTCCTTGATGAGCTGGGCGCCCATGTTTTCATAAGGATCGGGAAGCTCGATCTCCTTGGCCACGGTCACGCCGTCCTTGGTGATCGTGGGGGAGCCGAATTTCTTCTCGAGGATGACGTTGCGGCCGGAGGGGCCGAGCGTGGCCTTGACGGCCTTGGCGAGCTTGGTGACGCCGCGCAGGAGGGCCTGGCGGGCGGATTCGTCGAAGTTGAGTTGTTTAGCCATGTGTCGTGGGGAGTATCAGGTTATTGAGTTTCGGGTTGGGAATCAGGCGATGATGCCGAGGATGTCGGTTTCGTTGATGATGAGGACGTCCTCGCCGTTGAGCTTCACTTCGGTGCCGCCGTACTTGGAGATGAGCACCTTGTTGCCGACCTTCACGGTGAAAAGCGTGCTGACATCCTTGCCTTCGTCATCCTTGCCGGTGCCGAGGGCGAGAACTTCAGCTTCCTGGGGTTTCTCTTTTGCGGTGTCGGGCAGGAAGATGCCGCCAGCGGTTTTTTCTTCGCTGGAGGAGCGCTTCACGAGGACGCGACGACCGAGCGGGGTGATGGAGGTAGCCATATTGGTCTGGATTCTGCTAACTGGGTTTGGGTTCTGGTTTGGTTTGGTTCATCTGCCCGGCCTGCTGACACAAGGGAATGTGGCGGCTGGCCGGGCGGAAAGCTTTTTCAGGAGAAGGCGAACGTCCGAAGCTGGGCGGCCGCCGTCGGCTCACCGGCTGGATTCAAGACGTTCAAAAGGCTGGGCATCGGATTTCGGATTTCGGATTTCGGATTTCAACTCTGTCACTTTGCCGCCGGCGGCGTCTCCTTGATCGCCACGCCGTTGCTGGCGCGCCGGGCTCCGCCGTAGGTCAGCTCAGGCGCGGCCTCGCCAACCTCCTCCGTGACAAAACGGACAATCTGCTTCGGGTCCTCGGACATGACGGCCTGGAGCATCCGGGACTTGCGGGCGTGGTCGTAGCCCTTGATGTCGAGATCGAGCCCCACCGTTCCAGGTTCGCCGGAAAGGCCCTGCATCTTGGCCACCATGCTGGCGCTGTTGTTGATCTGGTCCTGAAGCCTTTTGTCCTTGCTGAGACGGGTCAGCCCCACCTTCAACGCCTCGTTCACCTCAGGCACGTTCAGGAGTTCGGCGGCGTTTTTGTCCGGGTATCGGGCCAGGATGTCCTCCGCCTGGGATTCAAGGCCGGCCTGAAGCTCCGACGGGGCGGGCTTTCTGGATTCAGCGGGCGCCAGCGCCTCGAGGGCCATGGACTCGATTTTGGAATCTGAAACCGCGGCGGACTTCGGAACCGCAGCTTCCGGGGCAGGCTTGGACTCCTTCCTGCCGCAGGCGGCCAGGGCAGCAGCAGCCAGCACGGCCAGGGCGATGCTGCAATAACCGCGGAACCGGCCTGACGTCGGCGTTCCCAAGGAGGATGGAGCGGAGACGTTCATGATCAGGAGGCGCGCGGGGCGACGGCCGCGTTGGAGATTTCCCGGAGCGCCGTCTTCATGGCGTCCTCAAAGGTGGCGAAGGAATCATACTGGGACAGCGGCGCCTGGCCGGCGGCGGTGCGGATCTCGGCGGTGTTCTCCATGCGGCCGACGAGATACCACTGGTCGCCGCCGTGGCTCTGGATCATCGACTTCAGATATTCGATCTCCAGCTTCTTGTTGGTGATCTGGTCGTTGGTGTCGGAGCTGCCGTTGGTGAAGTCGGCCATCGGCTGGCGGCAGAGCAGGATGCCATAGACCTTGTTAGGCGCGAGGGAGCAGGTGACGGTGTACTTGGCGTGGGCGTCCACCAGCATGTGGGAGGGGTCGGTGCCGGCGATCACCAGCTCCGTCTGGTCGAGCTTGGCCGTGGCGCCCATGGGGTCGCGGATCACCTTCAGGCCCTCGCCCTCCATCATGCCGCTGAAGCACTCGATGATCTTGTTGAGGAACCGGCGACGCGTGGCGAGAAGCATCTCGTCGTAGCGATGCAGGAGGTTTTTCACCTCTGCATCCAGCGCGGACAGTTCCCTGAGGGCTTCCAAGCTCATCGCGGCTGAAGAACGGGGTTGAGGTTGGAGATGGCCTGCCGTTTCCGTGCAACCGTGAACACGCCAAAAGCGGATGCACCGGCGGCTTCAGCCCAGGCTGAATTCACGCCCCCCTCCAGGACGCCGGTCATCGGCGTCCCGAGGCGGGAATGCATCTGCCTGGTTGGCAGGGACTGGAACAAGGGGAAGCTCACAACGGGGCGGTTCGTTCAGGAACGGGCTGAACAATCACTTGTCCTTGTCCACGACCTCGAAGTCGGCGTCGACGACCTTGCCTTTGTCCTGGGACTTCGGCTCGGAGGACGAGGCTTCGGGACCAGCTTCAGGAGCGGCACCCGGGGCGCCGGCTCCGGCGGCGGCCGCGGCCTGGTAGGCGGCGGCGAAGAGCTTCTCGATCTCCTCGGTCTGCGTCTTCATCTTGTCGGTGTCGTTCGCTTCAACGGAGGCCTTGAGGGTGGCGAGCTTGTCCTTGATGGGGGTGAGCTGGTCGGCGGGGACCTTGCCCTCCCACTCCTTCAGGGTCTTCTCGATCTCGTAGCTGAGCGTCTCGGCCTTGTTCTTGATTTCGACGGACTCCTTGCGCTTGCGGTCTTCTTCGGCGTGCTCCTCGGCGTCGCGCTTGGCCTTCTCGATTTCGTCCTGGGTGAGGCCGGAGCTGCCCTGGATGGAGATCTTCTGCTCCTTGCCGGTGGTCTTCTCCTTGGCGGAGACATGCAGGATGCCGTTGGCGTCGATGTCAAAGGTGACCTCGATCTGAGGCACGCCACGTGGCATCGGCGGGATGCCATCGAGCTTGAAGGTGCCGAGCACCTTGTTGTCCTTCGACATTGGGCGTTCGCCCTGAAGGACGACGATCTCGACGCCGGGCTGCTGGTCGGCATAGGTGGAGAAGATCTGCGAGTGCTTCTTCGGGATGGTCGTGTTGCGGGCGATCATCGGGGTGGCGACACCGCCGGCGGTCTCGATCGCGAGGGTGAGCGGGGTGACGTCGAGCAGGAGCACGTCCTTCACGTCGCCCTTGAGGACGCCGCCCTGGATGGCCGCGCCGATGGCCACGACTTCATCCGGGTTCACGCCCTGGTGCGGGTCCTTGCCGGCGAGCTTCTTGGCGGTCTCAACCACCTTGGGCATGCGGGTCATGCCACCGACGAGCACAAGTTCGTCAATCTTGCTGGCGTCCAGCTTGGCGGCCGCCAGGCAGTCACGCACAGGCTTCATGGTGCGCTCGAAGAGGGAGTCGCAAAGCTGCTCCATCTTGGCGCGGCTCAGCGTCTTCATGATGTGCTTCGGCCCGGTGGCGTCAGCAGTGATGAAGGGCAGGTTGAGGTCGTAGCTCTGGCTGGAGCTGAGGGCGATCTTCGCCTTCTCAGCCTCCTCCTTGATGCGCTGGAGCGCGTCGGGCTGGCCGCTGAGGTCGATGCCGCTGTCGGCCTTGAACTCGTTGACGATCCAGGTGATGAGCGTGTTGTCCCAGTCGTCACCACCAAGGTGGGTGTCGCCGTCCGTCGCCAGCACCTCAAAGACGCCGTCGCCGATTTCCAGCACGCTGATGTCGAAGGTGCCGCCGCCAAGGTCATACACGGCGATTTTTTCATCGCTCTTGGACTCAAGGCCATAGGCGAGCGAGGCCGCGGTGGGTTCGTTGATGATGCGGCGCACGTTCAGACCGGCGATTTCACCGGCGGCCTTGGTGGCGTTGCGCTGGCTGTCGTTGAAATAGGCGGGCACGGTGATGACGGCCTCGGTGATGGCCTCGCCCAGCTTGGCTTCGGCGTCGGCCTTCAGCTTGCTGAGGATCATGGCGCTGACCTCCTGGGGGGAGTAGGTCTTGGTTTCACCACCAACCTCCACCTGGACATGGGCATCGCCATTGGAAGCCTCGACGATCTTGTAAGGCATGCGCTTGTCGGCCTCGGTGAGTTCGGAGAACTTGCGGCCCATGAGACGCTTCACGGAGAACACCGTGTTGCGGGGATTGGTGACAGCCTGGCGTTTGGCGGCCTGGCCGACCACGCGTTCGCCGCTCTTCGTGAAAGCGACGACGGAAGGGGTGGTGCGGGCGCCTTCTGAGTTTTCGAGGACCACGGCCTTGCCGCCTTCGAGGACGGCCATGCAGGAGTTGGTGGTGCCGAGGTCAATGCCGAGGATTTTGCTCATGATAGTAGGGTTGGGGGAAAGGGTGGAACGAAGGGGTTGATTTGGTCGTGATTAAAGGCACGAGCCGTGCCAGGAGGCCGAAGTGATTTCCAAACCCTTGATAGAGAGTTATTTACACTTATTTCGACAGCGAACCATAGAAGCCTCGCAGCCGCTCAATAGTGTTATTTTGTCACTTCGAAGGCGAATGCGCCATGGCACTTGGCACTTTGGATGACACATTGAGGTCAAGATTCTCACGGTGGAAGCCATTCCGCCCCGGGCAGGTGGCACCATCCTTGCTTGATTGACCTGCGTAACCCGTCAACCTCCCCACCCCGTCGGCCGGGGCCAGCCTGGCGACGGGGTTTCCAACCCTAATGAAACACCCTTTCTACGATCTGGACATCCCCAACGAGGGATCGCTGCACCGCATGGACCTGGAGCGTGACGCCTGTGGAGTCGGCTTTGTGGCCAGCATCCAGGGCAGGCGCAGCCGGGAGATTCTCGACATGGCCCTCTGCGGCGTGTGCAGTGTCCAGCACCGCGGCGCCGTGGACGCCGACCGGGTCACCGGGGATGGAGCGGGGGTGCTGACCCAGATCCCGCACAAGATCTTCCAGCCCTTCATCGACGAGATGCACTTCGAGCTGGAGCACCCGATGGACCTTGCCGTCGGCGTTTTCTTCATGCCCTCCGACCAGACCGAGCGCATGAAGATCCACCTGCTGGCCGAGGGCCTGCTGCGCAACCGCGACATCCAGGTCATCGGCTGGCGTGACGTGCCGGTGAACCCGAACGAACTGGGTCACAAGGCCCGCCTGACCATGCCGGTGATCCAGCACCTGCTGGTGGCTCGGCCCGAGGGCATGGACGACGCGCCGTTTGAGCGCCAGCTCTACCTGATCCGCCGCGAGATGCGCCTGAAAGCCCGCATCCACAAGCTGGCGGACTTTTACATCGCCTCCTTCTCGCACCGGACGATGGTCTACAAGGCGCTGCTGCTGCCCTCCTCGCTGCAAAAATTCTACACCGACCTGCAGAGCGACGACTTTGAAACCGCCCTGGCCGTCTTCCACCAGCGTTTCAGCACCAACACCTTCCCCACCTGGGCGCTGTCGCATCCGTTTCGCACCCTCGCCCACAACGGTGAGATCAACACGGTGCGCGGCAACCGCAACTGGCTGAACAGCCGCGCCAGTGACTTCGAAAACCCGGTCTGGGAGGGTGAGGAGCAGCTGCTCAAGGAGCTCATCGCCAAAGGCCAGAGCGACAGCGCCAGCCTCGACGCCGCGCTGGATCTGCTGATGCAGAGCGGCCGCGATCCGGTGCATGCCATGGCCATGCTCGTGCCCAGCGCCTACGGCATTGATCCGACGACCTCACCGGAGCTGAAGGCCTTCTACGAATACCACGAATGCTTCAGCGAACCCTGGGACGGCCCCGCCGCCATGGTGCTGACCAACGGCCTGAGCGTGGTCGCCAGCCTGGACCGCAACGGCCTGCGCCCCAGCCGCTGGAAGCTCACCGCCGACGGCGTCTTTGCCCTCGGTTCCGAGGTCGGCATCGTGCCCATCGACGACGCCCGGGTGCTGCGCAAAGGGCGCCTCGCCCCGGGCGAGATGCTGGAGATCGATCTGCTGAAAAAGCGCATCCGTTTCAATGACGAGATCAAGGCCGACCTCGCAGGCCGCAAGCCCTACGGCGAGTGGTTGAAAAACCGCACGAGCCTCACCACGCTGGCCCCGGAGGCTCCATGCGGCGACCTCGATCTTCTGGAGCTTTCCCGCAAACAGGCCGCCTTTGGATTCACCAGGGAAGAGCTGGAGATGTCCCTGACGCCGGCCCTGGCCAGGGGCGAGGAGGCCATCTACTCCATGGGCGACGACGTGGCGCTGAGCGTGCTCTCCACCCGCCCCCGCCTGCTGACCAGCTACTTTCGCCAGCTCTTCGCCCAGGTCACCAACCCGCCGATCGACCCGATCCGCGAGCGCGCCGTCATGAGCCTGGACGTCGTGCTCGGCCCGCAGCGCAATTGGTTGGACCAGACTCCCGAGCATGCCCGTGTGGTGCACCTCAACTCGCCCTTCCTGTTTGAAAACGAGCTCAGCTCGCTGAAGGCCCTGGCGGAGCATCCCCATCGCATTTTGGACACCACCTGGCCGGTCCACGAAGGCCCCGAGGGCATGAAGCGCGCGCTTGACCAGCTTTGCGTGGACGCGGAAGCGGCGGCGAAGGAACGCGTGCAGATCCTCATCCTCAGCGACCGCGCCGTGGGGCCAGACCGCGCCGCCATCCCGGCGCTGCTGGTCACCGGATCCGTGCATCATCATTTGAACCGTCGGAAGATCCGCATGCGGCTCAGCCTGGTCATTGACACCGGCGAGGCGCGTGACACGCACCAGATGGCCTGCCTGTTCGCCTTTGGCGCCAGCGCCGTCTGCCCCTACCTGGCCTTTGAAACCATCCGCGAACTCGTCGAGTCCGACAAGACGGCACGCAAGCCGCAGCTGGACGGCATGGCTTATGACAAGGCCGCGCTGAACTACCGCAAGGCCCTGGAGAAGGGCGTGCTGAAGATCATGAGCAAGATGGGCATCTCGGTGCTCAGCAGCTACATCGGCGCCCAGATTTTCGAGGCCGTGGGCATTGGCGAGGAAGTGATGCAGCATGCCTTCACCGGCACGCCCAGCCAGATCAGCGGCATCGGTTTCAAGGAGATCGCCGAGGAGGCCCTGGCCCGCCACGACGCAGGCTTCGGCGTTCAAGCGCCCGAGGGCGGCGGCATCGACCTGGGCGACCCGGGCTACTACCGCCCGCGTCAGAAGGGGGAGATGCACGCCGTCACCGGTCCGGTGATCAAGAACTTCCACACCTTCGTGAAGAGCGGCAAGGCGGAGGATTATGCCGCTTATGTGAAGGCCTCCCTGGAGAACACCCCGACCGCGCTGAAGGACCTGTTTGAATTTGTCCCGAGCCCCGAAGGCCCGATTTCAATCGATGAAGTCGAGCCCATCGAGGACATCCGCGTGCGCTTCACCACCGCCGCCATGTCACTGGGCGCGATCTCGCCCGAGGCGCATGAAGCCCTGGCCATCGCCATGAACCGCATCGGCGGCAAGTCCGACAGCGGCGAGGGCGGCGAGGATCCGCGGCGCTTCAAGCCTTATGAGAACGGCGACTGGGCGAACTCCAAGATCAAGCAGGTGGCCAGCGGACGATTCGGCGTCACCGCCGAGTACCTCGCCAACGCCTGGGAACTGGAGATCAAGATGGCCCAGGGCGCCAAGCCCGGCGAAGGCGGCCAGCTTCCGGCCATGAAGGTGAACCGCATGATCGCCCGCCTGCGCCACACCACGCCCGGCGTCATGCTCATCAGCCCGCCGCCGCATCATGACATTTATTCAATCGAGGATCTGGCGCAGCTCATCCACGACCTCAAGGAGGCCAACCCGCGCGCCCGTGTCTGCGTCAAGCTGGTCGCGGAATCCGGTGTCGGCACCATCGCCGCCGGAGTGGCGAAGGCGAACGCCGACATCATCCTCATCTCCGGCCACGACGGCGGCACCGGAGCCAGCCCGCTCAGCTCCATCAAGCACGCCGGCCTGCCCTGGGAGCTCGGCCTGGCCGAGGCCCAGCAGGTCCTGATGCTCAACGGCCTGCGAGAGCGCGTCACCCTGCGCACCGACGGCGGCCTGCGCAACGGCCGCGACATCGCCATGGCGGCCATCCTCGGCGCCGAGGAGTTCAACTTCGGCACCATCGCGCTCATCGCCCTAGGCTGCGTCTATGTGCGCCAGTGCCATCTCAACAACTGCCCTGTCGGCGTGGCCACCACCGACCCGAAGTTCCGCGCCAAGTTCAAGGGCAACCCGGACATGATCGTCAACTTCTTCAACGCCGTGGCGCAGGAGGTGCGTGAAATCATGGCCGGCCTCGGCGTGCGCACCCTGGATGAGATGATCGGCCGCCCCGAGTTCCTGCGCCAGCGCGAGGTGCCCGGCCATCCAAAGGCCAACCTCATCAGGCTCGACCGCATCCTGCGCGACGTTGGCAAGGACCTTGGCCAGGACGCCGCGCGCACCTGCCACATGAACCGCAACGACGGCCTCGACCAGCACCCGCTGGACGACCGCATCATCCAGGAGGCCCAGTTTGCCATCAGCGACAAGATGAAGGTCCGCCCGCTGCGCTACAAGGTGAGGAACACCTTCCGCAACATCGGCACGAAGCTCAGCGGCCAGATCGCCTTCCATCACGGCAACCACGGCCTCGCCCCCGGCACCGTCGACGTCACCCTGGAGGGCAGCGCCGGCCAGAGCTTCGCGGCCTTTGCCTGCGGCGGTGTGAAGCTGACACTCATCGGCGAGGCGAACGATTATGTCGGCAAGGGCCTGTGCGGCGCCGAGATCATCCTCAAGCCCGGCCCGCGCATCCGTCCGGACTACCAGACCTGGGAGAACAGCATCCTCGGCAACACGGTCATGTATGGAGCCACCAGCGGCAGCCTGTTTGCGGCCGGCCGAGCGGGCGAGCGCTTCTGCGTGCGCAACTCCGGCGCCACCGCCGTCGTCGAGGGCATCGGCGATCACGGCTGCGAATACATGACCGGCGGCGTGGTCGCCGTGCTCGGCAGCTTCGGCAAAAACTTCGGCGCCGGCATGAGCGGCGGCGTGGCCTACCTGCTCGACGAGGCAGGCATGTTCGCCAGCCTGCACAACGCCGAGATGATCAAGGGCGAACCCGTCAGCGACCCCGAGGACGTCAACCAGCTCAAAAAGCTGATCTATGACCACCTTGAACGCACCGACAGCGCCCGGGCGAGGATGATCCTGGAAAACTGGGCCGGGTATCAGCCGAAGTTCATCAAGGTGACGAGCAAGGCCGAGCCGGTCGCCGTTCCGCCCGAGGAGGAGGCGACCTCCGCCAAATCAGAGCTGGCCGCCGCCTGATCCGCCCGGATTCGACGAATGGTGGTCCGCATGACAGAGCGGCGTCGTGACGAGCGACTTCAGGCAGCCATCCTGCATGTCCCAGCCTAACAACATCCGCCGCGTCGTCATCGCCAGCTTCATCGGCACCACGATCGAGTGGTACGACTTCTTCCTCTACGGCACTGCGGCGGCGCTGGTGTTCAACAAGCTGTTCTTCCCCACCATCGAGCCGATGGCGGGAACCATGGCCGCCTTCGCCACCTACGCCGTCGGCTTCTTCGCCAGGCCGCTCGGAGGCGTGGTGTTCGGGCACTTCGGCGACAAGCTCGGCCGCAAGTCGATGCTTGTCACCACGCTCATGATGATGGGCGTGGCCACGGTGCTGATCGGCCTGCTGCCCACCTATGAGCAGGTCGGCGTCGCCGCCCCCGTCCTGCTCGTCGCGCTGCGATTTATCCAGGGCTTTGGCGTCGGCGGAGAATGGGGCGGCGCCGTGCTGATGGCCGTGGAGCATGGCCATGAGGGCAGACGCGGCTTTCATGCCAGCTGGGTGCAGGCGGGCGTGCCGGTCGGCCTGCTGCTGGCCAACGGCGTGTTTCACCTCGCTTCCTCCATGGAGGAGAAGGCCTTCCTGGCCTGGGGCTGGCGCGTGCCCTTTTTGCTGGGCGTCCTGCTGCTCGCCGTCGGCATGTTCATCCGCATGAAGATCATGGAAAGCCCGGTCTTCACCGAGGCGAAGAAGGCCGACCCCGGACCGCGGGTGCCCATCCTCGCCGTGCTCCGCGATCATCCGCGAAACGTGCTGCTGTCGATGGGCGCGCGTTTTGCCGAAAACGCCTTCTTCTACATCTTCACGGTCCTGGTGCTCAGCTTCGGCTCGCAGCAGCTGGGCATGAGCAAGAGCGCGCTCCTCAACGCCGTGCTGCTCGGCTCGGCCGTGCAGCTTGTGGCGATCCCCTGGTTCGGCGCGCTCTCGGACAAGCACGGGCGTCGGCCGGTCTATCTTGGCGGCGCGCTGTTCCTGACCGCCTTCGCCTTCCCCTTCTTCTGGCTGCTGGAAACCCGGCAGGAATCCCTCGTCATCGCCGCCGTCATCATCGGCCTGGTCGGTCATGCGGCCATGTATGGCCCGCAGGCGGCTTTTTTCTCCGAGCTCTTCGGCACCCGCGTCCGCTACAGCGGCGCCTCCCTGGGCTACCAGCTCGCCTCCCCCCTGGCCGGCGGTCTCGCGCCCCTGATCGCGACCTGGCTGCTGAACCAAAGCGGCGGCCAACCCTGGCCGGTGGCGGTCTACCTCATCTTCATGGCCGCCATCACGCTCGTCTCGGTCTGGCTGGTCGAGGAAACCAGCCGGAAAAAGCTGGGCTGATCCTTCGTTCCCGCAGCCATGCCCCTGCTCTGTCGCATTCTTGGTTCGCTCGTGCTCGGTCTCGCCGGCTTGGGAGCCGCCGCATCCCCCGACATCATCCTGATCCTGGCCGATGACCTGGGCTACGGCGACCTGGGCAGGCATGGCAACCCGGTTCTGAAGACGCCGAACCTGGACGCCTTCCATGATCAAAGCGTCCGCTTCACCGACTTCTGCGTGTCGTCCTCCTGCTCGCCGACACGGGCCTCCTTGCTGACCGGCCGCGATCACCTGCGCGTCGGAGTCACCCACACCGTCACTCCACGCGAGCATCTCAGCCGTGAGGCCGTGCTGCTGCCGCAGGTGCTGAAGTCGGCGGATTACGAAACCTGCATCATTGGCAAATGGCACCTCGGGGACGGACCTGGCCACAACCCCCAGGAGCGCGGCTTTGACCTCAACATCACCAGCCGTCAGGGTGGCACGGCCCACTTCAACCCGGTGATCGGCCGCAACGGCGTCTGGGAAAAGCAGCCCAGAAAGGGCTATCGCGAGGACGTCTACTTTGACGAGGCGATGAAGTACATCCGCGACCGGCGGGCGGACGCGAGCCAGCCAAGAAAACCTTATTTCCTCTACCTCGCCACCTACTCGCCACACGCCCCCCTGGCGGCGCCGCCGGAATTCATCGCGCCTTACAAGGATCGGGCGGATGACAAGACCGCCGCCTTCCTGGGCATGGTTGCCAATCTCGACTGGAACGTCGGCCGCCTCATGGGCTTTCTGAAGCAGCAGTCGCTCGACCAGGACACGCTGGTCATCTTCATGAGCGACAACGGTGGCACTTATGGCATCGACGTCCACAACGCAGGCATGCGTGGCTGCAAGTGCACCGTCTGGCCTGGCGGCACAAGGGCCATGTCCCTCTGGCGCTGGCCGTCCCGGTGGCAGCCGCGTGAAGTCGGCGCCCTGACCGCCCATCTCGACGTGCTGCCCACGCTCGCGGAACTGGCGAAGGCCCCGGTTCCGGAGGCGCTGAAGCCAAGGCTCGAAGGCCGCAGCCTCACGGGTCTTCTTGAAACCGGCCGGGACGAGTGGTTTGCCCAACGAATGTTGTTTCAACACGTCACCCGCTGGCCGGGCGGCATGGCCGCCGCCCACAAGGAGGCGCAGGGCGCCGTCCGCTGGCAGCAGTACCTGCTGGTACGCAACCGTCCCTGTGACGATCCGAACGGCCTGTGCCGGGCCGACAAGCAGAACCGCTGCAACAGCCTGCGCCGCGTGATCAACGGCCAGAACAACGACATCTACACCCACAACGCCCTGTTCCACTGGGGGGCCACGCCGGGCAAAGGCTGGGCGTTGTACGACATCCGGACCGACCCCGGCTGCCACGCCGACCTCGCGGAGGTGCGCGCCCCGGTCGTCCAGAAGCTCCTGCCCGCCTACCTGAAATGGTGGGATTCAGCCTATCCAGATATGCTTGCAGCCGGAGGCGACGTCGCCCTGCAGCCCTCCAGGCGGCCAGGAGCGGGAGTGGAAAACCCCTGAGCGGGCGAAGCCCCTGCAAAAGCCGGACCCGGCCGCTCGTTGACTGAGACTCACCCGCCCTCGGGCGCAACAAATTACGTCGAAAGCAAGTCTTGCGGTTTTTGGCGCCTCTCCCTAGTTTGCCGTCCCCCATCTCATGAAAATTGGCTTCAACCTCCTTCTCTGGACCGGTCATGTGACCGAAGAAAACTTCCCCACTCTCGAAAAGCTGAAGGCCGCGGGCTACGACGGCGTCGAAGTGCCGATCTTTGACGTCAGCAATCCGGCGCACTTCGCCGGCATTGGACGCGTGCTGAAGGACAATGGCCTGGAGTGCACCGCCGTGACCGTCCTTCCGGATGAGGCCCACAACGCCATTTCCAACAGCGCCGCCAGCCGTCAGGGCGCCATTGACCACCTCAAGCGCGTGCTCGAGTGCGCTCACAACGCCGGCGTCCAGACCCTTTGCGGCCCCTATTATCAGGTGCTCGGCCAGTTCTCCGGCAAGTTCCCCACGGAAGAGGAGCTGAACAACGCCGCCGAAGTGCACCGCGCCATCGCCCCCGTCGCCGAAGCCGCCGGCGTCAAGTGCGCCATCGAGGCCCTGAACCGCTTTGAATCCCACCTGCTCAACACCATGGAGCAGGCCTCCAGCTACGTCCGCCGCGTCAACCATCCGAACTTCGGCACGATGTACGACACCTTCCACGCCAACATCGAGGAGAAGAACCCCTTCGCGGCCATCGACACCGTCTTTGCCACCGGCAAGCTGAACCATGTGCACATCTCCGAGAACGACCGCGGCACCCCCGGCCGAGGCCACATCAACCTCGTCGATCAGATCCAGCACCTGAAGAAGATCGGCTACAACGGCTGGATGACCATCGAGGCCTTCGGCTCCGCCCTGCCCGACCTCGCCGCCGCCACCCGTGTCTGGCGTGACTTCTTCCCCAGCACCGAGCAGGTCTACACGGAAGGCATCGCCCTCATCAAAAAGGCGCTCGCCTGACCGGAATGACAAAATCCGAACGACGATTGCCGAAAGAAAGGCCGCCTGACCCAGCTTTCGTCATTCCCGCACCCTTCCTCGGCATTCCCACTTCATCCCAAACCACCATGACCCCGACATCCACCACCCCAACCACCCGCCGTGACTTCCTCGGCAAATCCGCCGTCACCGCAGGCGCCCTCACCGTCGCCCAGTCTGCCTGGGCGGCCGGCAGCGACCAGATCAAGGTCGGCCTCATCGGCTCCGGCGGCCGCGGCTCCGGCGCCGCCAACCAGGCCCTCAGCACCAAGCAGGAAGGCATCGTCCTTCATGCCATCTGCGACGCCTTCAAGGAAAAGGCCGAGGGCGCCCTCTCCAACCTGCGCACCAAGCACGCCGACAAGGTGAAGGTGGACGACTCCCGCATCTTCGCCGGCCTCGACGGCTACAAGAAGGTCATCGACAGCTGCGACCTCGTCATCCTCACCACCCCTCCCGGCTTCCGCCCCTACCACTTCGAGGCGGCCATCAACGCCGGCAAGAACGTCTTCATGGAGAAGCCCGTCGCCGTTGACGCCCCGGGCGTCCGCAAGGTGATCGAAATGGCCAAGGTCGCCGACGAGAAAAACCTCAAGGTCGTCGTCGGCCTCCAGCGCCGCTACCAGAACTGCTACCTCGACGCCCTCAAGCAGGTGAAGGAGCAGAACATCATCGGCGACATCGTCTCCGGCCAGGTTTACTGGAACGGCGGCGGCATCTGGTTCCGTGACAAGCAGCCCGGCCAGTCCGAGCTCATGTATCAGATCAACAACTGGTACTTCTTCACCTGGCTCTGCGGCGACCACATCAACGAGCAGCACATCCACAACATCGACGTCGCCAACTGGTTCATCGGCGGCCATCCGGAAAGCGCCCAGGGCATGGGCGGCCGCATGCAGCGTGTGGACAAGAAGTACGGTCAGATCTACGACCATCACTACGTCGAGTACACCTACGCCAACGGCGTCCGCGTCAACAGCCAGTGCCGCCACCAGCAGGGCGTCTACAACGCCGTGCGTGAGGAGTTCACCGGCACCAAGGGCAAGATCTACCTCAACAACAGCGGCGCCTGCTACGCCGTTGACCACAAGGGCAACACCATCTGGAAGTACCGCCCCTCCGGCGGTGCCGCCGCAGGAGCCGAAGGAGAACAGAAGGGCAAGAAATCCCGCCGCAGCGGCACCGATCCCGATCCTTACCAGGTCGAGCACGACACCCTCCAGGCCGCGATCCGCGACAACAAGCCGCTGAACAACGCCTACTACGGCGCTGAGTCCACCATGACCTCCGTCCTCGGCCGCATGGCCACCTATTCGGGCAAGGAGATCAAGTGGGATGAAGCCTTCAACAGCAAGGTTCAGCACATGCCCGCCATCGTCACCGCCGAAACCGAGCCCCCGGCCAAGCCAACCGCTGACGGTGGCTACCCGGTTGCCATCCCCGGCCAGCAGATTCCGGGAGCCGAAGTGCTCTAACCATCACTTGAAACCCGGTGAAGGCCGCCCTTCACCTCAGGTTCACGCCCCGGTCCGCATCATGCGGCCCGGGGCTTTTTTTGCCCTGGCGCGGGCAAAGTGACCATTTCGTCACGCAGACCCGGCGGCCGTCTGAAAAAATCTTCTCCTGGCACGGGGAATGATCTTGTCGTGCAACTCGTATGCATGAGATAGTACCAGCCTAACCATGAAAGAGTACGCCTACATTCACGAAGAAGGCAGCCTTCCGGCGCCTCTGAAGGCGGTGCCGTTCCTCAACAGCTTCACCGACGACCAGCTCGACGAAGTCCTCAATTCCTCCTCCCTCCTCCAGTGCGACCCGGGGGACACCATCATTCAGGAAGGCACCATCGACAGCCGCATCTACGTCCTCCTCAGCGGCGAGCTCGAAGTCCGAGTCGGCGGCAAGAAAGTCGCCTCCATCTCCCGCATCGGCGATGTCTTTGGCGAACTTGCCCTGGTCAACCAGGACAAGCGCGTCGCCTCGGTCATCGCCGGAAGTCGCGCCCTTTGCCTCGCCGTGGACCAGAAGTTCCTCCAGGACATGCATCCGCGGGAGGAAGACCCGGCTTTCCATGCCGCCCTGTTCGAATTCGTCGCCCGTCTGGTCGCCAAGAAACTCGACACCACCTCCCGACGCCTGGCGGAAGTGGAAAAAGAGCTGCGCGCCCTCAAGGAATCGACAGCCGCAGCACCGGCACCTGCCGCCGCCGCTCCAGCTTCTCCCCCCCCCCCCCCCCCGAGGGCCCCAGGGAAAGCCCGGCCCCCGGGGGGCCGCCACGGCCGACATCACCTGGCCCGACTGGCAATAGCCGCATTGCGCGACCTCATGTTTCACCCAGGCATCCTGCACGGCCTTGGCGACCTTGCCGGCGAGGCCCTCGATGGTGGTGACCTTCTGGCCGGCGATGGCCGACAGC
>CAZXPU010000126.1:0-15399 GCA_964642905.1 uncultured Prosthecobacter sp.
GAGATCACCGGTGTGCGTGACGAGTCGGATGAAAACACCCGCGTCGTCGTGGACCTGCGCCGTGACGCCCGCGCCCAGGTGGTGCTGAACAACCTGTTCAAGCACACCTCCCTGGAGACCAGCTTCGCCATCCACATGCTTGCCATCGACAGCCGCCGCCCGCGCGTGCTGTCGATGAAGGACGCCATCGCCTGCTACATCGAGCACCGCCGCGAGGTCGTGCTGCGCCGCACGCGTTTCCTGCTCAAGAAGGCGGAGGAGCGGAGCGAGAAGCTGGAAGCCTTCCTGGGCGCCATCGGCCACCTGGATGACTTCATCAAGATCATCCGAGAATCGCGCAACCGTGAGGAGGCCTTCCATCGCCTCAAGGCCTTCGACTTCAGCACGGAGACCGCGCGTGCGCTTGGCATCATCATCCGCAGCCAGCCCTCCGTGAAGGGTGACCGCTACGTCTTCACCGACGTGCAGGTGAACCACATTCTTGAACTCCGCCTCTACCAGCTCACCGGCATGGAGCAGGACAAGGTGAAGGCCGAGTACGACTCCGTGCTGGCCGAGATCACCGACTTTCTGGACATCCTGGCCCGCGAGATCCGCGTGCTGACGATCATCAAGGAGGAGCTCCAGGCGATCCGCGTCAAGTATGGCACGCCGCGTCTGACCAAGATCGAGGCGGCCGAGGGCGAGATCCGCATCGAGGATCTCATCGCCAACAAGCCCTACATCGTCACGCTGACGCACCGCGGCTACATCAAGCGCACGCTCGCCTCCGAATACCGCCTTCAGGGCCGCGGCGGCAAGGGCCTCAAGGGCATGGAGACCCGCGAGGCCAGCGGTGATGATGAGGTGGGCGACTTCGTCGAGCATCTCTTCACCGCCAGCGCGCACGACTACCTGATGTTCTTCACGAACACCGGCCGCGTCTATGTGGAGCGCGTCTATCAGCTGCCCGAGGCCACCCGCACAGGCAAGGGGCGCAGCATCAAGAACGTGCTCAACCTCCGCCCGGCCATGACCGTCGAGCGCGAGAAGGACGGGCAGAAGTTCAAGGTCAGCTTCCCCGAGGAGAAGATCGCCGCGATCCTGCGAATCGAGGCCGCCGGCGCCGGGGATGAGGACATGTGGAGCCCGAACCGCTTCGTGTTGTTCGGCACCAAGGACGGCACCGTCAAGCGCACGGCCCTGGAGGACTTCAGGAACGTCCGCAAGGACGGCATCAACGCCATCAACATCGAGGATGGCAACGAGCTGATCCAGGTCATCCTGACCGATGGCAAGAACCAGATCTGCATGAGCACCCATGAAGGCATGTGCGTCCGCTGCGAGGAGGACGACATCCGCGCGGTGGGCCGCAACAGCATCGGCGTGCGCGGCATCCGACTGGAGGACGGCGACTTCATGGTCAGCCTCACGGCGGTCGATTTTGCCAAGCAGATGCTGGTGGTTTCCGAGAACGGCCTGGGCAAGCGCACTTCCTTTGAGGAATACCGCCTGACCAACCGCGGCGGCAAGGGCGTCATCACGATGAACGTCACGGAGAAGACCGGCAAGGTGGTCGCGGCGCTGGCGGTGGCGGAGGCCGATGAGCTGATGCTGATGACCAGCAGCGGTCAGAGCGTGCGCATCCGGGTGAGCGAGATCCGCGAGTGCGGCCGCAACGCCCAGGGGGTGAAGCTGATGAACCTGTCTGAAGGCGAGACCATTCAGGACGTGGCGACGGTGATTCCCGACGAGGAGGAGGCCGAGCCGGTGAAGGAGGAAGGTGCTGAGCCTGCCGAGGCCCCCGCTGCCGAGGAAACTTCGACGGAGCCGCCTGCGGATCCTGCTTCCGAAGGCTGAACCTGTTTTCCTGAACGTGTCCGCTCCTGATCCGGACGGGCACGTTCAGACACAGGGAAGCATCATCGCGTCCTTCATGCCGTGCAGGATCTTCTTGTCCGCCGGACAGACCGTGGCCAGCACACCACAGAGTTCTGTTTCCTCGGTTCCGGAGGGCACGAAATAGTAGGGGCAGAGCCGCACGCGTGACTTCATGGGCACGACGGCGGACTTCTCGTCATCCCACATGGGATGAGTGACGACACCGGCGCGATGGAAGCGCTGGAGCACATAGGGGTGATCTGCGAATGCGGCGAGGGCTTCATCCAGGGACTGCCCCCATTCCTCCTGGGAGAGGTCGTGGCCGATGGACACGCTGCGCGAGCCCCAGCCGATCTCGGAGAAACCGCTGATCTTGAGAACCAGTTCACGCTGCCTGCCGCCGAAGCGCTTCACCTCATCCCAGGAATGAACCTCCAGTCCCGGCAGCACGGCAAAAGGCGGCAGCGGCGTGGGATCGACGACCCAGCCCTGGGGGATGCATTGGCGCAGCAGGGTGAAATGCTCGGTGGACAGAGCCTGCCGCCACCAGTCCTGGAGGGCGGGGGAGCCGAACAGCACCAGCCAGAGCTTTTCCTCCAGGAAAGCCTTCAGGGGCGGGGTGAAGCGCAGGTCCCCGCGTTCGGCCATGCGCAGCATTTCAAAGGACAGGTCCACCTGGTCGAGATCGAAGAGCTCGAAGAAGCGGTAGAGGCTGGCTCCATGAAGTTCGTTAGGCGTGAGGTTCCATGGGTTCATCACCGACCGGGGCGGGCCTGCGGACCGGTCGTTCAGCCTGCCCGCCAGCCACTCCATCTCGGGCTGGTAGTCGGCGGACTCTCGGGAGACGAGGATGTCCTCCACGGGGAAGGCGGCGGCGAAGCCGTCGATCATGCCGTCACGGCCGCCGATGACGGGCTGGCCAAGGTCCGAATAGGTTTCGTTCAGCCACGCGGTCAGGCCAATGCCGCCAGGGATGGAGTCGAGCTCGGCGATGATCACGCCGTCCTCGGTCAGCACGAGGTCGGGCCTCAGCACGGCGGGAAGGTCCTGCCTCCAGAGTCCGTTGCGTCCCAGGTCCACCACCCGAGCCGGCTTGCCCTGGTCGAGCAGCCGCGCCACCCAGCCAAGCTCAGGGCTCTCCAGGCTTTCGAAATAGAGGTCGTTGCAGGCGCGCTGAAAGGCCCGCAGCGCCGGGCCCAGAGCTTGGAGGATGGCGAGGATGTCCGCCTTGAGCGGAAAAGCCTCGGGTGAGAGCAGCCAGTCCTTGTCACGAAACATGCCCTCAGCGGGCATGGCGCTTCGGATCTTGGCGATGCGCTCAGCATGGGACATGGCGGACCGGGGGCGGGGACGGGGCCTTACAGGTGGGTGATCACGTCCTTTGCCTCAAAGCGCACCTTGGGAAGGGAGGCGTAGCGATCATCGGCGCTGCGGTAGCCTGCGGGGCAGAGGACCGAGGTGGTGTAGCCGGTGGACTCCAGGCCGAGAACTTCATCGAACTTCGCCGGGATGAAGCCTTCCATCGGGCAGGTGTCGATGCCAAGCAGCGAGGCGGCGAGCATGAACTGGCCGAGGACGATGTAGCTTTGCAGGCGCGCCCAGTTCTCCAGCTGGCCCTTGGCCTCGAGACCTTCACGGAAACCGAGCACCATCTTGCGGAATCCTGCGAGAGAGTCGGCGGTGCCGCCGCGGACCTCGACCATGCGGGCGATGTTGGCATCGACATGATCGATGCTGACCGCCTTGGGCACGGTGAGGACGACGAGATGGGAGCTGTCGACGACCTGGCGCTGGTTCCAGGCGTGGGGCACCAGTTTTTCACGCAGCTCCTTGTCCTGGATGACGAGGAACTTCCAGGGCTGCAGGCCGAAGCTGGAGGGTGTCAGGACCAGGGATTGTTCGAGCGTCTTCCAGGTTTCCTCCGGGATGGTTTTGGAGGCGTCGAAGACCTTGCAGGCGTAACGCCAGTTGAGGGCTGAGAGGATGTCGGGAGTCATGAGCGGGAGTGGGATACGATCCAGTTCATCGGCCGGACTCCCGTCGCGTCAACTGCTTGATCAGGACACCGGGCTTCTGCGCGTCACCAGCTCCCAGATGCCGAGCACATGCTCCCAGCGCCGGATGGCGATGTCGATGAGGAAGAGGAGCAGCAGGATGATGACCAGGGAAGGCCAGAGTTCGACATGCTGAACAGCTCGTGTGCTGTTGAGGTCGGGAAGCTTCGGAGCGCTCAGCAGGCCGCCGCCGGAAACCTTCACCGCCTGCTGGAGCAGGGATTCATTGACCGTGCCGAGGCTGGCTTCGCTGCTTGGGTTGTGCACGAGTCCGGCGGAAACCATCTCGGCCCCGCTCTGGGCGCGGACCAGGTAAACCCCGGGCTCGTCCGGCTTGAAGGCGCCTTCATAAAGACCGGGACCTGACTGGCTGAGAGCCAGCTTGCGGACCGGCTTCAGGGGGGCGCCCAGGGCGTCGGCGGCAACAAAAAAGATTTCAGCCTCGACACGGGCGTCGTTGGTTCGTGTGCCGGCGTCCTGCTGAAGATCGACGCGAAGCCTGGCCTCGTCACCGTCCATGGCGGCGGAAAGGTCCATGTGCCTGCCCTGAGGCGGGCGGGCGGTTTCGCGGAGGACCTGGGACCAGAGCCGGCTGAAGCCCGGCCAGCGGGTGATCCAGAGGGAGGCCCAGCGGCTTTTCGCATCGCTGGTGAAGGCGGTGACCTTGCCGAGGCCATAACGCCAGTGCGCCAGCAGCGGGTCGCCCAGATCGGTGACCAGCGGCACCTGGGCGGTGGCCTTGCGCAGGGTCTTCACATAACCGAGCAGGGCGGGGGAGTCCCACTTTTCAAAGCCTGTGAGCATGGGGTGCTTTTCCACGAACTCCGGCTCAAAAGGCTCCTCACGGATCATGCGTCCGGTGTGCATGAGGGTGTCCTGGGTGAAGATGCGGGTGATGGTGCCCGCATCCATGGTGCTGTAACTCTGGCCTCCGCCCGCGCTGGCGATCGACTGCAGCAGGGCCACGTGCGAACCTTCGCCAATGGCCACGGTGGAGATGGTCATGCCTTCGCCGCGGCACTGGGAGGCGAGGCCTTCGTAACCGCTTCCGGAGGTCTGGCCGTCGGTGAGGATGATCATGTGCTTCACCTTGGCCTTCACTCGCTGCAGGGCGGTGCGGGCCTGCTCAAAGGCGGGCTGGAGGTTGGTGCCGCCACCCGAGGCCACAGCGGCGATCTGTCCTGCCACGGCACCCGTGGACGTGAGCCGTGTCATCGGGGCGACCACATGCGCCTCGCTGTCGAAGGCATAAACGCCGATGGAGTCGTTCCTGCCGAGGACTTCGGCGGTGGCGATGGCGGCGCTCTTGGCCATCTCAAGCTTTTCCCCGGCCATGGACCCCGAACGGTCGATCACGAGAGCGACGGCGGCGCTTTGCTTCTCCTCCTCATCCGGCGCCTTCAAACGGACGGGAAGGATGTCCTCGATGGGAGTGCGGTAGTAGCCTCCGACGCCGAAGCTCTGCTGACCGCCGAGCATCACCAGGCCGCCGCCCAGCTTGTCCACATAGTCGCGCATGGCGTTCATCGTGGGTTCACCCAGCTGGTGGGCCGGCACGTCGCTGAGGATGACTCCGTCATAGCCGGAGAGCGCCTCCAGGGTGCCTGGAATGCCGCCGGGCTGGCGCAGTTCAAGCTGCACGCCCTCCTTTTCCATGGCCTGCATGAGGTACTGGCCCTCGGCGGGTTCACCCTCGACATAAAGCAGACGAAGCCTGCCTCGCACATCCACCAGGGTGAGGGCGTTGTTGTTGGAGGGCAGGGAGTCGCCGGCGACATCGTCGAGAACGGCGCGGTACTTGTAGATGTTCCGTACGCCGGGCGTGCGTGTGAAGGTTTCGGTTTGAGGCTTGCCCGGGGTCAGCGACACCTTTCGCTGCTCCACCTGGACGCCGTTTTCATAGAGCTTGAGCGTGGCGCTGGTGGCGATGGTGGACTCCAGCTGGGCGGTCAGCTTGAGGGTGGCGCCCTCGGTGAGGCGTGAGCGGTTGGGGGTGAGCTGCAGGACCCGTGCATCGGGCCGCTGAGGGCCGGCGACGGGCAGGGCATGCAGGCGCGTGCCGGTGACGGCGGCGTTGCGGGCGGCGTCCATCAGGCTGCCCCGGGTTTCATGGCCGTCACCGATGAGCACCAGGTCGCGGCTGGCTCCGGCCGGGAAGAGGGCGAGGGCGTAGTCGATGGCGGCGGCGTAGTGGCTGTCACCGCCGTTCTTTTGCTGCCATTCGAGGATCGCCGCAGGATCCGGGGGAACCCGGGGATCCAGGAGTTCGGGCTGGCTTCCCAGCCGAACCAAAAACGTGTCCGTGGCCGCGCCGGCCTGCCTTTGAAGGTCCTGGGCGGAACTCAGCGCCTTCTGCAAGCCCTCCGCGCCCATGCTCTGGCTGGCGTCAATGATGATGCCCAGGGCCTTTCTGCCCGTCTGGGTCACCCTGGCCGGACCCGCCAGGGCCAGCAGGGCGAGCAGGAGGATCAGGGCGCGGGTGATGAGCAGCAGGCGCTTCCTCAGACCGTGCATGGGGTGGGCGGACCGGGCTTCAAACCACAGCAGCAGCGCGAACGCCGGCACGGTGAGCAGGAGAAGTTTCGGGTGGGCCCAGTCCATCAGGAAGATTCAGGCGACTTCATCACGGCGTGCCGCTTCTGCAACCGGGTTTATGCCGGATGACGGGCGGCAGGTTCGTGGGATGAACCAGGGTTGACACCCCCTGACATGCCTGCAATCTCCCACGGCGTCCAGGCAGGCCATGACGGACGTTGATCTGCTGATCCTGCCAGCCTCTTTCAACCCCCCATGCATTCCTCCATCGAACTCAAGCGCGAAGTCGAAGCCGTCCAGATTCCCAGCGGTGAAACCATCAAGCTGCCCCTGGGCCTCAAGGTGATCATCACCCAGTCGCTCGGCGGCACCTACACCGTGGCCACGGACTTCGGTCTGGCGCGCATCAGTGCAAAGGATGCCGACGCCCTGGGCATTGATGCGGAGGCGGAGAAGAAGGACCAGGAGAGCTCTTCCTCCAACATTCCTGAAGACGCCAGCGACCTCGAGGCCCAGGTGTGGAACCAGCTCAAGAACGTCTACGACCCGGAAATCCCCGTGAACATCGTGGACCTGGGCCTGGTGTATGACTGCCAGGTCGAGCAGACCGAGGATGGCAAGAACAAGGCGGTGGTGAAAATGACGCTGACCGCCCCCGGCTGTGGCATGGGTCCGACGATCGCCGCCGACGCCCAGAGCCGGATCATGACCATCGAGGAGATGGATGACGCCGCCGTGGAGCTTGTCTGGGAGCCGGCCTGGAACCAGGGCATGATCTCCATCGAGGGCAAGATGAAGCTCGGCATGATCTGAAGCCCAGCCCCTTTCCGCCATGGCCCGCTTCAAGCCTCCCGGCCAGTGCCCTGTGTGCGGGGAGTGGGTGCCGCGTGGAGCCGTGGCCTGTGATGAATGCGGCTCCTGTGCGAAGTCCGGCTGGAATGTGGATGCGCTGGAGTCTGACGGGCTGGACCTGCCGGATGAGGGCGAGTTTGACTATGACGACTTTGTCCGCCGCGAATTCGGCGGTGGCGGTGCGCCACGGGACATGAGCCCCGGGCGCTTCTGGAGGGTGATCGCCCTCCTCGTGCTGGGTGTGCTGGTGATCGGCTGGCTGATGGCAGCCCGCTGACTCAGGCGGCGGCCGGAACGGAGGGGATGCCGATGCCGACATCCACGTCGGCGTTGTAATCCACGCCTTCCAGACCAAAGCCAAACAGCCGCAGGAAGCTGCTCTGATAGCCTTCGAAGTCGCCGAGTTCGGAGAAGTTCTCCGTGGTGACAATCTTCCAGCGGTCATCGACCAGTTTCTGGACATCAGGAGCCATCTCCCAGTCGTCGACGCGGATGCGTCCGGCCTCGTCCGGCTGCGGGCTGGCGCCATTGTAAAGGCGTTCGCGGAAGAGTCGGTCCATCTGCTCGATGGTGTCCTCGTGGCTGCCCTGGGCCTTCATGACCTTGTAGAGCAGGGAGATGTAAAGCGGCACCACCGGGATGGCGCTGCTGGCCTGGGTGACCAGCGCCTTGTTCACGGAAACCCAGGCCTTGCCACCCAGCGGAGCGAGCTTGGCGTCCAGGCTGCGCTGGGCGCGTTCAACGTCCTCCTTGGCACGGCCGATGGTGCCGTTCTTGTAGATCGGCCAGGTCAGTTCCGGCCCGATGTAGCTGTAGGCGACGGTCTGGGTGCCGGGGGCGATCACGCCGGACTCAAGAAGGGCGTCCATCCACATCTCCCAGTCTTCACCGCCCATGACGGCGACGGTTTGGGCGATCTCATCCTCATTGGCGGACTCGAGGGTGACTTCGTTGACCGCTCCGGTGCCGGTGTTGAGGTTTTTGTTGGTGTAGCTCTGGCCGATGGGCTTGAGCACGGACTTGAAGACCTCGCCCGACTTCGGGTGCGTGCGGCGGGGGGAGGCCAGGGAGTAGATGACGCAGTCCACCTGACCGAGGTCGGCCTTGATGGCGGCGATGACCTCCTGCTTCATGGCATCGGAGAAGGCGTCACCGTTGAAGGAGCGGGCGTACAGGCCGGCGGCGCGGGCTTCATTTTCAAACGCTGCCGTGTTGTACCAGCCTGCCGTGCCGCAGCGGTCCGCCTCGCCCGGCTTTTCAAAGAACACGCCGATGGTGGCGGCGTTACCCCCGAAGGCGGCGGCGATGCGGGAGGAAAGGCCGTATCCGGTGGAGGCGCCGATCACGAGCACCTTTTTGGGAGCGCCTGCGACAGGGCCGCGGCCTTTGACGACGGCGATCTGTTCGGCGACATGCTTCGCGCAGCCGACGGGGTGCGCGGTGGTGCAGATGAATCCACGGATTTTAGGGGCGACGATCATGATGGGAAACGGGGTGGTCGGTGGGCCTGGGTCGCTTGTTAGCTAGCAGTCCAAACCCTGGCGGCAACTGGTTTTGCGTTGACCCGGGGAGGGCTATTTGCCGCCGCCGAGCTCCTGGTAGTAGCGTTTCACCAAGTCGCGGAACGCAGGCGGCACCGGGTCACGGTCAATCGGCACCGCCGGGTTTTTGGCGTCGCGTTTGGCCAGTTCCTCCATCACGCGATCACGCAGCTCCACCAACGGCTGGAGGATGCGGAGCTTCAGGTGGTCGGCCTGGGGGGCGAGGTCGTTGCGATCGTGATTGATCTTCATCTCGCGGGCGTTGTCGAGCACCTTGGCGGCTTCGTTGCGCAGCTCCGGCTGGTTGAGCAACTCCTCGACATTGCGCAGCCGGTCCGCCCAGCGGTCATAGCCGTCGCCGGTGAACGGACGGTTGTTCGCGGTTTCAGCACCCTGGTCGAAGAAGAAGGCTCCGCCGTCATCACCACCTCCGGAGGCACCCGCAGCGCCATCGAGGCCGGGTTCACCGGCCGCCCTGGGCTGGGAGGAACGATCCACGGCAAGCTGCTGAGGCGAAGGCGGACGATTGCCCGCCGCAGACGGATTGCCGGAGGATTCACCGGCTCCTTGGGCCTGACCTTGGGCCATGCTTTCCTTTTGGTTAGGTTGTCCTGGCTGGGCTTTGTCGGAACTTTCGGTGGAGGCAGGCTTGTCCGTTGAGGATGCGGTGCGGTTTTCCTGATCCGAGGTGCTCTTGCCATCTTTGCTTTTGCCGCCGGACGCTGTTTCCGAAGCTGGCTTGTCCTGGGGGGCGGAGCTCTTTTTGCCTGCCTCCGCCGGGCTGGAGCCCTCCTTGGGGGCGGCTTGTTCACCAGCGGCTTTTCCGCCCTCCTGCTTCGCCTCGTCGATCAGCTTGTCCAGTTCCGCCCTGGCCATGCGCAGGGCTTCTGTCTCGCTGCCGAGCACGCTCTCCGCCGCCTTGTCGACTCCCTGTTGAAGTTTCTCCACCAGGCTGCCCGCCTTGCGTTCGGCATCCTGGGCCTCGGCACGCTGGCCGTAGCGCGACTGCATCCGTGCTTCATCCAGATGCTCCTCAAGGCCGCCGGTCCTGGCTTCCCGGACCGCCTCATAGAGCCGGCGATGCAGCAGCGGATTGCTGCCTTCGGCCTGCTCGCTGACGCGCTTCATGTCTTCCAGAAGGCCGGCCACCTTCTCCTGCTGCTCCTGGATCTGCCGGGCGACTTCGCCGCCCTTCAGCATCTGGTCGAGGCTGGCGCTGGTGTCATCCTTCGGTCCGTCGGGTGTCTTCTGGTTTTCGAGAGTTTCGGAAATCTGCCTCTGCTTTTCCGCCACCTCGCGGGCCTGCCGGCGCATCTGCTTCATTTCCTCGGTGAAGCGACGGGCGGTCTTCTGCTTGAAGTCCTCCTGCATTTTTTCCAGCTCTCGCTGGGCGCGTGTGGCGGAGTTCGCGGCCTCGGCGAGCTTTTGCTGCTTCAGCTTTTCGGCGGCCTCGTTCACCTGTTCGCGGGTCTGCTCCAGCTGCTGCTTCGCCTCGGCCATGCTGGCGGCGTTCTCAGGTTTCTCCATGCGCTGCTGCAGGTCATCGATGTCGCCCAGAAGCTGCTGCTGCTCCTCTTCAAGGCGTTTGAGCTGGTTCTGCAGTTCCTGCTTCTCCTCCTCGGTCTTCGCCTTCGCGAGCTGGTTCTGCAGTTCCTTCATCTTCTCCGCCAGGGCCTCCTGACGGCGGGCCAGCTCCTTCAGGCGATTGAGCACCTGCAGGTTTTCCTGCTGCTCGGCGGTCTGCTCCTCACCGGCCTGTTTCTCCTCCTCATAGCGCTGCTCCTCCTGCTTCAGCTCCAGGTTCATGAGCTGGTTCTGCATCTGTTTCTGCTTTCCGGAGGCGGTTTTTTGAGACTTCGAGCGCATGATCCTGTGCTCACGGCTCTGCGCCTGGTGCAGCCACTCCAGCGCGCTCTGCTCAAAGGCGAGGGCCTGGTTCAGAGATGCCCGCTTTTTTTGTTCGGCCGCCTGCTCCAGCGGGTCGAGGGCGTCCTTCATGCTCTTCCAGGCCTCGGTGAGGGCGTTCTTCACCTGGGCGTCCTCGGCCTTTTCCATGGCCTGCTTGGTCTGCTCCAGCGCCATGCCCTGGGACTGATGCACGACGGCGGCGTCGGGGGCGGCGGTCTCCATGGTTTTTCCCGCGCTGGTTTCGCGCACGATGCGCCAGGTGGCGTTGACGATCTGCTTCTGCAGCTCGACAAGCTCGTCGGTGTCGCCTTTCGGCTCCTTGCCTGGCTCTCCGGGCGGGGATTCACCCTCGCGGAAGATGTCCTCAAAGTGGCGGACCTCGGCGAAGAACATGTCGCTCATGGCCCGGCGCACCTCCCCCTGGGGCCCGGTGTCCTCGGCCCAGAAGTGGTAGCTGACCAGCTGCCTGGGCTGGGTGGACTCGCCCTCGAGCGCGAGCAGTTCGCGCACCTCCTGCTTTTTGGAGGGTTCCGTGGGAGGATGCTTGAAGATGACCTCGCGGGTCTGGCCGGCGATGCTGAAGCTGGCGCCGCTGCGGGTCACGCCCAGGTCATCCCAGACACGGGCCTCGACCGGCAGCTCCTGGATTTGGGAAACCTGCACGTCGCGTTTCGGGAACACGACCTCGATTTTCGCCAGCTGGTTCGACTGCACGGTCACGGTGATCCACGGCGGGTTCTTGTTGGCGCGCTCCTTTTCATCCACCAGGTGTACGCGCCACTTCTGCGACTTCTCCGCCTTCAGGATCGCGGTCAGCAAAGTGGGGTCGGTGGCGGTGGCCTTCAGCGGCAAGATGGTCTTGTCCTCGCCGAAGAGCTCGGCGTCCTTCACGGGTTTGTTGACCTTGAGCGTGAACTCGATCGTGCTGCCTTCATGCGCCGTGACCTTCATCGTGTTGCGGATCTCACGGGGAGGAAGCCTCGTGTAAGCCGGAGGGGTGATCCTGGCATCGACCCTTTCCAGGACCGGGTGGACGAAGGTGGTGATGCGGTGCTCGACGGACCGGCCGCCGCTGAACTCGACATGATAAAGTGCGTCCTTGTCCACCCGGCTGACCAGGCCGCCGAACACCTTTTCATCCACCGTGGACCGCATGCTCAGGCGCTCGCGCTCGGTCCCGTCCGGTTCATTCAGCACCAGGGCGGCCTCCGCTGGCGCATCGTCGGCAAAGGTGGCTTCGACGACAAGCCGTGATCCCTTTTCGATTTCGACGTCGCCAGGGCTGACGCTGACTGCATAGGCGGGTGCTGTTTCAGCCGCAGGCTTCCTGGCGGTGGATGAAGACGTTCGCGGGCGGTGGTCATGACGCCAGACTGAACGGCTGGAGAAAAGGATGCTGGTCAGCAGCAGCAGCGTCACGGCCATCAGGCTGCGGGAGCCCCAGAAGACTTCGCGACGGCCGAGCAGGATCTTCTTCCAATCCTTGGTGGCGGCCGCGTCGGTGCATTGGGAGATGACCCGTTGTTCGAGGAAGCCGGGCTCCGGCTTGACGAGCAGTTCGGCGGCGGTAAGGGCCAGGCCGTTGAGCGCCGGGTCCCCGGCCTCGAGCAGGCGCGCCACTTCGATCGGGGTGGCGCGTCGACGGTGTTTCCACCAGGCAAGCAGGGCCGCCATCGCCAGGGGGATCGTCAGCAGCGGCAGGAAACGGCTGCGAACGCCACGAGGCAGCCATTCGGGATGCAGGCTGACTACGCCCAGCAGCAGGCTGAGCGCGAGATGGAAAAGGATGACCAAGCGCTGCCTCAGCAGCTTTTGCAGCGCCTTCGCGGCGTCCCGGAACTTTTCCCGAAGAATCTCAGCTTCGATCATGGTGTGAACCTGTTTGGAGTGGGGAAGGGGGCTGTGGCCGCAGGCAGCTTGAGAGGAAGGTGCGTTCAGGCGTGCCCGGGCTGGGTGGGGAGGGAGGAGCGGGTTCTGGCGGCGAGCCAGGTTTCCAGGGCAAGAAGACCGAGCAGCAGGGCCAGCAGCCAGAACCACGCGCGCTGGCGGCCCTCCTCTTCATTCAGGGCGAGCTGTTCGCGGGCGGCCGCGCGGGCCTGGGCGGGACCTGCGGCGGTCTCGATGCGCACGCCGAGTTCGCGCAGCCTGGCGGGATCCAGCGGAGCGACGCGGCCCTCCTCGGGGGCGAGGTTCACGGCGAGCTGCTCGGGCTTTCGGCCATTGCCTGAAAAGGTGAACAGGCCGGGCATGGGGGCGCGGAAGCCTTCTCCCGGCCTCAGTGACTGCGAAGCGCCGCCGGGCAGGGTGACGGAGTTCCAATGTTGGTTAGGTAGAACGTCCCCGACCAGCCAGGTCGCGGGGCGTTCGTTCTGAAAACCGGCCGCCTCCAGCCAGCCATAGAGCAGGGGGACAAACTTGGTGCTGAGGGCAAGCTGGCTGTCCGCAGGGTGCCAGCCGCTGGTGAGCAGAAGCAGGGTGCCGCGGCCTGCAAACGAACCGGCGATCATCGCCGGGGCGCCGTCGTCAAAGCGGGCCGGGATGGTGAAGGATCCGCCCTCGGGAGCCGTGACGCGACGATGATGCCAGAAGCGCAGCTTGGTGAAGTCGCGCAGGCGTTCGTCAGCAAAGGGGCGGAGCAGGGGGTGGGCAGTGTCCACCTCGGCGAGCATGGCATAATCCTCCGCGTCGCCAGGACGTTCCGCGCCGAGCTTCCAGCCGGCGGCGGCCATTCCGGTCAGGGCTTCGAGGTCGCCGGGCGTGGTCTTTTCCGTGATCACGGCCACCACGAACCCGCCTGATGCAAGATAGTCGCGCAGGCTGGCCCGGGGCGGGCGGCCGGCGACGAAGATCATCTGGATGCCGGCGGGAATGGCAGCGGTGGCTTCAGGCAGAACGATCAGTTCGGGCTTCAGGGCCGCCGTGGGCTGCAGCGCCCGGCTGAGGTAAAAGAGCGGGCTGGAAGCCTCGTTGCGGGTCGATGCGTCGCCGATGAAGGCAACCTTCACCGGTTTGGGCTGCGCAGGGGCGACATGGATCGTGTTGTCAAAATCCCAGGCATCGCCGAGCAGCGTGATGGATGAACCAGGCTGGGGAACGCTGATGACCCGGCTGGCCCCGGGGGGGAGATGACCGCTGACCGGCGGCTGGGTGTCGAGCCGGAAGTCGGTGACCCGCGAGCTCCGGTCGTTGCTGATCCTGATGCGCGTTCTGGCGTCTGCCTGCGCTGGAACTGCAGAGGTCTCCGCCGCGAGTGACAGGGTGAGGTTGTCGGGATTGGCAGCCTCGACCCGGTGGATCTCGACCGACAGAGTTTCCGGCCAGACCTGGCTGCGCAGGGCTTCCGTGGCCGAGCCTTCCTGAAGGTCCGAGATGAGCACGATCCTGCGGGTCATGCCGCGCAGGCCAGGGGTCTGGCTGAAAATCTGGCTGGCCTCGACGAGCGCGGCACCGAGCTCCGTCGAAGACCAGCCCGGCTGCTGTTCGGCCAGACGCTGCTTCAAGGCCGCCATGCGTGTCGATGCCGAGGTCCTGTCCTCCTCGAAGGACCAGAGCTGACGCAGGTCCTTGGCAAAGAGGGCAACGCAGACCCGGTCGGCGGCGGCGAGGCCGGAGACGCGCCGCAGGGCCTCGTCCCGTGCCAGCTTCCAGAGGCTGCCCCGGCGCATTGAGGCGCTGTCGTCCAGCAGGAGCAGCGTGGCGGTGCCGGAGCTGGCAGGCGGTGCTTCTTCAGACCGCCAGACAGGTCGTGCAAACATCAGCGCCAGCAGGATGAGGAGAAGGCAGCGCAGCAGCAGGAGAAGCCAGTTTTCCAGCCGCCTGCGGCTGACGGGCAGAGGTGTCTGCGCCTCGAGAAACATGAGCGAGCTGAACTCCACCCGGTCCTGCGGCGGCCGGCGGCGCAGGTGCATCAGGATCGGCGCGATGATCGCGCCGGCACCGAGCAGGTAGAGTGGGAAGAGCCAGGTCATGAAGGGAGGATGCGACAGTCCTGCAAGCAAAGGCAAAACCAATCCGGAGGGAATCGGCGTGCCGGGCGATATAACGCCGGACCCGGCGGGCAGCTGGCAGGGAATCCGGCGGAGGCGCGGCACGGCGAACGGAGGCTCCGGCCGGGACTAACCTTCTTTTTTGCAAAAGATTGCGCGCATCCTGTCGTTTCAGGCGCCGAAAGCCTTCCCGTGCCATGAAGACATCCCCCCTGCTGCTCGCCGCGGCCCTGCTCGCCTCCGTCCTCCACGCCGCCGTGCTTCCCGAGGCCGCGAAAATCGACCAACTGCTCGCCGAGGACTGGAAGAAGAACGGCCTGCAGGCCAATCCCGCCGCGCCTGACGAGGTGATCGTGCGCCGGCTTTATCTCGACATCGCCGGGCGGATTCCCACCGTGGAGGAGACGGAGTCCTTCCTGCGCTCCAATGATCCGCAGAAGCGCGCGAAGCTGATCGACCAGCTGCTGGCCGGCGACGGCTTCACCAGCCACATGTTCAACTACTGGGCCGACGTGCTGCGCATGACGGACAACGTCAAGGGCAGGCTCACGGCCGAGGCCTATGAGGAGTGGATGAAGAAGCAGCTCAAGGCCAACACGCCGTATGATGAGATGGTGCGTCGGCTCATCACCACCGAGGGCGGCACCTGGGACAGCGGCAGCA
>CAZXPU010000127.1:0-15248 GCA_964642905.1 uncultured Prosthecobacter sp.
ACCTCCTGCCCCCGCCGCGACGACTTTCCCATCAAGCTGGCCGCCGGCACCCGAAAAACCGCCCGTCTTCATCGCAAACACAACACCGCCACCTCACTCGGCTCCGACATCCCCGGGCTGGGGACAACGCCCCTTGGTGAATCCTTTTGATGTCGCGCCGCAGCCCCCGCCTTATGTACCTCCACCCGCCTATGGTGGAGTCGGCACGGCCTCGCCCTTCTTCCAGCCCAACCCTGCGCCAATGCCTGCCCAGCCCCAGGCCTTTGAGCACTCCGCCTACGCTCCACCTGCTCAAAGGCCGCTGAGCCCCGAAGATTTTCAGTCCACGGAAACCGCGCCGCCCGCGATGGAAATTGAGTCCTGGCAGGCGCCACCTCAGAAGCGCACGTCGATCGCTCCCGCGATCGCCTTCATCCTGCTGGTGACAGGAGCCGGGGTCTGGCTGCTTCAGGAAGACCTCTTCCCGCCGCTTGTGGTCGAAATCCCGGCGCCCGTCCGTCCAACGACCAACGAAACACCTGCCCCTTCAGCACCTCAGGCACCAGCCCTGTCCGATGACTTCCGCAAGGCCCCAAGGCCGGCTTCACGTCCAGTGGATCTCGTCGCCGCCACCGAAGTGGCCCGGAAGATGTTTCTCGACCTCATCTCCGCCAGCACTCAGGAGCAGCGGGCCAGGCTCATCGCGGCCCCGGAGGAATACGAGGCCGATGCCGTGGAGTTTTTTGCCACGCACAAGCTCGAGTTGAACAGCTTCAAGCTTTCCAGCGTGACCCCTCAAACCCTGCCCGGCCATGAAGCCGTCCCGCTTTTCCAGGTCGGCACCACCGCCAACCTGCACGGTGCTCTGCTGCGCCTGGTCCCTCAGAAAAAGGACGGCGAATTTCTGCTCGACTGGCCGCTTTTTGCCGAAACCCACATCCGCAAGCTGGCCACTTTTCTGGAAAAGCCGCCCGCAGATCCGACCTGGCTGCATCTGGGCGTCCGCCGCAGTCATGGCCTGGAACTGCCGGAGTCCCAGCGCGATTCCCTCGTGGCCCTGACCCTGCAGGGCTCCGCCGACGGCTCCCTGGCCTGCCTCGCCGTCGCCCCCAAAAACACCCCGGCCGGACGCTATCTCGCCCGTGAAACCGAATGGAACGAGGTGTATGTCTGCCGCCTGCTGCTTCATCACCGCAGGCTCGAGGATGGCACTCCCGCCATCTTCGTTCTCGACATCGAAGGCGCCGCCACCGGCGAAGCCCCTTGATCTCCACTTTTTGTTCGTCCATTTCACGTCCTCAGATGTCCCGCCCTCCCTTCCGTCGTCCCGCCGCCCCCGCCGCCAAATCCCCGCCTCCGGGCAGCGAAGACTGGCCGCGCCCCTGGGCCCAGTTGAAATATTACTCCTACCACCCGGCCATCTTCCCCAACATGGTCGGTGCGGTTTCCAATGACTCGGGTCCCGGCGACCTCGTGGCTGTCTTTGACAAGGAGGGCCGCCGCTTCGGCTCCGGCTTCTACAATCCACGCGCCCGGGTGCCGCTCCGCGTCCTCCATCATGGCGAAGGCGACTTTGGCGAAGCCGATCTCGACGAGCTTTTGCGTCGTGCGCTTCTTCTTCGCAAGGACGTGATCAAACTCGACAAGGACACCGACGCCTACCGGGTGGTCCACTCCGATGGCGACGGCCTCAGCGGCCTGGTGGTGGACCGTTATGACGACACGCTCTCCATCGACGTCACCACCCTCGGCGCCTGGAGGCGGCTGCGGCGCTGGCTGCCCGTCATGCACGAGATCCTCGGCACCACTCAGCAGGTCATCCGCGTCGATCCCGACATCGCCCTCATCGAGCAGATCCGCATCGCCGACGTTCCCGAAGCCACCCAGCCCGGCCCGCGCAGCGCCAAGATCCGCGAGCATGGCGTCCGCTACCTCGTGAACTTCGAGGCAGGCCACAAGACCGGCTTTTTCTGCGACCAGCGCGACAACCGCCTCAAGCTCGGCCGCCTCGCCCATGGCCGGATGCTCGACCTCTGCACCTACACCGGCGGCTTCGCCCTGGCCGCCAAAGTCCTGGCCGGCTGCGAGGACGTCACCGGCGTCGATCTGGATGAAAAGGCCATCGCCCAGGCCCGTCAGAACGCCAACCTCAACCAGACCCGCATCGACTGGATCCACGGGGACGCCTTCACCTGGGGACGCCAGATGCAGCGCAACGGCGAACAGTGGGACACCCTCGTGCTCGACCCGCCCAAGCTCATCCACCACCGTGACAAGCAGGAGGAGGGCATTTTCAAATACCGCGACCTCAACGCCCTGGCACTCCAGCTCGTGAGGCGCGGCGGCATCTTCGTCACCTGCTCCTGCTCCGGCCTCATCAGCACCGATGATTTCGAGGAGCTCGTCATCGGCACCGCCCACCGCCATGGTCGCAAGCTGCAGATCCTGGACCGCACCGGTCCCGGCCTTGACCATCCAGTCATGTCCAACTGCCCTGAAAGCCGCTATCTCAAGGTGCTCTGGACCCGGGTCGTCTGACGTATCCGGTCTTGCCTCCCGGGCGTTTCACCTGGGAAAACCTGACGCACTCAGCACAGGGAACGAATTCCCCTCCCTGCTTGATTGCATGTCAAATCGTCCCATACTTCCGCCCCCCTTCCCCCTTTGTTTTTCAAAAAAACCCCATCCCAAACCATGAGTGAGCCGAGTCCCTCCCCCGAGACCCAGCCCGAGGTCGTCCAGGCCGGTGATGCCGCCGAAGCCTCAGCCCCAGCCCCCCAGCTCGATCCCCTGGAGGCTGCCCAGGTCGAAATCACCCACTGGAAAGACCTCGCCTACCGCAACGCCGCCGAGCTCGACAACTTCCGCAAACGCGCCGCCCGTGAGGCCCAGGAAGCCCGGGCCTACGCCAACGCCGACCTGCTGCGCGCCCTTTTCCCCATCTTGGACAACTTCGAGATGGGCTTGGACGCCGCCCGTGCCGAATCCGAAAAATCCATGATCTTCATGGGCATGAACATGGTCCACCGCCAGATCACCGATTTCCTTCGCGACAGCGGCGTGACCGAGGTGGAGGCCCAGGACAAACCCTTCGATCCCAACCTGCATGACGCCGTCGCCCAGGAAGCCAGCGACAAGGTCGCGGAAGGCACCGTCCTGCGCGTCACTCGTCGCGGCTACCGCCTGAAAGACCGCCTCCTTCGTGCCGCCAGCGTCGTTGTTTCCACGGTTCCCGCGCCTGCGCCGGAAGCCCCCCAGGCCTGATCCCACTCCCACGTTTTCCTTCTTCCCTTACTGATCCCCCACGATGGCCGAAAAACGCGACTACTATGAGGTTCTGGGCGTGTCCCGTGATGCCAGCGCCGACGATCTGAAAAAGGCCTACCGCAAACTGGCGGTCAAATATCACCCGGACAAGAACCCCGGTGACAAGGCTGCCGAGGACAAGTTCAAGGAGGTCAGTGAAGCCTATGACGTCCTGAACGACGACCAGAAGCGCGCCGCCTACGACCGCTACGGCCACTCCGCTTTCACAGGCGGCATGGGTGGCCCCAGCGCAGGTGGCGCCGGCGGCTTCCACGATCCCTTTGACATCTTCCGCGAGGTCTTCGGCGGCGGAGGTGGTGGTGGAGGCATCTTCGAATCCTTCTTTGGCGGCGGTGCGGGAGGAGGCAGGGGCGGACGTCGTCGCGACGGCCCGCAACGTGGCAACGACCTTCGTTACGGCATCGAAATCAGCCTCGAAGACGCCGCACGCGGCATCGAAAAGGAGATCGAATACGACCGCCTCAACCAGTGCAAGACCTGCTCCGGCAGCGGCTCCGCCAGCGGCGCCGGGAAAAAGTCCTGCCGCACCTGCAACGGCGTCGGCCAGGTCATCTCCTCACGCGGATTCTTCCAGATCCAGCAGACCTGCCCCGACTGCCAGGGCAGCGGCGAGGTCATCAGCGACCCCTGCAAATCCTGCACCGGCACCGGCAGAAGCCGCGAGCACACCAAGCTGCGCGTGAAGATCCCCGCCGGCATCGAAGACGGCTCACGCCTTCGCTCCGGCGGCAATGGCGACTACGGCATTCAGGGCGGCCCGGCGGGCGACCTCTACATCGTCGTCAACGTCAAGGCGCACGACATCTTTGAGCGTGAAGGCGACGACCTTCACTGCCGCATGCCGCTGAGCTTCACCACCGCCGCCCTGGGCGGCGAGACCACCGTGCCCACCCTTGAGGGCAAGGCCATGCTCAAGGTGCCCGCAGGCACCCAGAACGACACCACCTTCCGCCTGCGCGGCAAGGGCGTCAAGGCGCTCGGCGAGGACCGCCACGGAGACCTTTACGTCCATGTTCAGATCGCCGTGCCGACGAGGCTGACGGCCGAACAAAAAGCGCATCTGGAAGCCTTCGCCACATCCGTGGGTGAAAACCCCACCAGCACCATGGAGGAAAGCTTCTTCGAAAAGGCGAAGAAGTTCTTCCGCTGACCGAAAGGCGCGCCTCCGCTTCATCCATCCCCAAACGGGCCAGGCTTCCACCTGGCCTTTTTTTTCATGGGGTCCGCCAGGGCGGGTCGTCATAGGGAACGCCAAACACTCCCGCGATGCCCCGCCCCTCCCGAACCTTCTTTGCTGCCGCCCTTCTTGCGGCGGCCCTCTGCCAGCCCGCCTCCGCCCAGGAAAAGGTGGAGCAGCTGCCTGAAATCGTCGTCGAGGGCAAGGCGGACGACCTGCTTGGCCAGGCAGGCAGCGCCAGCAAGGGCCGGGCTTCGCAGAGTGACTTCATGTCGCGCCCGCTCATGCGCCGTGGCGAAATCCTGGAGGCCGTGCCCGGCATGATCATCACCCAGCACGCCGGTGGCGGAAAGGCGAACCAGTACTTCCTGCGCGGCTTCAACCTCGACCATGGCACCGACTTCAGCATCAGCCTCGAGGGCATGCCGCTGAACATGCGCACCCATGCCCACGGCCAGGGCTACACCGACCTCAACCCGCTCATCCCCGAACTCATCCAGTCCATCGACTACGCCAAGGGCACCTACAGCGCCGCCGACGGCGACCTCAGCAGCGCCGGCAGCGCGAACTTTCTGCTCTGGGACCTGATGCCGCAAAACCTGGTTAGGCTGGAATTCGGCGAGTACAATTACTACCGCGCGCTTGTGGCCGGCACGCTGCCCTTCAAGACCGGAGCAGAGGATGGCGTCAGGCAGGGCCTGACCTACGCCCTCGAATACAACTACTACGACGGCCCCTGGCAGCAGCCGGAGGAGTTCAACCGCTGGAACTGCCTGCTGCGCTGGTTCAAGGAGGATGACGACACCCGCCTCAGCATCACCTTCATGGGCTACCGCGGAAGCTGGACCAGCACCGACCAGATTCCCGAGCCGCTCATCAACGCAGGCCAGCTCGGACGCTACGACACGCTCGACCGCACGGCGGGTGGCGAAAGCGACCGCTACAGCCTCAACATCGCCTTCGAGCATCGCGACGACGACGTGGTCACCCGCGCCAATGCCTACGCGATCCATTACATGCTCGACCTCTACTCGAACTTCACGTACTTCCTCAACGACCCGGTCAACGGCGACCAGTTCCAGCAGGCCGAGCAGCGCTGGGTCCTCGGCGGCCAGGTTTCACGCACCTGGGAGAAGCGCGAGTTTCTCGGCATCGAGTCCGACCTCACCCTCGGCCTGCAGACACGCACCGACATCATCGACGGCATCGGCCTCTGGAACACCCATCGGCGTCATCGCACAGCCACCATCCGCCAGGACGACCTGCTGGAGAGCAGCATCGGGCTTTATGGCGAGGCCACCACCCGCTGGACTCCCTGGTTCCGCACCGTCCTTGGCGTGCGCGGCGACCTCTTTTACTTCGAGCCCCTGAAGAGCAGCGTCGACGGGCAGGATGCCGAAACCGCCGGCATCATCAGCCCGAAGTTCAGCGCCATCTTCGGCCCCTGGAAGCAGACCGAGCTCTACCTCAACTTCGGCACCGGCTTTCACAGCAACGACGCCCGTGGCGTGTCCGCCGCCAGCAGCGCCGCCGACCCGCTTGTCCGCACCCTGGGCGCGGAGATCGGCCTGCGCACCCAGGCCGTGCCCGACCTCACCACCACCCTCGCCTTCTTCTGGCTGCGCAGCGACAGCGAGCTGATCTATGTCGGTGACGCCGGCACCAACGAACCCGGCCCGGCCAGCGAGCGTTATGGCATCGAGCTGACCAGCTACTGGCGTCCGCATCGTTGGTTCAGCGCCGACGCCGAACTGGCCCTCACCAACGCCCGTCTGATCGACGCCCCCGGCGGAGCCAACCACATCCCCAACAGCATCCCCGTCATGTTCAGCGGCGGCATCAACCTCGGCGCCCAGGGCAATGACAACGGCTTCTTCGCCGGGGCGCGCGTCCGCTGCTTCGCCAACAGCCCTCTGGAGGAGACCAACACCGTCAAGGGCCGCGACAGCCTCATGGTCAACGCCACCGTCGGCTACCGCCACAACAGCTGGGAGACCGCCATCGACTGCCTGAACCTGCTCAACCGCAGCGACTACGACATCAGCTACTTCTACCAGAGCAATCCCGGCACGGGCCCGATCGACGCCAGGCATGTGCATCCGATCGAACCGCGTATGTTCCGCTTCCGCGTGACGTATCGGTTCTGATCCTCCCCATGTCCCAGCCACAACCCCAGCCCGTCGACCCCTCCCAGCTTCGCGAGCTCGCGCTCGCCACCCTGAAGCGCGCCAAGTTCCCCATGCTCGCCACCGTCGAGGGCGACCAGCCCAGGCTGCGCCCGGTCTCCCCGGTGCGCACCGACGGCTTCACGATCTACGTCGCCAACCTGCGCCGCTACGGCAAGACCGCCCAGCTTGCCGCCAACCCCAAAGCCGAGCTCTGCTACACGGATGACGATCATCACCAGGTGCGCATCACCGCCATCGCCGAGATTGTCACCGATCCCGTCCTGCTGAAGGAGATCTGGGACAGCAACCCGCTGCTGCGCGCCTACCTGCGCACGCCGGACAACCCCGAGCTGATCGTCTATCGCTTCACCCCCAATCTCGTGCGCTACATGCGGGAATGGGCCTTGGAATATCACACCGTGCCGCTCACGGAGGGCTGACCTTACTCAGCGACAAACTCCACGCCGCTGATCACAGGCGGTGCCTTGGAGCCCGGTGAAGCCTTCAGGCCGACCTTCAACTCCGGCCCGATGATGACCTCCTTGAATTCACGCACCGCACTGCCGCCCTCACGGGCCAGGTCCAGACCTTCGATGATCGTCCGCCCCTGCAAGCTGACGTTGAAGACACGCTGTCCGACGGGAAGCTGCTCCGGATCGCTGAAATGCAGTCTCACAGTGTGAGGACGAAGCGTGCGATCGGTTTCAACCGGCTGGCGGGGTGACGCTGCCGAGGGTTCAGCCCTGGCCGACCCTTTTTTTGCGGCGCCCGATGCCTTGCCTTCATCATCCTCAGACTTGCCCGACGGCTTGCCCAGCAGCGGCCTGCGCAAGGCGGGTGTGATGACCATCTCCACCTCGCCGATCAGGCCCGAGGCAAGAATCCAGTCCTGGCTGGACGGATTCGAGGTCGCCTGGGAACTGTGACGCCGGAACCAGCGCACGGTTTTGCCAAGGCCCTCGATGCCGATCCTTGGGGCGTTGCCGGTTCCCACATGGGGATGCTCCAGCCACAGCGTGCCGTCGGCAGCACGGCGGTTGCCAGGGGCGCCGAAATTGATGCCCGCACGCAGCACACGCTCGCCCTCCTTCGCATCCAGGCCAAACTGGCTGTAGCTCCACATCTCCATCTCCGGCATGTGGATGAGCGCCAGTGAAGTCTGGTTCTGGTAGGCGCAGGAGCAGGTGCGGGTGTAGTCGGGGGCGTTGAGCACGCCGTTGGCGACAACGAGGTTGGAAGTGCAGCCTGACTTGAAGCCGCCGAGGTTCGAGGTGCCGCTCATGCTGTCCAGATCATAAAAGCCGGCCGCGCCGCTGCGGAAGGTCAGCAGGTGCTCGCTCGCGATGACCGTGTTGCAGCCATAGGTTCGATTGAGTCGCCAGGGCTCCTTTTTGCCCGTCAGCGGATTCATCACCAGATGCGGTTCGCCCGTCAGCAGGCTGAAGGCGCCGCCGGAGGTGCTGTAGGAGTTGGCCCCCGTGAAGATGAGCGCGTGATGCAGAATGCACGGACCGGTGTAGCTGCGCCTGAGATCCTGCCAGCGCATGCGGCCAGTCGTGCCCTCCAGGACCCTCATGCCCTCCCCCACCTCCGTGGAAAGACGGTCGCTGGCCTTGGACCCGGCCTGCAGAAGGAGGTCATGCTCCGAGGAATATCCCAGCCAGGTGCCGAAGACATCCTGCCCATGCTCCCACAGCAGCCTGCCCGTGTCGGCCTCAAAGGCCACCACCCTGTAATCCTTCGGAAGCTCCAGGCCGCGCCTTGTCAGCAATCCCTCGGCATGACGCGTGAGCTTGTCGATGCAGTAAATGCGCCCGCCGCCCGCGACGATGGCGTTGTGCAGAAAGCTGTGTCGCGCCTTCACCCGCCAGAGCAAACGCCCGCTGTGCCGGTCGAAGACCGCGAGCCCGGCGCTGGCGGAGCAATCCTCGATCGGTGCCGAGGCGCGGCTGCTGGAGGCGCCTGTCCGCAGGCTGAAATGGGCAAAGTCATCACCGCCGATCAGCAGGTCGCCCGTCACCCCGATGAAGGCCCACTGCGCCGGATCAGCGGCATCCTCGCGCAGGCGGATGCTCCGCACCAGCCTCCCGCTGCGCGAGTCGAGCACCTGGCATTCCCCCTTCACCGCCACATGAACCGCGTCCTCCGTGGCGGCAAAGTTGGTTCCGCGACCGTTGGCCCCGGGAATGTGTTTTTGGTTATACGCCGTGCTCAGCGGCGTGTCGGCGTAGGTCTCGTTGTAATAGACGCCGAAGGTGCCCAGGTCCTGGAAGTCATGCTTCCAGATCACCCGGCCGGTGTAGACGTCCCTGGCGCTGAGGCTGTTCATGCCCTCGATGAACAACCGCCCGCCCACCACCTGCTCCGGAGGCCCGTGACCATGCCGGGGCAGCACGTCAAGGTTCGAGCTGCCGCCAAACCACAGCACGCCCAGAGGCGCACGCACGCGCCGGTCATCCGACTTCACCGTGTTGGCGATGTCGCCATACTGATGCGTCCAGTCCGCCGCGCCGGGCAGGGCCCCCTGACGAATGAACAGGCGCCAGCCACCCATCTCCACGGCCTTCGCCTTCTCCAGGACAGCAACGTCAGGCGCACCTTCGGCCGGACATATCAGCACGCCGCCATAAGGCCGCACCGAAACGAAAGCCGCAGCCGCCTGATCCGCCGGCGAGATGACCAGATGCGCAAAATGCGGAGGTGCCTGGAAGGATTTCACATCGCCCTGATGAAAGGTGATCCGCGATCCGTAGAGTCCTTGCGCATCGTAGTCGCGCCGCGCCGCCTCAACCCTGGCCGCATCCCGATCGATCACCGTGACCTGCATCCTCGACTCCTGCAGGAGGGCGTCGGTCAAACCCGGCACGCCTTCCGCAAAGACCAGTGCATGCCCGCCGGGATCGTCGATCTTGGCAAGCAGCGACCGGGCAAGCGTTACGGCCGCCTCGGGAGCCGGTGCAGGTTTCCTGGCCCGGGCACTGAGGCGTCCCTGGCTGGCACCCGCCCCGTAAACCAGGATCCTGCCGTCCAGCGTCACCGCGATCAGCCTGCCGTCGGCGGCAAGCAGACGACGTACCTCTCCATCCACCGGCAGCGTCCAGACGACCCGCGGTGTTCCCGTCAGCGACAGGGCGCTGAGGCTGCCCTTGCCTGCCGCATACAGGCGGTCGCCCGCCTTGATGAGATCACCGGAGCCATCCACCGCCACCTCCCACAGCACCTTGCCCGCCGTGCCCAGTTCACGGACCGACTTCGCATCGGAATCGAAAAGTCGCGCACCATCGATCACCGGTTCATTCATCGTGGTCCGGCCGAGCAGGCCCGACTTCAAATCACAAGTCCGCACGCCGCGTTCACGGGTGTGCAGATAGAAGCTCTTCTCCCCGGCCGCCACAAACGAGCCGCCGTTGCCCTTGCCTCCGTCATTGAGGTGGAAGAATTTCAGATCGCCCGTGAGCAGGTCAAAACCGGCGGGCACGGACCGTCCGCCCGGCACCAGCAACGTGTTTCCAGACAGCACAAGCGCCCCCTGAGGGGCGACACCGGCAAAGGCCGGGGCGCTGTGCGGTTGTTTGATGAAGTCGGCGCCGGTGCCGTCATTGACCCACAGCGCCCTGCCGGACTCGGCATCCAGCGCATGAATGAAGGTTCCCATGAACGGCCAGATGCTGGCGGCAAAACAAACTTTGCCATCACGTATCACCACGCCGCCCCGGGCGGGCCAGGCGGAGGTGAGCCTGCCGTTGCCCAGGGCCTTGCGGGCCGATGGTGCGCCGTTGAAGCTCCAGATCCTCGATCCATCCTCGGCCTTCACGCAGTAAAGATGACCGTCGTCGCTGGTGAAGTACACCCTGCCGTGCGAGCAGGCCGCCGGCAGGCGCACCGGTGCGTCGGTGTAAAAGCTCCACAGCTCGCCGCCGGTCTTCAGATCCAGCGCCACCACCTTGTCGCTGTCATTGAAGCCGATGAAAAGACGACCGCCCTGCACCACCGGCTCAAACACCCGGTCATAGGGCATGAGGTCATGGTTGAGGGGATCATCCCAGACCTGCTCACGCGGCGAATAAACCCGTTCCCATTCGAGCTGCAGCCCGTCAGGCAGACGTTCCTCGGATGAAGCCGTGCGCCCGGCGTCAAACCGCCACATCGGCCAGTCGGCGGCGAAAGCGGAGGCGGCGGTCAGAGCAAGCAACAGACATCTCATGGGGGGATGAGGGAACGCCGCACGGTGGCGTGAACTGTCTTGGTGAATGCTTGAATCACTGGATCCAAAGGGGCCAAGACCCGGATTCAAATGACCAAGGCTCAGGGACCCATGACCAAGGAAACCCCAAAAACCAAGCCCCATGATCCAAGCACACCATCGCCACCGAGCTTCAGCCTTGAAACTTGGGACCTTGCGTCATTCCTTGGTCATTGCGTTTTGGTCCTTGGTCATTTCCAGCGCCTTCGCTCTGTCCCACCGAAAAAACTTTCCTCGGATCAGGCTGCGTTCAGCTTCAGCAGGTCCTCCAGCAGGCCCTTGCTCCGGTAGAACTCGGCTTCCGCCAGCCCAGCCTCAACAAGCCCAGCCCGTACCGTCGCGGAGTCCGCCTCGGCCATGACATGCTGCTTGATGAGCGCCGTCTTGCGGGCCTGCAGTTCCAGGAAGGCTGCGTCCACGACCGGTGTCTGTGGATAACGCCCGGCGGCCTGGCCGGTCTTGAGCATCTCCTTGAAGGGCACGCCGGTCTTGGCGGCCTCGACCTTGGCGGCATTCACCCCGGCATACCAGTCGGCGCAGACGATGCGGTAATAATCACGCATGGCCTGCTTGTTGTAATGAATGATGAGCTGGCGGTTTTCGACCTCGACGAGGCCCGTCGCCCGGAAGCTGTCGGCGTCAATGGTGTCGACGAAGAACAGGTCATCACCGTCCACGGCGAACTCCCATTTCAAGTCCCAGAGCTGGAGGCCGATCTCCTCCAGCAGTTCACGAACGGCCCAGGCTCCCAGCAGGGCCATGCGGATGGTGCTGGTGAAATGATCCACGCTCAGGCCCGACATCAGCAGCGCCTCCTGCTTGGTCACGGCACGGTCTTCTGGCTCATACTTGCTGGTCAGGTCGTAGATGGGACGGTCCAGCATCTGCCAGGCGCGCATCGGCCCTTCAAGGCCAAGCTCCTGCTCATAGGCGCGGCGCTCCTTGGTGCCCAGCGCCTCATATTTGCGCAGGATCGAGCTGCCGCTCGTCACGCCGAAGCGCACGATGTATTCCAGGGGCACGACATAGGTGCTGCTCTGCTGAAACTGGGCGTAATCGAAGACGAAGTTGCCCATCACGTTGCGCTGCGGCGGTTTCATCACCGGAAAACGGCGCACCACATTGAAGCAGCTGGGGTTCTCCGGCATTCCCTGGGTGACAATCTCACCCGTCTTTGCATCCAGCATGCCGATGTGATGGGTCTGCGCGCCGTTTTCCAGCATGTTCGGCAGCGTGCCCTCCATGAGCTGCGTGCGCCAGATCGAGCCCAGAGTGTGGTCGTCCTTGAGCACCGCCTCCACCCGCCGCCAGGTGTCCGCCTTCGCCAGGCGACCGTACATGGCATGGCGGAAGATCGCGCGGTTCAGGTCATTGCCCTCAATCTTGAAGATGCTGCCCACGTCAAAGACCGAGCCAGCCTCCGTGGTTTCGCAGATGATGTAGCCGGGATGATTCGGCACGGCATACAGGTTCTGCACCGAGCCGCGATAAACGGGCTCACCGAGGGACTCAAGGGACAGGTGGGAGGGCAGGTCGAGTGGCATGGCAGGGACAGCAGGCTGGAAGAAATGCGCCGAAATGCAATTTCAGTTCGTCATTTTCTGAAAAAGGGCGGCGCCGGTGCCACACCCTGCCGGCTAGGCTTTCCGGCTCAGGCGCACCGCCACATGATCGCAGCCAGGCAGGATGCGTTTGCGAAGCTCCACCACGACCTCCAGGGCGCCGAACTCCTTCAGCACGCATTCGGCGATTTCAGCGGCCAGGGTTTCGATGAGACGCCGGGGTCTTTCCGCCGCCAGGGCGCGCAGACGCAGGGCCACGGCGGCGTAATCCACGGTCCGCGCCAGGTCATCCTGCATCTCTTCAAAACGCAGGCCGGGCCGCAGGCTGACATCCGCCTGAAGCGTCTGCCAGCCGGCGCGCTCCTCCTCGGGCACGCCAATCTGGACCGGCAGGTCCAGGCCGCGCAGATGGATGGTGTCGGTTTCGGTCATCGGGTCTGGGATCAACGTTTGCGGCCCGGGTCACGCTCGCGCAGAAGCTTTTCGTAACCCATCTGGATGAAGCTGTAGTCCCGGCAGTGCGCCTTGGCATCCTCCAGGGTGATGAAATCATAGCTCAGCAGATGCAGCAGGCTGTCGTCGATCGTGTGCATGCCGTCGCGTCCGCCGATCTGGATGAGGCTGGGCATCTGCTGCAGGCGCTGGTCGCGGATGCAGCCGGCGATGGCGTTGTTCATGACCATGACTTCGGAGGCCATCACCCGGCCCTCGCCGTCGGCGCGGCGGATCAGGTGCTGGCAGACGATGCCGCGCAGGCAGTGGCTGAGCTGGGAGGCCACGTAGTCCTGCTGGTCCCGGGGATAGCTGTCGAGGATGCGCGTGATGGTCGCCGGCACGTCGGTGGTGTGCAGGGTGCTGATGACCAGGTGACCGGTTTCCGCGGCGGTCAGGGCCGTGCGCATGGTCTCCAGGTCACGCAGCTCGCTGACGGTGATGACGTTCACATCCTGGCGCAGGGCGCTTTTCATCGCCCGGGAAAACTCGTGGGTGTCAAAGCCCACCTGGCGCTGGCGGATGAGGCTCTGCCCATGCTTGAAGACGAACTCGATCGGGTCCTCGATCGTGACTATGTTGCAGGAGCGCGCGGCGGCGATCTGCTGGGTCATGCTGCACAGGGTGGTGGTCTTGCCGCTGTTGCTGACGCCGGTGATGAGAATGAGGCCGTCGCGCAGCTCACAGAGCTTTTCCACGGTCGGCCCATGACCCAGCTGCGAAAGCTCGGGAATCGAGTCGGGGATGTAGCGGAAGTTTCCTTCAATCCTGCCCATGCAGAAGCAGGCGTTGCCACGGAACCGGCCCAGGTTTTCGACCTCGATGGCAAAGTCCAGCTCCCACTCCTGCTCCAGCTTGGCGCGCTGGGTGTCCTTGAGACCGCCTAGGACGAGCTCGCGCACATCGACGGCATCCAGGGTTTCATCCGTCACCGGCGTCATGCGACCATGCAGGCGCATCGTGGGCGGGGCTCCAGGGGAAAGGTGCAGGTCGGAGGCGCCGGCCTGCATGGCCATGGCCAGGTATTCAATCAGATCGTATTGGCGCATAAGGATTCAACCGAGCCAGTTAAGCAGCCGCCTGGCGGCTGTCGAGATAGGAGTTAAAGCTGGGACATGCCTCCGCTCATGATCCACGCTTTGAGCGGCATGAACTGTTCGGGTCTGGCAGGGATGGCGCAGCCAAAAGGCGCGGCATTGATGGAGTCCAGGTTCAACAGCCCCTCGCGGATCTCCAAGATCGGATAACCCCGCTCATGGCGATGGTAATAGCCGGGATGCTCGCGCAGGGCAGCCTCCTGAAATTCCGGCGGATACATGCTCAGCCCCCGAAAATAATGATGACCGTTGCGTTCCGCATGAGTGATGCCGAGAGCCGCCACCATGGCCAGGTCCTGAAGCAGGCAGACCGGTCCGACACCGGCCAGATCCTCTCCGCTTTGAATCGGCGGACGGCTCATCGACGGCGCACGCACCTTGAGCAGGGCGGCGTTGGCCAGGCCTTTCAGGATGCCCTTGCAGGCCTTGAAGCTGGTGCCGCTGTAGCCCAGGTCCAGGGCGCGCGGCAGATCCGCGAGCGAGCCGTCGGATTCGTCGATGATCATGCCCGGGCCGTCCTGCCAGCCGGCGAGCACCGGCGCCACGTCATCCTTGAGCGCATGATCCCGGTAGAGCGGCTGCTCAATCAGCAGCAGGCTGTTGAAGAGAGGTGCGAGCGAGCGGTCGGCCTGGAGGGTGGCGTAGAATTCCCGGAAGGCCTGCAGGTCGGTGAACTGCTCATTGCCATCCAGCGTGGCCTTGAAGCCGTCCGGGCAGCCGGCTGTCAGCACCTCCGTGATGATCCTCAGCCTTGGAATGTCCACCGCAACATCCCCGCAGACCTTGATTTTGAAATAGCTCAAACCGTAGGCCCGGATGGAAGCCGCCAGCGTGTCGGGCAGCCCGTCGTCAAGGCCGGGAGATTCCTCGTCACGCAAGGGATCCGCCAGGCCGATGGTGTGCCGCAAAGCCACCCGGTTCAAGGGCTCGGCCACCAGCACCTGCCTGGGGGTCAGCCCGGCAAGCTCGCCATGAACCGCCCCGAGCTCGATCTTCAGCAGATCAGACTGCAGCAGACGGTGCAGCGGCAGGCCCGACGCTTTGCACAGTCCGTCCAGCACCGCCTTTTCCATCAGGCTGACTCCCAGATTGGCCAGCAGCGGAGGCTGGTTGCGCACCCCGGCCCATGTGGCCTGTTCGTCGTAAAGATCGCGCCACCAGGAAAAGAAATCCACCGTTCCGGCGGCGGCGTTTTCAGCAATC
>CAZXPU010000128.1:0-15040 GCA_964642905.1 uncultured Prosthecobacter sp.
GCGGTCCATGCGGTCGAGGGCCTGCTCATAAGTGCGGGCGAAGACGGTCATCTTCACCAGCATGGAGTCGTAGTAGGGGGTGACGACCGCGTTGGTGGCGCCGAGCGCGCCGTCGAGGCGGATGCCGAAGCCGCCGGCGCTGCGGTAGGTGAGGATCTTGCCGAAGTCGGGCGTGAAGCCGTTCTCGGGATCCTCGGTGGTGATGCGGCACTGGATGGCATAACCACTTTTCTCGATCTTGCCCTGGGCGGGCAGGGCGAGCGGCTCGTCATGCATGCGGTGGCCCTGGGCGATGAGGATCTGGCTGCGGACGATGTCGATGCCGGTGATCTCCTCGGTGACGGTGTGCTCCACCTGGATGCGGGGGTTCATCTCGATGAAGTACCATTCACCGGACTCGTGATCGACGAGGAACTCGACGGTGCCGGCGTGGGTGTAGCCGACCTCTTTCGCAAGCTTCACGGCGGCGTCGCAGAGGCCGTCGATGATCTCCTGCTTCACGCCGTAGCTGGGCGCCTGCTCGATGACCTTCTGGTGGCGGCGCTGCACGGAGCAGTCGCGCTCGTGGAGGTGCAGGACGTTGCCATGCTTGTCGGCGAGGATCTGCACCTCGATGTGCTTGGCCTTGCCCACAAACTTTTCGAGGAAGACGGCACCGTTGCCAAAGGCACGCGCGGCTTCGGTCTGGGCCTCGTCGAGCAGCTTCTCGAGGTCCTTCGCCTCGCGGACGATGCGCATGCCGCGTCCACCGCCGCCGAAGGCCGCCTTGATGATGAGGGGGAAGCCGATCTTCTTGGCGATGGCCAGGGCCTCCTTGCGGTCGTTCACCGGTTCGTCGGTGCCTTCCAGGATGGGCACGCGCAGCTTGCGGGCGACGCTGCGGGCGGCGGTCTTGTCGCCCATCATCGTGAGGATCTTCGGATTGGGGCCGACGAAGATGATGCCGGCCTTTTCACAGGCGCGGGCGAAGTCCGGGTTTTCGGAAAGGAAGCCGTAGCCGGGGTGGATGGCGTCCACGCCCTTTTCCTTGGCCAGCGTGACGATGCCGTCGATGTCGAGGTAGGCGCCGAGGGGGCCCTTGTCCTTGTTCAGCTCGTAGGCTTCATCGGCCTTGAAGCGATGGGGGCAGAAGCGGTCTTCCTGGGCGTAGATGCCGACGGTGCGGATGCCGAGCTCGGTGGCCGCCCGCATGACGCGGATGGCGATTTCAGAGCGGTTCGCGACCATGAGCTTCCGGATCGGGCGGATCGAGGAGGCGGCGGCGATTTCAGCTTTGGCAGAGGCGGACTTCTTGGGCATGGCGGGGGTGGTTGGGGGAAAGGGGCGGGTGCCGGGCGGACCGGAGCGCGATTGTCCACGGCGGACGTGTCTTTGCAAGGCGTGGAGAGGCCTTGCGGCAAGATTCAGGGCAGGCGGGAGGGGCGTGGATCAGGTCAAGCCCTTGCCCTTGGTCTCCGGGGCGGCCCAGACGATGAAGACACCGACGAGGTAGATGCCGCAGAGGACGGTGTAGGCGCTGGCGGCCTTGGCGAAGGCCGGGGTGTCGGCGGTGCCGAAAAGGCCCACCAGGTTGGCGATCTGCAGACCGCCGACGGCGGCAATGATGCGTCCGACGTTGAAGCAGAAACCCTGACCGGTGGCGCGCACGCTGGTGGGGAAGAGCTCGGGCAGGTAGAGCGGGAAGAAGCCGTAGAAGGTGGCGGTGAGGCCGCCCATGAGGAAGGCGGCGACGTAGAAGGTGGTGTCGATGGTGTGGCAGAACTGGTAGAAGGTCACGGCGGACAGGCCGGCGAGGGCGCAGCAGATGCTGTAGGTGAGGCGACGGCCGAGGATGTCGCCGATGATCGGGGTGATGAGGGTGAAGATGATGGCGCCGATCGAGGTGGTCATCTGGACGTATTCCTTGGGATGGGCGCTGAGCTTGCCTGTGGCGTTGTTCAGGTCGATGGCCCATTTGGGGGCCTGCTGGGCGGCGCCCCAGGTGCCGAGGAGGGCGACGCCGGCAAGGCTGGCGCCGATGAGCAGGTGGCGCATGATCAGGGAGCTGTCCGCGCTTTTCATGGATCCGGCGATGCCGGCGCGGCGGAGGTAGCTTTTCACCGGGAAAACGTAGCCCCAGAAGACCACGCCAAGGCCGGTGAAGGTGATGATGGCGGCGTAGGTCGGCGTGATGCCGTACTGCGGGCCGAGGGGGGACCAGGAGAAGATGATGACCAGGGCGGTGAGGCCGCCGGCGAGCACGCCGAGCATGTCGCTGTTGCTCCAGTGGCTGGTGGCGCCGCTGGCCTTCTCCTCCTCCCATTTGTGACTTTCCGGGACGAAGATCTGGATGAGGAAGATGAGCAGGGCGGGCAGGGCGCCGGTGATCATCAGGAAACGCCAGCCGCCATTGGAGAACCAGGAGTCGGCAAGCTGCTGGCCCATGCCGCAGGCGATGAAGATGTCCTTCACCTCGGCGATGAAATTGACGAGGGAGAGGCTGAGCAGGGCGACCAGCAGGTAACCAACATTGGCTGCGGCGCCGATCATGCCGGCGATGAAGGCGCGGTTGCCCTTGGTCCAGAGTTCGTTGACCAGGGCCACGCCAAGGGCCCATTCACCACCCATGCCGAGGGAGGCGATGAAGCGCAGGCCGGCGATGTGCCAGGCCTCGGTCGCCAGACCGCAGAGACCGGTGAAGATGGCGTAGGTGAAGATGGAGAGGCTCATCGCACGGACGCGGCCGATGCGGTCGCCCAGCCAGCCGAAGAGCACGCCGCCGGTGGCCGCCCCAACCAGGAATGTGGCAAGGATGACGTTGAACCAGTTCAGCACCACCGGGTTGCTCGGCTCCACTTTCAGCAGGTCCGCCAGGGCCGGGCTGCCGATGAGGGGGAAGAGGCCCATTTCGAAACCGTCGAAGAGCCAGCCCAGGAAGGCGGCGGTGAGGGCCATGTTACGGCCGGAGTTGGAGGGAGCTTTGGACATGAGGGGCGTAGGGAACGGGCCTGGGGTTTCGATGCTTTCAGGGCGGAATTTTTACACGGGAAGGCGCGGTTATGGCACCGCCGCCCCGCCGAGGCAAGGCTGGTGCGCATTTGATGATGGACAGGGCGATGCCGCCTCGTTCATGGTCGCCCTCATGAAGTCCCTTTTCCTGTCCGCCCCGCTGCTCCTGGTTCTCGCCGCCTGCGGGGAAAAACCCGCCCCGGTTGAAGCCTCCAAGCCGGCTGCCGCGCCCACCTCGGCAGCCGCGACGCCGGCCACGACCACGGCGCCGCTGGAAAAGCCAGCAGCTCCGAAAAAGACCTTCTGGACGGCGGAGATGCTGCACACGGAGATCAAATTCCACAATCCTGGTTATGATGGCAGCGGTGAGTTCAACATGCAGGAAGGCGAGCCCGTGGCGCTGAGCCTGCGCGGCGCGAAGGTGTCCAGCCTGGAGTTTCTGACGCGCTTTTCGCCGCTGGCCCTGGATCTCAGCGGCACGCCCATCAAGGACATCCGGCCGCTCAAGGGCATGAAGCTGGTCGAACTTTATCTCGAGGACAGCCCGGTCACCGACCTTTCACCTCTGCGTGGCATGCCGCTGGAAAAGATCTACCTCAGCCGCACACCGGTGAGTGATCTCAGCGCGCTCGAAGGTGCGCCGTTGATCGAGGTCAACATCGTGGACACCCGGGTGAGCGACATCGCTCCGCTGGCAAAGTCGCCGATCCAGATGCTCTGGCTGACCGGCACGCCGGTCACCAGCATTGCCGCCTTGAAAGGAATGCCGCTGGTGAGCCTGACCTTGCACAAGACGAAGGTCACGGACCTGTCACCGCTCAGCGGCAGCGCCTTGCAGCGTCTGCACATCGGCGAAACACCGGTCTCCGATCTGACGCCGTTGAAGGGCCTGTCGCTGACGCGTCTGGTTTTCACGCCTGCCAGCATCAAGACAGGATTGGATGTCGCCCGCAGTCTGCCCGTGCAGGAGATTGGCACGAAGTTTGATGAGGAGGGGCGTGACCTCATGCCGCCCGAAGCCTTCTGGGCGCAGCAGGGCAAGTGAGTCTGGGGTGGTCTCACTCCATGTCCCTTCAAGGCTATTCGCGGCGGATGGATTCCAGCAGCCTGCCACGCACGGCCGAGGCCACGGCGAGCCAGCAGGTGAGCAGGCCGAAGACCAGCACGCCGGAAAGCAGGGCGCCAAGGAATCCGAGCGGCAGGTCACCACCGCCCTGACTCATCCCGGGCCAGACGGCGATCAGGGCGCAGACGACGCCGAGCAGGAGGCCTGCGACCAGCAGGAAGACGTGCTCGCCAAGCACCAGGCGTCGAAGGGCGGCGGGCAGGAAGCCAAGAGCCTGCATCAGGCCAAGTTCACCGCGACGTTCGAGCACATGGCGGGCCACGAGCACGCCGAGGCCGGCGGTGCCAAGCAGCACGCCCAGACCGCCGAGGATGGTGAAGATGCCGATGTAGGTGTTCTGCACGGCGAGGAAGGTTTCGAGACGACGGCCCGCTGGTTCCAGGGCAAGGCCGCGCGGTTCAAGCTGGCGCGTCAGATGGCTGCTGACTTCCTCCTGCCTGGAGGCCGGACAGTCGATGAGGAAGAAACGGTAGCCAGCCGCATCGGGGTAGGCTTGCAGGAAGGCTGCCTCGCTGGTGATCATCTTGCCCTGGAGCACGGAGCCGCCGAGAAGGCCGGCCAGCTCAATAGCAAGGGTCTGCCCTGCGGCATTCGGGTACTCCACGGAATCACCCACGCCCTTGCCGAGCCCCCACATGGCCGTGGCCTGATCGGCGATGGCAACGTTGGCGGGTGTCGGCTTGTCGAGCGGCCTCAGGACAGCGCCGGCATTCCTGGGTTTCGCATGCTTGTCGAAGATGCCATCCAGGGCATTCAGCCGCTGCCAGCCTTCACCTGACGCAAACCGGAAGCGCCCCGTGAGCAGGTCGGGGTTCACGCCGACCAGCACCGGCTTCTGGGCGCGGTTGAGATTGAGGCAGCTGGCGTCGTCGCCTTCACGAACGCGGAAGGGGATGATCTTCACCTGCTTCATGAGCTCCTCGTCCAGGCCAAAGGCCTCGATGCCGGCCTTGGAGTTCAGGTCCTCGTAGATGGGCAGGGAGGATTCGCCGATGAGGGCAAAGCCGCCGGTGCCGGAGTCATGCTGGGTCACGTCACCGGCGTTCATGCGGAAGGCGTTCACTGCCGTGACGAGGAAGATGCCGCCTGCCATCATGCCAATGACCGCCAGACTGCGTGAGGGCCTGCGTGAAATGTTGCGCATGCCGATCTGGACGAGCGACTGGGCCAGCGAGCCGCGGTCACGCCGCATCCAGGCTCCGGCGAACAGCAGGCCGGCGATCATGAGCATCATGCCGCTGCCGAAGAACATGCCCGCGACGGTCTCGGGCGCCTTTGCCGACCTGGCCCCGAAAACGAGACCGGCGGAGACCGCGGTGATCAGCCAGGGGAGAGCCCTGCGGAAGGCGGACAAGGCATGGACCGGGCCTTGGAGCGAGGATGCATCACCGCTCCAGAGTTCACGCGGGGTTTTGCTGAACATCTTCCGGCTGGCCCATCCGAGGGTGCCGAGGACGATCAGGACGGAAGCTGCGGCGGCGCCGACCTGGGTGGCCGGGCTGGCCGAGTAGATGAGCGGCAGCCCCTGGGCGGCCCCGGACCAGGCTCCACGCAGTCCGGCAAGGGCCGCCTGGGTGTAAAACACGCCGCCTGCCAAACCAACGATGCTTCCAAGCAGGGCGATCACACCCGCCTCGCCCAGCAGGGCGCGCCGGACCCGGGAGCGTGTCCAGCCGAGCGCGAGAAGCAGGCCGACCTGCGAGGCCCGGCGTTCCAGGGTGAAGAGGAAGAGCAGGGCGGCGAACACCAGGGCGGCGGCGATGAGGAACAGGCTCAGGCCGATGAACAGCCCGCCGAAATCCACGCTGCCCCTGGCCGCGGCGTCGGCGTCCTTTTTAAACTCACGCGGCGTCAGACCAATGTCGGAAAGGTGGAGGGTGGAGAGAAGCTCGGTCCTCAGCTTCGCCTCGTCCTCGCCCTTGTCTGGAAAGCGCACGGCGGTGAGGCGACCAAATCGGTTGGCCCACAGTTTTTGTCCGGCGGCGAGGCTGATGAAGCCCTTCGGCGTGCCTTTGTAATCGTCCCAGTACTTTTCGTCCTTGTCGCGGATGGCCTTCATGTCCATCGGGATGCCCGGCTCCCAGTCGCGGCAGTTGTCGACATCGGACACGCCGGGGAACTCCGGCGTCCAGGCCCGGGTGACCTCAGGGTCGGTCATTGGCAGGATGCCGCGCACCTTGAACTTTGCCGACTGCTGCTTCAGCTCGCGTCCAAGACCGACGACAAAGTAAAAGACCTCCACCTCATCACCGACGGCCAGGTTCTGGTCCTCGGCGAGCCATTGGGAGATGGTGATGCCGTCACCCTCGCCGCCGATGCGGTCGACGGCGGTGATCATTGAGTAGGGGGTGCCGCCCCTGGCGGACTTCAGGCCGTTCACGAGGTAGGTGAGCGCTCCGTAGGCGGCGTCCCGATTGAGCAGGCTCGATGCGAGGCTGGCGTCCATGAAAACACGGCTGGTACTGACCTCCCATTCCTTCCGGCCACCGGCGACCCGCGTGAGCTTGAGGCCAAGGTCATCCAGGGTCTTGGCCTTTTCGAAGGCATCGGTGGAAAGAGACGGCACTGCGCTCAGGGCCGCGTTGACCTTGCCGTCCATCTCAAGCTGGACCTGCAGATCCTCTAGCCCGACAAAGACCGTGTCAGGGGTGATCTGGGAGGCGGTGAGCTGAAAGGCTCCGAAATCCTCTGCCGCTACAATGCCGGCCACCTTGCGGCGCAGGGAGACGTCCTGGTTGGTGGAACCGGAGAGAGGGGCGTCCCGTGAGATGGCGCTGGGGCGTTCCAGGCGGACGATGACGGTGTCGCCAGCCTGGATGCCGAGCTTGCGGGCCAGCGGTTCGTTCACGAGGACTTCGCTGCGGGCGAAGGTTTGCGGTTGGCCGCGGCTGGAGAGCTTCCAGAAGCCGGCGTCCACACCGAGGATCTGGGTGCCGTTGACACGGGCCTTGCCACTGGCGCTGGCGGTGGAGCCGACGGCGATGATGACAGGCTCGGCGGCGGATTTTTTCACCAGGTCAGCCGTGAACCAGCGGTCGCCGCCAAGCAGGCCGGACTGGACCTTGCCAAGGCGCATCTCCGCAACCCTGCGCAGGCTGGCGCGGACGGAGTCGCCGACCAGGAGCGAGCCGCTCAGGATGGCGGAGGCCAGGAAAGCACCGAGCAGCAGGCCGAGGTGGCCACGCCAGTAGTGCCTGGCGGAGGCGAGCATGAAATGAAAAAAGGTCATGGTGGCAGTTACGCACACCATGACCAGGGGGAATCATGAAGCAATGAGGCTTGCCCGGCTTCGACAGAAAACAATCCAGGTTATTCCTTCGAGACGCCGTTGTTCCAGGCGGCGAACATTTCCTCAACCGTCGGGATTTCGAGCGGGCGAACGACGCGGAAGCCGAGCCAGGTCGCATCGGTCAGATACCAGATGGACTTGGGAAGCTGGGGGTCCTGCTGCTTCCAGCCGGGCTCGGAGGCGCGGCGGGCGGCGCTGCGGCACATTTCAGGATCATCATCGTAATGACCGCCACGTGCGACGTGCGGGTAGGGGGTCTTGGAGGGGATCCACTTGTCACCGCCGAGGGAGGCGATGGTCTTGAAGCTGTCGGGCAGGTACTGGTCGAGCGTCCATTCGCAGACGTTGCCGTAGATGTCATGCAGGCCCCAGGGGTTGGGCTTGAGCTTGCCGACGAGGCTGTACTGGAAGTTGGGGGCGTTTTCGAAGAACCAGGCGTATTCCTTCAGCTTGGAGGCGTCGTCCCCGAAGAAGTAGGCGGTCTTGGTGCCTGCGCGGGCGGCGTACTCCCATTCGGCCTCGGTGGGCAGACGGTAGAAATGGCCGGTCTGGGCGGAGAGCCACTGGCAATATTTGTTCGCGGCATGCTGGGTCATGCAGATGGCGGGGAAGCCGTTGCGGCCCATGCCGAAGTCCATCGGCTGGTAGGGCGGGGTGGGCTGGGAGATGAGGTCCTCGGGCTTGTCGGTGGCGGCCCAGACTTTGCGGCTGCCGTCCTTGTTACGGCCTTCGCTGGTGAGCTGGAAGGGTTCATACTCATCCCAGGTGACCTCGTATTTGCCCATCCAGAACGGCTTGATCTTGACGTTCACCTGCGGGCCTTCGTCATCGGTGCGGCCGGCTTCGGCGGCGGGGCTGCCGATCATGAACTCGCCCCCCTTGATGGCGACCATGGAGTAGGGCGCGCCGGTCTTGGGAACCTTGGTGTCGTAGTTCTTCATCTCCGACTCCTGCTTTTCCTTGGAGGTCTGGACAATGAAGGCGTGGATCTTCTTCACCAGCTCCATCGTGTCCGGGTTGTTGGTGGCGACGGCGGTCTTTTCCTTGGCGACCAGCTTGATGTTGTCAGGCCAGACGGCTCCCTGCTCGATCCAGCCCTTGAGCATGGCGATCTCCTCTTTCTTGAGGGGGCCGCCGCTTTTCTTCGGAGGCATGAGGTCATCTTCATCCGCAGCCAGGGTGGTGAGGTGGTAGATGGCGCTCTTCTCGAGGTTGAAGGGAACGATGTTGGGGGCGTTTTCGCCGGTTTCAAAGGCCTGCTTGCGGGTGCTGAGAATCCATTCACCCTTGTCTTTTTCGGGGTTGTGACAGCTGACGCAGTTCTGCTCCAGGATCGGCTGGATGTGTTTGACGAAGTCGATGCGCGGCTTGACGGCCAGCTTCACTCCGGCGGGCCAGTCGGCGCCCTGCTCAACCCAGGCCTTGATGATCTCGATCTGCGACTTGTCGAGCAGGCCCTCCTTTTCCGGGGGCATGACCATGTCATCGTCATGCGGAAGGATGAGGGTGCTGTAGATGGCGCTTTTTTTGAGGTCGCCGGGGGTGAGGCCGGGGCCGTTTTCATTGCCCTTGACCATGTCCTCCTTGGTATGCAGGCGGAAATCGCCCTTGTCCTTCTCCGCACCATGGCAGTGGGTGCAGGCGGCTTCGAGGATGGGCTTCACCTGGGTGTTGAAGTCCACTTTGTCAGCCGCGGCTGCCGGCAGGGCAAGGGCGGCGATCAGGAGCGAGGAACGGGGATTGAGCATGGCAGGAGGTGGGGGGAGGCTCTTTAGTCGGCTGAAGGACTCTGAAAACTAAAAAATGCGGGCTTCCAAAGCCGCCGTGAACCTTGTGTCTGCGACTTTGGGTTTCAAAAAAACACCCAGGCTGCGATGATCACGCTTAAAATCGCGCAGACCAGCACGGCTCCGGCGGCAGCATCCTTGGCCCGGCGAATGGATTCATCGGGTTCGGTGGTGATGCGGTCGCAGAGGATTTCCAGGGCGGTGTTGAAAAGCTCGGCGCACCAGACCAGGGCGATGCAGCCAAGGATGGCGCACCATTCCCAGGCGGCGAGGTTGTCGATCAGTCCCAGGGAGATGACGCCGAGAGTGGCGGCGGCGTGGATGCGCAGGTTGGCCTGGGTCCGCAAGGCCCAGCCGATGCCCGAGAAGGCACAGCGGAAGCTGCGCAGGAGCCTGTGCATGGTCAGTTGCTGGCTGGATTGTCCGCGGCGCTGGTGGTCGGCACGGCGGAGGACTCATTGACGACGCTGCGCAATTCCGCGACCCACTTGGGGGCGTCCGCGTGAGCGGGAAACTCCTTGATCACCTTGAGCATGTCGCCCATGGCCTGAATCGGGGAGCTGCCTTTTTTGTAGAGGTAGATGGCGCGTTCCCAGCGCAGGGCGGGGAATTCATTTTGGAGCCAGAGGGCGTACTCGGGAGCGGGCATCTGCTCCTTGCGGAAGGCGGCCTCGGAGTTGATCCGGTTGTCGTACAGGGCAGGAAGCGAATCCTGGGCCTTCTCTTCCTCGGCGATGTAGAACAGGGTTTGTTGGTAAATGCTGCCAAAATCCACCGGGCTGCGGCTCCAGTGCGGGCTGTTCAGAAAGCGATCCAACTGGAAGGCTTCGACCACGGGGCTGCCATTGCCACCGACTCGGATGAGGTTGTTCATGGCCCGTCCCTTGAGCTTGGGGGCGGAGGCGACCAGATCCTGGATGTAGGCCTGGAGCTTGGGGGCCATTTTTTTGAAATCCTCGTCCTTGGCCTCATGGGCCTCGAGCGTGAGGATGAGATAGCGAAGGCCGAGACGAAGGGCCAGGCCCGTTTCACCTTCATCGTTGTTTGCGCCACCACCACCACCTCCTCCGCCCCCCTTGGCCTTGCTGCGGTCCATGGAGCGCTCGATCTGCTCGGCCCGCTGGCGTGCCTCGGCCTTGGTGCCCTCCTTGCGTTCGCTGTTCACAAGAACGTCGCAGTCGGTGTAGAACTTCACGGCGGCCTGGTCGCTGGAGATGGCGTCGTTGAGTTTGGCGAGGATGGAGGAAAGGTTGCTGTTGCGCTGGGCCAGGATGCTTTTTTCAAGCTCCTGAAGCTGACTGAGCACGTTGGAAACCTGGGCTTCGGTCAGTTTTGCGGGTGCCGGCGCCGGGGCGGGAGTCGGGCTTGTGTTTTGTGCCTGAAGAACGGGGGTGCAGGCAAGGAGCGGGAGCAAGAGCAAGGTTTTCATGTTGATCACGAGATGTTCCTTAACGAACCAAGCTTAACTTCATAAGGGTGAATTTGCCAAGACGGACCATGAAAAGGCCGTCGGCTGTTTGTCAATCCGGGACAAGCTGGCGTCGTTCCAACCCCAGTCGGCCCCTTCGGTCGCGGCGCAGCCGCAGGTTTTCGCGGACCAGGCCATCCATGCCAGGCGTGCCGTATTCAACGGTGACGGCAATGAGCTGGGGCATGGCGTCGATCATGACAACCCGGAACACCGGCTCACGCTTGCTGCGAAAGAAGGCGTGAAGAGGCATGTGGGGGTGGGCGGCATTCCAGAGCCAGCGGGCGGGAGCGAAATCCTCCACTTCTGACAGAGCCTGAAGCACCTCACGGATCACGGCTTCTTCATGCTTGCGCAAAAGCTTGGAGGCTGCCCGGCGGCTGAGCATCTGTTCCATGAAGGCGGCCACCGGATTCAGGTGGTCTTCCTTCATTTCATCGATGATCTCCCCGGCGCATTCGGCCATGCGGGTGCGAAACTCCTCACGGGTGATGCGGCCCGAGTCGAGCATCTGGAAAAGCTGACGAGGGCTGGTGGGAGTCCTCATACCGGGGAGGGGCGGCTCGATGGCCATCAATGCCTCGCGGGTTCGGAGGCCGCAGGCTTGTGAGCGGCTCCACCACCTGTGTTCGAGGGGGCGTATTTGGCGACCAGGAAGGCGCCTCCGACGGCCAGGATGCAGCCGGCGAGGAAGGGCATGGGGATGGACTTGAAGCCGCCTTCGGGGGGGTGGATGAGCATGGCCGTGAGGGTGTTCACCACGGGGGCGCCGGCAAAAACGATGGGCATGACAGCCGCGGCTGCCGCTCCTTTGTAGATCGGGGATGCGGCACCGAGAGCCAGAACGAGGGTGAGCGCTCCAAGGGCGCCCGCCACACCGGCGACCAGGCTCCAGGAGATGCCTGTGCTGGTGAAGGACCAGTTGGTTCCTCGGGCCTTCAGCACCAGCGCGGAGACGATGCCGATCAGGGCGTAGGCGATGCAGACAAAGAGGAAGGCTTTCAGCCCTGCGTGCGGAGTTTCGGGGCCCATCGGCATGTAGCCGCGGCCTTTGTGAAGGATGACTCCATAAACGCCCCAGGAGAGCACGGTGAGAAGGGCAAAGGTAAGCCAGGTCATGTTGGATTTTCGGGGTGAGGGATTCACGACAAAGGAGAACGTTCGGGAACGCTGAATGATGCGGAAAAGCGCCGACGGCAATCAGTTTGTGCCGATGCGTTCGGAACTGCGGTGTCTGGCTGGTGAAGGCGCTGCCTTGAGGATCAAAGAAAGCCCGCCTTGAAGCCGGGAGTGGAAGCTTCAGCCGAGGTGGGCGTGAGCAGACCCTCAATCAGCAGCTGGCAGTCATCCAGGAAGGTCTGTCCGGCACGCCGCAGGAAGTCAGCCTCCTCAGCTCGGACGTGAAGAATGACCAGGGTGCATTCCCCCCGGTGGATGACCAGGGCGTGGCAGCTGTCGAAGCCGAACCAAAAGGTGTGCGCGAGGCGGTCGCCGCCGCTGCTGAAGTGATCCCGGAGTTCGTGGGTGGCCAGGAGCAGTTTTTCGGCACGGAATTCTTCAAAGGGCAGGGCGTTGATAAGCACCTGTCTTCTCCAGCCCAGGAGGATGCCATTGACGGCTCCACCATGACGAAGGCGTTCCAGGGCGGAGCGCAGGGAGGGGGTGATGTTGGCGGACATGGGCGGGCGGTGGAGTGGATCAGCCGGGTTGCGTGGTGACCTGGGTCAGCAGTTCGTAAAGCAGGGTCTTGCGGGTGGTCAGCGCTCCTGCTCCAGGATCGTTGGGGCCGGTGCCCTCGCCGAAATACGCAAAGGCCACGCTGAGGTCGTCCTCCTGAAGCACCCCCGACCAGGGCGGTTCAAATCCAAGCGCATCTCCGATTTTTCCGCCAAAATGCTTCAAGCCCTGGAAGTCCGCCGCGAAGGCGTCGACAAGCACCTGGTCCGCCGAACTTTCGACCAGGCCGTCCTTGAGGGTGAAAAAGGTGGGTTGGGCAGGTTGAGGGGTGGTCATGAAGATTTCGTCTCAAAAAGCCCCGTTGCTGGCAAGCCTAATCCTCTCGGCGGGGATGAGCCATGCTCATGTTTTTTCATGCACCAGGGCCTTAAAAGCACTGCCGGCGCCTTCGGGGTCCACCATCGGGCCTGCGGCTCCTGGATGGTGAAGCCGGATGAAATCCGCCTGGCTGCCGAAAAAGGTCTCCTGCATGCCGCACTCAGCAGCCCAGGCGCGATAGTCGGTGAAGTTGATGTCGGCCGTGATGTCCTGGCGGCCGATGTTTTCATAGACCGCTGTTCCTTCCAGCCGCTGGTGCATCAGGTAGGCGCGGACCGTGCCCCGGGGGCGGCGATGATAAAGGCCGGGAAGCAGGTCGCCATAGTCGACGGTCAGCATCGCTCCCTCCGTCCAGTGCGTTGCCCAGGTGCGCAGCCAGTCGCGGACGCAGGCATGAAGCTCGACTCTCTGTCCCTCGCTGAAGCGGGTGTGGCTGAGTGCGGAAAAGCCGCGGAGCTCCGCCAAGTTCAACGCCAGCGGTCGAAGGTGCTCGCGGGGGATCCCGTTTTCATGACTCAGAAACACCTCCTGCCAGCCGTCCTCCTGCTTTTGCACGAGGCGGGCGGGGAAGGCGTCGAGCAGTTCGTTGTGATAGATGAAGGCCTGCCCCTGGCATGACTGCAGCGCGGCTTCGAGGGACGTGTGCCAGCGAACGCCATCGCCCAGCCGTTGTCTTTGTTGTTCGCGAAGCGGAGCGGAGGTTTCAACGATGTTCCAGGCAAGCCGACGTCTGCGCCACCATCCGAAGCCTTGCCGGACGGTCTGCATGAGCATGCCGTTGCCTGCGCCGACTTCAATGACCTGCCGAACCCTTGGCCTGCAGGCCTGCGCCTTTTTCAGCCAGGCGGCAACAGCCTGGCCAAGGACCGGTGAGAGGGTGGCGGCGGTGGCGAAGTCACCCCTTTGGCCGCCGATGCCTCGGGTTCTGCGCGCATAATAGCCCTGCTCGGGGTCATGCAAAGCCCTTGCCATGAAGGCGGCAAAGGATTCAGTCATCGGGGTGGTCCCTTTAGGGGGATCGATCAACGGGGCAGGCTGACATCCGCCCGGTCTCCGATGTTTATCCTGGTTGGTATGCCATACTGATTGCGAATGATGTAAATTTGGTCGGGCTTGGCCAGGTTGCGCTTCAGGAACAGCCCACCATCCATGAGCAGCGGCCAGAAGGAATCACGACCTGTAATTTTCTGAGGAGCCTGATAATAGTACCCTTTGTCGTCTTCATACAAGGGCTTGTATTCTCCCGACGGCATCTCCACCTTGATCAGGAACACGCCATCACCCCAGGTGAACGGCTTGTTTACTTTGATCGACGAGTAGGGGGGCTTGGAACTCAGGGGCCGAATGCTGCTGCAGGAGGCAACAAGCAGTAAAGTGAAAATTGTCAGAAACAGGCGCGCAGCTTTCATGGGACAGATGGGCTTCTAAATTCCGTGGATGGCTTGATCAATTTTTACCTATTTCAAAATATCACTTCAGCTCCTTGATGCGCAGGTTGCGGAACTTGTAGGTCGCGCCCTTTTCACCGTGGTGCTGGATGGCGATGACGCCGCTGGCATCCGTGGCGTCCTCGACGTCGGTGGTGACGACGCCGTTGACCTCGATCTTCAGCCGTTTGCCCTGGCAGGTGATGCGGTAGGTGTTCCAGTCGTTGCGCTTGAAGGCGTCGCCGGCCCGGGCGCGGAAGGCAGCCTCGCTCTCCTTGTCGCCCTTGACGGGGCTGATGAACCACATGCGGCGTCCTTCATCATAGAGCCCGCCGGACCATTTGCGGTTTTCGTCGCCGTCCACCTCGGCCTGATAGCCAAAAACTTTGTTGGGCTGCACATGGGCGCGGAACATGAAGCCGCTGTTGGCCTTGCCGGGAGGCAGCAGGATGTCGCCCTCAAAAACAAAGTCACCGTAGGTCTTCTCGGTGACGACAAAGAACTTCTTTTCACCGGTGAGATGGATCTCTCCGTTGACGACCTGGATGGTGCCCCACTCATAGGGGTTCTTCCAGCCGCTCATGGTCTTGCCGTCAAAGAGGGGCGTGAAGCCGTTGTCGGCGGCGAAGGCAAGGCTGGCGGCCAGGGAGAGCAGGCAGGAGAGGGCACGGATTTTCATGGAAGGCCCGTCACTACCTGGAAGCCGGCCGGGTGCAATGAAAAAGGCCGGTGCGCACACAGCGCACCGGCCTCAGGATTTTTTGGTTAGGTCGGCCGGGGCCTGCCCGGCGTCTCCTCAGTGCTCGTAGCCGGACTCGCCATGCTCGGCAAGGTCCAGGCCGCTCACCTCGACCTCCGTGCTCGGACGCAGACCCACCACCAGCTTCACCACGATCGTGA
>CAZXPU010000129.1:0-617 GCA_964642905.1 uncultured Prosthecobacter sp.
GCTCTGCAGGAAGAGAATGACGACGAAGACGACGAGCAGCACGGCTTCGACAAGCGTGGTGAGCACGGACTTGATCGAGGCGCGGACGAACTTGGTGGTGTCGTAGTTGATGCGGTAGTCGATGCCGGGCGGAAAGCGCTCCTTGAGCTGCGCGAGGCGGGCGTACACGGCGTCGGCGGTCTGGATGGCGTTGCTGCCGGGAAGCTGGAACACGCGCAGGGAGACGGCGTTGTAGCCGTCCATGTAGGTCTTGCTGGAGTAGTCGCGGGAGCCGAGCTCGATGCGCGCCACGTCGCGCAGGCGCACCACATCCCCCAACGACCCTGTCTTGAGCACGATGTCGCCAAACTCCTCCGCCTTCTTCAAGCGGCCCGGCGCGGTCAGCGTGTATTGAAACTCCAGGCCCTCCGCCGCCGGCGGCTGGCCCAGGGAGCCCGCCGCCACCTGCACATTTTGTTCGCGGATGGCGCGCACGACATCCCCGGCGGTGAGGCCGACGCCGGCGACCTTTTCAGGATCGAGCCACACGCGCATCGAGTAGTCCAGGCCGCCGAGCGAGGAGGCCTCCGCGACGCCGGGGATGCGCGCGATCTCGTTCTGAATCTGCAGGGTGACGT
>CAZXPU010000129.1:627-14839 GCA_964642905.1 uncultured Prosthecobacter sp.
GAGGTAATCCACCTCGCGGGAGCCGTCCGGGCTGTAAAACTGCGCCGCGAGCGTGAGGTCGGGCGAGCGCTTGTTCACCACGACGCCGAGTCGCCGCACCTCCTCGGGCAGACGGGCCACGGCGGCGTTCACGCGGTTTTGCACGAGCACCTGCGCCTTGTCCAGGTCCGTGCCGAGACGAAAGGTGACGGTGATCTGCACGCGGCCGTCACTGGTCGAGGAGGAGGACACATAGAGCATGTCCTCGACGCCGTTGATCTCCTGCTCCAGCGGCGTGGAGACGGTCTCGGCCAGAGTGCGGGCGTCCGCGCCGGGGTAGGAGGCCGAGACGACGACGGTGGGCGGGATGACTTCGGGATACTGCGCCACGGGCAGCGCGAAGTAGGCCAGGGCGCCGAGCATCGTGATGACGATGCTGAGCACGGCCGCGAAGATCGGCCGGTCCACGAAAATGCGGGCGAAGTTCATGGCCGCTTTTCCTGGCTGGAGTTCGCCGTCGCCGGCTGCATGTCCGCAGGCGTGGCCTTCACCTTCATGCCGTTGCGCACGCTCATGAGCCCGAGGATGACGACGCGCTCATCCGACTTCAGGCCTTCACGCACGACCCGCATGCCATCGAGCAGCGGGCCCAGCTTCACCGGGCGGTACACGGCCTTGTCCTCCGCATCCACCACCCACACATAGCTGCTGCCCTGGTCGTCGCCGACGGCGGAATCGCGGATCAGCAGGCCCTCGTATTCACCGCTGCCCGGGATGCGCACGCGGGCGAAGAAGCCGGGCGCCATGAGCCGGTCCTCATTGGGAAACACGCAGCGCGCACGGATGGTGCCGGTGGCGGGATTGAGCTGGTTGTCCACGAAGTCCACCTCGCCCCTGTGCGGCCAGCCGTCCTCATTGATCAGCGACATCTCCGCCGGGATGCGGTTGAACAGGGCGCTCTTGCGCTCGCCGCTGCGGTGCATCTCCCGGTACTTCAGCACCGAGCGCTCGTCCGCCTCAAAGTCGAGGTAGATCGGATCCAGCTCCACGATGGTGGTGAGCAGCGTGGCGTCCTTGGTGCCGCCGGTGACCAGGTTGCCCTCCGTCACCCGGGCGTCGCTCACCCGGCCGCTGATCGGCGCCCGCACCTGGGTGAATTCAAGGTCGAGCTTCGCGGCGGTGACCATCGCCTCGGCGGCCCGCACGGCCGCCTGCTCACCAGCGGCGCTTTTCAGACGGCGCTCGGATTCCTCGATGGAGATGACCTGCCCCTGGCGCAGCCGGGAGGCGTTTTCGGCCTCGATCCTGGCCAGGTCGGCGTTGGACTTCGCCTGGGCCAGCACGGCCTCGGCACGCTGCACCGCCGCCTCATAGGGGCGGGCATCAATGGTGAACAGCAGGTCGCCCGCCTTCACCTCGGCGCCCTCCTTGAAATGAACCTCCATCAGGTAGCCGGACACCCTCGCCCGGATCTCCACCGTCTCCCTCGCGATGAGCCGGCCGTTGAACTCATCCCAGTCCGTCATGCGCCGAACCAAGGGTTTGGCAACGGTCACCTCGGGCGTCGCCGCTTGCGCGGCTCCGGACGGGCCTTGGGCGGGCGGCCTGCATCCGGTCACGGCCAGAAGGCCGATCCCCAGGCACAGGACACGCCTCAGAAATGCATGGGGGGGGCTTTCAGAGGACATGGCAGGTCGTATTTATTACGGTCTCCGGCTCTCTAAAACAGTGCAGAAATGACATAGGCCTTATACAGTTTCTGCATGACCAACCTGGAAAACCTCCAGCAAATCCGCGAATTCGTCCAGATCGCGGACTCCGGCAGCATCTCGGCGGCCGCGAAGATCCTGGGCATGGCCCAGCCCACGCTGAGCCGCCATCTGGCCGCCCTGGAGGCCCAGGTCGGCGCGCTGCTCATCCGGCGCGACACCCACACCATGAGCCTCACCGAGGCCGGCCGCATCCTGCTCGGCGACGCCCGTGAGCTGATCGCCCTCGCCGACAGGCTGGGCCGCCGCCTTCATGGCGAACGCCGCACGCTTCGCGGTCACCTGCGCATTGTCTCCGTGGTCGATGTCGGGCAGTGGATCATCTCGCGGGTGCTCTCGCGTTTCCGCAGGCTGCACCCGCAGGTCACCACCGAGCTGCATCTGATCAACCGGCCCACCAAGTTTGTGAAGGAGGGTTTCGACTGCAGCATCATGGTCGGCGGCAGCACGGACCGACGCCTGACTTCCAGAAAGATCGCCGCGCTGCACCGGCGGGTGGTCGCCGCTCCCTCCTTCCTTCAGGAACACGCCGCGCCGCGTCGGCCGGAGGACCTGACACGCCTGCCCTGGCTGGGCATCCTCCAGCCGCATTTTTACGCCCGCGACCGCCTGGACCTGCACCGGGGCGGCAGGACGGTGAAGCTGAAGTTCGCGCCCGTGATGCTGCTCGACACCGTGACGGCCCTGCGTGAGGCGGTCATCCAGGGTGCCGGCTTCTCCACCATCCCGGAATGGATGGCCGCCCGCGACATCGCCGCCGGCCGGCTCGTCCAGCTCCTGCCCGACTGGCACATCGAGCCGGTGGACCTGCACCTCGCCCATGCCTCCCATGAGCAGCTTTCCGAACGTGTCCGCAGCCTGCTGGAATATCTGGAGGAGGAGGTGCCCAGGGAGATTCAGAAGCTCGACCTGGGGGACCGCTGATCCGCCTGCCTTACAAAACCCTGTCCAAAGCACGTCACGTGGCGCCTTGTGCTGGCCATGACACGATTCGCCGCCGGCCTGCTTTTCCTCTGCGCCTCCCTCCAGGCCGCCACGCAGGCGGACGTCATTGTTTATGGAGCCACCCCGGGCGGCTTCTGCGCGGCGATCGCCGCCTCACGTGAAGGCGCCTCGGTGCTGCTTCTCGAGCCGACCGCCCATGTCGGCGGCGTGAACACCGGCGGCCTCTGCTTCTCCGACTCCAACCAGACCGTGCGCAGCACCGTGCTGGGGCTCTTTGAGGAGTGGCACCTGCGTGTGGAGGCGGACTACCAAAAGCGTGGCATCAAGCTGCCTTACCAGGTGAAGGAGAAGGACCACTCGCCCTGGACCTACGAACCTCACGTGGCGGCAAGGATCACGAAGGAAATGCTCGATGAGGCCGGCGTGAAGGTGATGACACGCCAGGTGCTGAAATCCGTGACGAAAGAGGGGCCGCGGATCACCAAGCTCATCACGGGCGGGGGCGAATTTGAGGCGGCGATGTTCATCGACGGCACCTATGAAGGCGACCTGATGGCGGCATCCGGAGTGAGCTGGACGATCGGTCGCGAGGGCAGAAAGGCGTTCGGCGAGTCGCTGGCCGGCAAGCAGTACCCGAAGGCGAAGATGAAGATTTCCGGCCTCGCTGCGGATGGAAAACCGCTGCCGCTCATCACCACGACGGAGGCCGGTCCTGAAGATGAAGGCGACAGCAACGTGATGGTTTACAGCTTCCGGCTCTGCGTGACGAAGGACGCCGCGAACCGAGTGCCGTTTCCCAGGCCGACGCATTATGACCCGGCGCGGTTTGAGGTCGTGAGGCGCTACTTGGCGCAGGAGAAGCGGCCCATCCTGCCCTGGGACCTGTATCCGCTGCCGGGGAACAAGTTCGACGCGAACAACGGCATCGGGAAGCAGTTCTCGATGGGCCTTGTCGGTGCCTGCAACGGCTGGAGCGAGGCGGACGAAGCCGGGCGCGCGACGATCTGGGAGGCGCACAAGCAGTACACGCTGGAGTTTTATCACTTCCTCACGACGGACGCCGCCGTGCCGGAGCCCATCCGCAGGGAGATGGGCGAGCTGGGTCTGTGCCGCGATGAGTTCGCCAATGACGGCCATTGGTCGCCGCAGCTCTACGTTCGCGAGGGGCGCCGCATGATCGGGGAACATGTCGTGTCGCAGAAGGACATCCTGGAGCAGCCGGAGAAGGACGACGCCATCGTCGTGGCGTCCTTTCCCATCGACTCGCACGACTGCCAGCGCGTGGGCACGGCGGAGCATGTCGTCGATGAAGGCACGATCATGCCGGTGCGCATGAACGGTCGCAAACATGGTTATCCTTATCACATCCCCTACCGGGCCATCACGCCGAAGGCGGCCGAGTGCAGCAACCTGCTTGTGCCGGTGGCGCTGTCCTGCACCCACGTCGGCCTGTCGTCGATCCGCGTGGAGCCGACCTGGATGATCCTCGGCCAGAGCGCGGGAGTCGCGGCCGCCTTGAGCGCCCGACAAGGGCTCGCGGTTCAGAAGCTGCCCTACCCGGCGCTGCGCGAGCGACTGCTGGCGCAGAAACAGGTGCTCGACCTGCCGGTGCTTGCCGATCTGCCGCCGGAGCCCAAGGGCGCGATGAACATCGACCCGAAGTCGCTGCCCGGCCTCGTGCTCGATGACGAGCAGGCGGAGCTGAAAGGCACGTGGAGCCGGTCCTCAAACTTCAAGCCGCACATCGGCACGGGTTACCGGCACGATGAACGCCGCGGCGACGGCGAGTGCGTGGCGGTGTTTCGCGTCCGGGTGCCGCAGACGGGCCGTTACGACCTCCGCATGGCCTATTCGGCGCACGAGACGCGGGCGGCGAAGGTGCCGCTGACGATTCAAACGGGTGATGAAACCGTCGAACTGCTCGTGGACCAGACGCAGCCCCTTCCGGCGGGCGAGGCCTTCCGCAGCATCGGCAGGGTGAAGCTGCACCAAGACCGCGAAACGACGATCACGCTGCGCAATGCCGGCACGGACGGCTTTGTGATTTTGGACGCGCTGCAGCTGGTCGCGGAGTAGGAGTTTCAGATGCCATTTTCATGTCTCGAGTTTCGAGTTTCATGTTTCATGCTTCAGGTGCCAAGTGCTTCCAAGGCAGGCTTCATCAAGACTCGATCATGCCTCGTGCCCACGAACGACTCCTTCTTGAAACCTGGAACCTGAAACTTGAAACACCTTCCCCATGAAGCTTCCCGCCCTTCTTGTCCTGCCGATGTCACTTTTCGCCGCCGAACCCGTCGCCACGGTCACGGACACCCCGGGCCTGGTGGCGTTCTGGGATTTTGTCAAACGTGAGCCGGAGGGTTCGCATCGCTTCACCGCGCATGTGCCTGCCGGAGCCAGCACGGACTACCCGCTCGATGCGGCGAACTACATCAGGGACTACTGGGGCGCGGGACGTGAGGCGTCCGATGCGGACTTTCCGCTGCTGGGCCGCGGGCCTTTCGGCAACGCCATCCGGATCGTCAAGGAGACCGATGCGGACTTCCGGCCGTTTCTCTTCGTGCCACGCGCACGACTGCATGACACGCCGCTCGACATCAAGGGCGCGGGCAAGTCGGTCACGGTGGTCGTGTGGGCGGTTCGTGAGAGCGGCAACCATGCGCTGGCGGGCATCTGGCATGAGGGCACCGACTTGAAGGAGAAGGCCACCGCCACCATCGCCAAGGTGGAGCGTGGACAGCGTCAGTACGCGCTCTTTGCCGGGCTGAACAAGGTGGGCAGCGCCTGCGGCCATGTGTCGGAGAACGGCGCGAGCTCCTTTCTGAACAAGTATGCGCTGCACAAGTGCAACTCCGCCGCCGTGTCGCCCGAGGTGCCCGCAGATTCACCCGCCGAGATCCTGGACAAGTCCTGGCAATGCTTTGCGATGAGCTTCGATCATGAGAAGGACGAGCTCACCGGCTGGCTCAATGGCGTCTCCGGCGACCGCTGGCTCGACAACCCAAAGAACGACGGACTCATCAAGTCCGCCTACAACGCCTACATGCAGGGTCACTTCTCCCGCACGCCCGAGAAAGAACTCACCGAAGACGCTTCCTTTCCGAAGGATCAATACTACAACCCGCCCGAAGGCGAGCCGCTGAACGTGAAAGTACTGCGCGAGTCCGCCGACGAACGCGTTGAGCTGCGCGAGCATCGCTTCACGAAGATCGAGGTGACCCTGCGCGGCGGCAAAGAAGTCTGCCGCGACCTCGTGGCCCTGCGTCTGAACCCCTGGTGGTATCCGCACGACCTCTACACGCCGAAGGACGCCCAAAGCGGCGGCCCCTTCACCATCGGCCGCGTCATCCACAGCGGCCGCAGCGTCGGTTTCACCGGCTGGATCGGCGGTGTGGCCGTGTTTGACCGGGCGCTGAATGCGGAGGAATTGGGCAGGCTGGCGGAGCTGCGCAAGACGGTGGTGATGCCTTAGAAACTTGCGGTTTGCCTAACAAGTCTGCGAGTGATTCGATGTCCGGGCGGCCATTGCTCCCCGTTTCTTACCATGAGTCGTCGCACCACCCTCGCCTGTCTGGGCCTTGTTCTCCTCCTGTTCTGGCTTCTTGGGCGCATCGCCCCGCTGAAGCCGACAGCTTTGCCTCCCGCCGCCCCAGGCATGAAGGCAGGAGGCTCAGCCTCCAGGCCTCCCGAGGTGGAAAAGGCTGCCGCTGCCCGGAAGCCGCTGAAAATCACCTCGCGCGGCAAGGTTCGGCTTCAACCGGGCGAATCGGCGGTGCTGGGCTACTGGGAGATCGATCCCGGCATGAACGGCCTGGCCATCGTGACGCCGGAGACCACGCCGGAGGGCAACGTCAAAATGACCGCAAAACTGCTGCAGCTTCCTGATGCCGCCGTTTCGGATGCAGAGGCGCAGGATCTGTTCCCCGACCTCTTTGATTTGGAAAACTACAGCGCCATTGGCCCCGATAGGCTGCGTGAGCTCGTCTCCTCCCTTCAACGCAGCCGTGGCGTGGACATGCTCACCACACCCTCGCTGCTGAGCCGTCCAGGCCATCGGGCCCGCATCTCGATTGGAAACTCCAACAAGACCCAGCTCTCCCTCGGCCTGCAGGCGGATCCGATCCCAGATCGAGGTGGCTACGAGCTTTCCCTCGACCTGCAACGCGAGGAATGACGGCATTCAGGACTCGCGCAGCGACGACGAAACCGACCGCCAGGCCATCATTCTCCGCCCAAGCAAAGGCGTGACCGTGAAAGGCACCACCTTCACCGATCCCGACAACCATAGGTGATGTCGCGGCTGGCGGCTCTCAATGAGCTTGCCGCTGAGGGGCAGAAACTGAAGTTGGGCTGTTGATTCCGAGTTTTGCTAGTCATGATACACAACAAAAGATTGCACTTTATGCAATCTTTTGTAGAGTCAAGCCATGCAGCCGCTTCGGCAACTTGACCAGTCTCTCCGCGCTCTCGCGGACCGGGAGCACTGTGTCTTTGCCCCTTCGGACTTGGCGGCGGCGGTGCCTGAGTGTGGGCAACTGGCTGTCTTGCTGTCGCGAGCGAGCAAGGCCGGGGTGCTGAAGCGGGTGTGCCGGGGGATCTACCTTTATCCCGTGCCGGACTATCCGGCGGGGAACGTGCTTTTTCATGCGGCGGCTCGGCTGCGAGCGGGTGAATTCAATTACCTCAGCCTTGAGACGGTGCTGAGCGATGCAGGGGTGATCTCGCAGGTGCCGATGAACTGGATCAGCGTCATGACCTCAGGGCGCAGTCATGTGGTGGATTGCGGGGACTATGGGCATATCGAGTTTGTGCATACGGCCCAGTGCCCGGATGACGTGAGCGCTGAACTGGCCTATGACCCGGAGCGGCATCTTTGGCGTGCCTCGGTGCGGCAGGCCTTGCGTGACATGAAGGCAACACGCCGCAGCCTGGAACTCGTGGATGAGGAGGTGGCGCGTGAGCTTGTTTGACCAGCTCGTGAATGAAGCGCTGCGTTCGCGTGCGGAACTTACCTCCCTGCGTCCCGTGGTGGAGAAGGAACTGCTGCATCACGACATTCTGCGGGAGATGAGCGAGGCTGGATTGCTCGCCGGACTGACCTTCATCGGTGGGACCTGCCTGCGGGTCTGTTACGGCTCTGCTCGACTCAGTGAAGACCTGGATTTCACTGGTGGCAGTCGCTTCAAGAAGCGTGATCTCGCCGACCTCGCCCGCGTGCTGACGGAACGGCTGCAAACCCGCTACGGCCTGACTGTGACGGTCAGCGAGCCCGTGAAAACGGGTGGCAAGGTTTCCACCTGGAAGCTGACCATCGAGACTCGTCCGGGCCAACGCCATTTGCCAGCACAGCGCATCCACCTCGACATTTGCGCCATCCCGAGCCACGACCCGCGTCCGATGATGCTGCGCAATCTTTACGGCATCGACCTCGGAACCTCGGGTCTCATTTTGCAGGCCCAGAGCCGGGAGGAAATCCTGGCAGACAAGATCATCGCACTCGCTTTTCGCGAGAACCGAATCAAGAACCGCGACCTGTGGGACATCGCCTGGCTCACCCAACAAGGCATTGAGCTGCCGACGCAATTCATTCCTCTCAAGCTCAAAGATCATCAGCGCACGAGCACCGAGTTCATCACCTCGCTCACGGAGCGAACTGCGTCCCTGCACACCCAGCCCGTGATGCGTGAGGACTTCATGAAAGAAATGCGCCGCTTTTTGCCGGCCACGACGGTGCGGGATACCGTCGAGAAAGAGGCATACTGGAGCTTCCTGACCGATCGGGTGGATGAGTTGGGCAAGAAGGCGATGGCGGCTTTGAAGTAACTGGAGTCCAAAATCATCCCGGAAACGCCTCTTCAGCTCGTCCATGAAGCTTCTCTCCCTCCTCTTCACCGTGTCCCTGGCGTGTTCCGCCTCTGCCGCGCCGCTCGAAACGGATCTCTGCATCTACGGCGGTACGAGTGCGGGCGTGGTCGCTGCGGTGCAGGCGACGAAGATGGGCAGAAAGGTGCTGCTGGTGGAGGCTGGACAGCATCTCGGTGGCATGAGCGTGGAGGGCCTGGGCGGCACGGACATCGACAACCAGCCGTTTCAAAACAGCCCGGCCGTCGGTGGCTTGGCGCTGGAGTTTTATCGTCGTGTGAGCGCGGCGTATGGGCGCACGGCGGCGTTTGAGGCGATGCTGGCGGCGCGGGGCAAAAACACCTCGCTCTGGCGGTTTGAGCCCCACGTGGCGGAGGCGGTCTGGGAGGCCTGGGTGAAGGAAGCGGGCATTGAGGTCCTGCGCGGGCATCGGCTGAAGGAAACTCAAGGCGTGACCAAGAACGGCACGCGTATCACGTCGCTGCATTTTGAAAACGGGGCAGAGGTTAAGGCGAAGATGTTCATCGACGCGACCTATGAAGGCGATCTGCTGGCGTTTGCAGGACTGAGCTTTGCCGTGGGCCGCGAGGGCAATGCGAAGTATGGCGAGACGAACAACGGCATCCGCACGGACACGACGCACAAGCAGCACGACAAGCCCATCGATCCGTATCGCACACCCGGCGATCCGGCGAGCGGCCTGATCTTTGGCGTGCAGGATGAGCCGCTCGGCGAGCATGGCGCCGCAGATGACAGCATCCAGGGCTACTGTTTTCGCCTCTGCCTCACGAAGGACGCGAAGAACCGCCTGCCCATTGAAAAACCCACGAACTATGAGGCGACCCATTATGAAATGCAGCGTCGCTACCTTGCTGCGGGCGGAGTTATCAGCCCCCCACATGCCGCGGTGCCGAATGGCAAGAGCGATCCTGGCACCTGGCACTCGCTGGCTTCTAATTTCACCGGCTGGAATCATCGCTTTCCCATCGCGAGCCACGCCGAGCGCGAGGCGATGCTGAGAAAAAGCCGCGATTACATGCAGGGGCTGTATTGGTTCATGGCCCACGATGAGGCCGTGCCCGCGAAGCAGCGCGAGGCCTGGGCTGCCTGGGGTCTGTGCCGCGATGAGTTCACTGACAACGGCGGCTGGCCGCGCGCCTTTTATGTCCGCAACGGCCGCCGTCTGGTGGGCGACTTCGTGCTGACCGAGGCGCATCTGCGCAAAGCAAACCCCGAGCCCGTGCGCGACAGCGTGGGCATGATCTGGTGGCCGCCGGATTTTCACAGCGCCCGCTGCCTGGTCAAAGAGGGCCGCGTGTGGAATGAAGGCGCGGTCTTCAATGTGTCGAAGCAGCCCGACTGGATCCCCTGCGGCATCCCCTACCGCTGCCTCGTGCCGAAGGCCGCCGAATGCACGAACCTGCTCAGCCCCACCTGCCCGTCCTCAAGCTACGTGGCGTATGGCGCCTACCGCATCGAGTTCACCTTCATGGCCGCTGCCCAGTCCGCCGCCACCGCCGCCGTCCTGGCCCTGGAAGCCGGTACATCGGTGCAAGGCGTGGACTACAGCAGGCTGCGTGAACGCCTTCTCGCGGACAAGCAGGTGCTGTTCATCCGGCCATAAGAGGGCCCGTCTCTGCTTGGGGGAGGCGAAGACCTCTGAGCCTCCCCCCTCGGCCCCGACGCAGTGGGGCATTCCCCAGGGCCACAAATCATCGACAGGCACCGAGGCTGGAGCCAGCATAGTGGCCATCTCGCTCCGTCGAGATGAGCGAAAGGCTTGCGCTGGAAGGCAGGGTTTTCGGAGTGCGTGAACGGCTCAGTCTGCCGGACTGCCCGCTCATCTTGCGGAGCAAGATGGCCACCTTGCTTCGCTTGCTCGGCGCTGATGAACCCATCGGCAGCTTCTCTGCGAACGTTCAAGACTAACGAAAAGAATGAAGGGTGGCGACGCAACATCGAGAGGCGGCGACGGGGCGCCAGCAGGGTAGCCATCCCGCTCTGCCGAGATGAGCACGCGAAATTTTCGCGTAACCAACTCCGGTTTCGTGCATTACAAGCGGTGATGAAAACGTCACTGCCTGTCCTGGCCCTGCTGGTCACCCTCGTCTCCGCAGAGGCACGGCTGCCGCTGATCGGGCGTTTGCGTGAACGTCTCGCGGAGCGCCGCGCGGAACCGGAGCCGACGGTGAACCCGGTCGAGCTGAGCTACGGTGGCGACCCCTTGCAAAAGCTCGATTACTGGCGCCCGGCGAACCCAGGTTCGCCGCTGGTGGTGTTTGTGCATGGCGGCGGCTGGAAGCGCGGTGACAAACGCAACGCTACCGGCGAGCACAAGCCTGCGCACTGCCTCGAACAGGGTTATGGCTTCGCATCGGTCAACTACCGTCTCGTGCCTGCGGTGACGGTCGAGCAGCAGGCGCAGGACGTGGCGAATGCGCTCGCGTACCTCATCCGGCAGGCGGTGCCGCTTGGATTCGACCCCACGCGTGTGGTGTTGATGGGACACAGCGCCGGGGCGCATCTCTCCGCGCTGGTCGGTACCGACCTGCAGTATTTGAAAAAGGCCGGTCTCGGCCCGAAGTCGCTCCGTGGCGTCATTCCGCTCGATGGTGCCTGCTACGACGTGCCGCGCCAGATCGCCGAGGGCGGTGAGTTCATGCAGGACACCTACCAGCAGGCCTTTGGTGGTGAAAAGCCGCGCCAGCTTGAGCTTTCGCCCACCCATCATGCCGCCGCGCCGAATGCGCCCGCCTTCCTCATTCTGCATGTGCAGCGCGTTGACGGCACCGCGCAGTCCAAGGCGCTTGGAGCGGCGTTGCAAGCCGCCGGCACAAAGGCGGAGGTGCGCGGCTTCGAAGGCCGCGGCCTGCAAGGGCATGCCGAAATCAACCGACGTCTCGGCGATCCCGCCTACCCCGCTACGCCAGTCGTGGACGCCTGGCTGAAACAGGTGTTCGCGAAGTGAATGCTCATCCGCACTCGTCTGGCATCGTTGGATCCGTCTGAAGAACGGCTCATCACTCAGCCGCAAAGCCAGACCCCTTTTCGCAAACCCCCCGGCAGCGCTCAGGCGAAGCAGAGTGGCCATCTCGCTCCGCCGAGATGAGCTGGACGCTCCGAAAGCCCAACCATCCACGGTGACCCAGCCATCTGCATTCCGGCGCAAGCCTTTCGTTTGCCCTCCAGCGAAACCAAGCAGTCGTTTCGCTCCGCCGAACCGGAAGTTCTCGTAGCTCGAAAGTTCAGCGTGCCTGCGCAAGCCTTTCGCTCATCTTGCGGAGCAATATGGCGACTTTGCTGGCGCGCATCCGGAGCCGTCTTGGCATCGTTGGAACCGTCCGACGAACAGCTCTTGCCCATTCACATCGCTTCTCATCAAAAACACCTTACCTGTCATACAGCACTCGCGCCCAAGCCACTCAGGCCACACATCCTTCCTTCACTGCCCATGCGTCCGCTTTTCCGCCTGCTCGCCCTGCCGTTTCTTCTCGTCTCCTGCCACGCCTCCGCCGATGAGGCGCTGGCCGCGAAGATGCGGGCGCTGTTTCCCAAGGCGGACAGCGACCAGAGCGGCACGCTCGACACGGCGGAGCAGGCACGGGCGGTCGAGCATGTGAAGACGACCTATGGCGGGGCGTGGTCGCAGCAGATCGAGGCGATGTTTGCCCGTGCCGCCAAGGACGGCAGCGTCAGTTCCGAGGCCTGGCTGCAGGCCGTGGCGCGCTTTGCCCAGCCCCCAGAAAAAAAGACTGAGAAGGTTGCCATGCGCGACGGCACGCTGCTCGCCACCGACCTGTATCTGCCGCAGGGAGACGGGCCGTTTCCCGTCGTGCTCACCCGCACGCCCTACGGCCGTGTGAAGCGTGGCAAGGATGCCGCAAGCTTCGTGAACGACGGCTATGTCTTCATCATCCAGGACATGCGCGGACGCTTCGACTCTCAGGGCGAGAACCTGCCTTTCCACGGCTGCGGCTGGAGCGAGCATCAGGATGGCGTGGACACGCTCGCGTGGATCAAAAAGCAGCCGTGGTGCGATGGTCGCATCGCCACCATTGGCGGCAGCGCGGGCGGCATCACGCAGAACCTGCTCGCCGGTGCCGCACCGGAGGATTTGAAGGCGCAGTACATCAGCGTCGCCGCCGCGAGCATGTACTCCGACGGCACCTACATCGGCAGCGCGTTTCGCAAGGCCGACATCGAAAACTGGACCACCGGCAACAAGTTCGACCCGAAGGCGCTCGAGCTCATGCGCTCGCATCCGAGTTACGATGACTACTGGGCGCGGTTTGAGACCGCCACGCGGCATGCGCAGGTGAAGGTGCCCGCCGTGCATGTCGGCGGCTGGTTCGACATGTTTGCGCAGGGCACCCTCGATGAATTCGTCGGCCGCCAGCATCATGGTGAGCCCGGTGCCAAGGGCGCGCAGAAGCTCGTCATGGGCCCGTGGACGCACGCCATCGGCAAGATGCCCGCCGGTGAGCTGACGTTTCCCAACGCCACGCGCGTGCCCGTCCAGTACGATCCGCTGCGCTGGTTTGCCCACTATCTCAAAGGGCAGGACAATGGCGCCGAGAAGGAGCCTGCCGTGGCCTATTACGTCATGGGCGACACCGCCACGCCTGGCGCACCCGGCAACGAATGGCGTTTCGCCAACGACTGGCCCGTGCCCGCGAAGGAAACGGCGGTCTATCTCACCGGCGACCGCAAGTTGAGCCTCGAAAAACCCAGCGCCGCGACCGCACCGCACGAGTACACCTTCGATCCCGCGAACCCTTGTCCCACCCTCGGCGGGCACAATCTCACCATCGACCGAGGTTCGATGGACCAGCGGAAGATCGAGGGCCGCGACGACGTGCTCGTTTTCACCAGCGACGTGCTCGACAAACCCGTCGAGGTCACCGGTCGGATTTTCGCGAAGATTTTCGTCTCCTCCAGCGCCGCCGACACCGACCTCTCCGTGCGCCTTTGCGACGTTTATCCTGATGGCCGCAGCATGCTCATCGCCGAGGGCATCCAGCGCCTGCGCTACCGCAAAAGCCGCGAAAAGCCCGAGCCGCTCACGCCCGGTCAGGTCGAGGAGGTCAGCATCGACTGCTGGTCCACCAGCCAGATCTTCAACACCGGCCACCGCGTTCGCGTGACGATCACCTCCAGCAACTTCCCGCGCTTCGACGTCAACCCAGGCACCGCGCAGCCCTGGAGTGAAACCGGCGAAAAGGTGAAGCAAACCAACCGCATTTATTGCGACGCCGAACATCCCTCGCGGCTCGTGGTGCCGGTGGTGGAGTGATGCGAGTCACGCGAAGCAAAGTAGCCGAACGTCCCGCAAACTCCATCGTTCACGATGACCAAACCGTCTGTGTCGAGGCGACATCAAGCCGCCATACCGCTTCCTCCAGCCGGACGTTCTTGTAGCTCAAAAGTGCTGCGTGCCTGCGCATGCCTTTCGCTCATCTCGACGGAGCGAGATGGCCACTTTGCTGCCGCCACGCGCGCTACCTCTAGATGATTCGCTGATCGCCTGGTAGGGCCCGCTGCGTCGGGGCCGACATCATGGCTGCAATCGGGACGAAGAATCCATCAGGCCCACAGGCTCCTCAGGACCCCGACGGGGTCCCGTCATGCAGCCCAGGAGTGGACGCGCAGCGGCCTCT
>CAZXPU010000130.1:0-14588 GCA_964642905.1 uncultured Prosthecobacter sp.
CACCATCCTCCATCAGCTGGGTCTCGACCCCCTGAAGCTCACCTATCCGTATCAGGGCCTCAACCAGCGAATTGTCGGCGTCAAGCCCTGCCGCGTGCTGAAGGAGATTCTGACATGAACCGCCGTCTTTCGTCTTGAAGCGTCTGTCCGCCTTCCGGCCTGGACGACAGGCAGATGATGAAAAGCGTGCTTGCGGCGTCGACCCCTTCCGATGACCCGGAGGTGCTGGCAGGTGGAGCATGGGCTTTTCAGAAGCCCGGGTTCAAACCATGCAGTGAGAAGGGCCAGGAATGAGGAGTGATCGGGCTGGGGCCCTTGTTTTACATGGTGCATCATCCGCCAGCCATGAAATCACTTCTGACCAGCCTCGTTCTCGCTCTCCCGCTCATCGCCGCCGATGACGTGAGCCTGCTTCCCGCCGGCAGCGCGCCGCAGGCGCTGGAGACGCCCTGGTTTCCGAGCCGGCTGCATGCGTTTGTGTGGAGGAACTGGCAGCTCGTGCCGGCGCAGCGCATGGCGGAGGTTGTGGGAGCGAAGGCGGAGGACATCATCGCCATCGGACGCAGCATGGGGCTGGAGCCGGTGCGCGGGCTGAGCGAGGAGCAGTGGCGGCGGGCGCATCTGACGATCATCCGGCGCAACTGGCACCTGCTGCCCTACGAGCAGATTCTCCGCCTGCTCGACTGGAAGGCCGAACGGCTCGCCTACACGCTGCGAGAGGATGATTTCTTCTTCCACAAGGTCGGTGACCTGAAGCCGCAGTGTGAGCCGCTGGTGCATCTTCCTCCAGACGCCGCGCAAAAGGCACGAGCGGCGGAGATTGCAGCCTTGGTGAAGGAAACCTTTCCCAAGGGCCGTCTCGGAGGTGGCGAGCCGCTGTATGCGTTCATCGACCGTTTCAAACAGCCGCCAGCGGAGATGAAGGGCGTGCCTGTCGATCCCGACGCGCCACTGCGCATCGGGTACTCCTACTTTGCTCCCTGTGGCGATCCGTTGCTCGACCCCGCGCTGGATCCGTATCCCGACGGCCTGCTGGCGAGATTGTCGGCGGTCGGCGCGAACGCGGTGTGGCTTCATGTCGAGTTCGGCCATCTGGCGGAGCTGCCGTGGTCGCATGACGAGCACATCGAGACGCGTCGCGCGGCTTTGCGGGCGCTGGTGAAGCGCGCGGCGATGCAGGGCATGCGTGTGTTTCTCTATTTCAATGAGCCACGTTCACTGCCGACGAAGTCACCCGTGTTTGACGCGCATCCCGAGTGGCGCGGTGTCCTGGAAAAGGACTTCAACGCGCTCTGCACCAGCGTGCCGGAGGTGCGGACGGCGATTCGTGACGGCGTGACCTGCCTGTGCAAGGCGGTGCCTGACCTGGGCGGCTTTTTCACCATCACGGCGAGTGAGAACCTCACCAGCTGCTGGTCGCATGGCCGCGGCGCGGATTGTCCGCGCTGCAAGTCGCGCACGGCTGCGGAGGTGATCGCAGAAGTGAGCACGACCCTTCAGGAAGGCATCCGCGCGGCGGGCACCCGGCAGCGCTACATCGTGTGGGACTGGGCCTGGCGCGATGAATGGGCTCTCGATGCCATCAAGCGGCTGCCGGAGGGCGTGACGCTGCAATGCGTGAGCGAATGGAGCCTGCCCATCGAACGCGGCGGCGTGAAGACGACCGTCGGCGAATACAGCATCAGCTCCATCGGCCCCGGACCGCGGTCGTTGAAGCACTGGCAGGCGGCAAGGCAGCGCGGACTCGGCATCGCCGCGAAGATCCAATGCGGAAACACCTGGGAGCTGTCCGCCGTGCCCTACATTCCGGTGATCGAAAACGTCGCGCGGCATGCCAGCGGCCTTCGCGAGGCGGGTGTGCGCGACATTCTGCTCGGCTGGACGCTTGGCGGCCATCCTTCGCCGAACATCGAGGTCGTCTCCAGCATCCTGCGCGGTGGATCACTGGAAGACTACGCGAAGCAACGCCATGGCGACGCGAGCAGCGCCGCACTCGCCTTCTGGCGCGGATGCAGCGCCGCGTTTCGTGAATTCCCCTATCACATCGGTGTCGTTTACAACGCGCCGCTGCAGATGGGTCCCGCGAACGTGCTCTGGCCGATGCCGACGAAGTATCACGCCTGCATGGTGGGGCTTCCGTATGACGACTTGAAGGCCTGGCGCAGCGTTTATCCGGAGCAGGTCTTCGCGCAGCAGCTGGAAAAGGTCGCGCAAGGCTTCGAAGCCGCCGTGAAGACCCTGCGCAGCGAGTTGAAGCAGCCCGGCGAGGCCTTGAGCGAAGAAATTCGCTTCGCCGAGGCTGCGGCGATCCATTTCGCCAGCGTGGCCCATCAATCCCGCGCCGTCATGGCCCGCGATGCGAAAGACCACGCCACCCTGCAACAAATGTGCGATGCCGAGGCCCGGCTGGCGGTGCGCCTGCATCACCTGCAAAGCCAGGACTCACGCATCGGCTTTGAAGCCTCGAACCAGTATTATTACGTGCCGCTCGACCTGGTTGAAAAGGTCGTCAACTGCCGCTGGCTCAAGCAGCGGGGAATGCAGTCCCCTTGAGCCAGGGGAAGATGGCTGCGGTGCCGCCGGGCGCCGTTTTGTCCTGCCCGCGGCAGGAACGTCGATGGATTGCTCGATGATCGTTCGTTCGACTGTCCTGTATGAACACGCGCCGCCACTTCATGACCGGCCTCGCCGCCGTCTCCACCATCCATGCACGCACGGCCCTTGGTTCCCGGGCCAACAGCCGCGTCAAGGTCGGCCTCATCGGCTGCGGGCAGCGCGGCCAGCTCATCGCCGGGCTGCTCCGCCAGAACGGCTACTGCGAGGTCAGCGCTGCCGCGGATTACTTTCCGGACCGCGCCGAGGCCGTCGCGAAGGAGCATCAGTTTGGCTCCGAACACGCCCACAGCGGCCTGAAGTGCGCCGAGAAGCTCATCGCCAGGGGAGGCGTCGATGCCGTGGCCATCATCAGCCCGCCTTGGTTCCATCCGGAGCAGGCGAAGGCGGCCGTGGAGGCCGGCCTGCACGTCTATCTCGCCAAGCCCATGGCCGTCGACGTGCCCGGCTGCCAGTCCGTGGAGGCGAGCGCCGCGAAGGCGAAGGAGAAGGGCCGCACCTTCCTCATCGACTTCCAGACACGCACCGATCCGTATTACATCGAGTGCATGAAGCGGGTGCATTCGGGCGTCATGGGCAGGCTGGGGCATGGCGAGGCGCTGTATCATGCCGGACGGCTTGGCGTGAAGGGGGACGACAGCACCGCCGAGGGCCGGCTGCTGAACTGGGTCTTCCACAAGAGCCTCTCCGGCGACATCATCGTCGAGCAGAACATCCACACCCTGGATGTCATGAACTGGGCCATGAACAACGTCGCGCCCGTCCGTGTTTCAGGCACCGCCGGGCGGCTTGTCCGCACCGACGTGGGCGACAGCTCGGACACTTATTCGCTGGTCTATGAGTACCCGGGCGACATCGGCATCACCTTCAGCAGCCGCCAGTTTGACAGCCGCAGCGGCGCACCCGGCGGCATCACGAACCGCATGCATTATGAAAACGGCGCCCTGCTCACCGAATACGGCGGCCTAACCATGATCCGCGGGCCGAAGGAGGTGTATTACGCCGGCGGCAAAAGCCCGGGCATCTACAAGGAGGGCATCGTCGCCAACATCGCCGCCTTCCAGAAGGCGGTTGAGGCCGGCGACACTTCGAACAGCACCATCGCCCCCAGCATCCGCAGCAACCTCGTCGCCATCATGGGCCGCCTGGCCGCCGAACAAAAAGTGCCGGTCACCTGGGACGCGCTCATGTCCAGTGCCGCGCTGCCCGCGCCCGACCTGCGGGGTTTGCAGGATTAGTCCAGGGAATGCGGCTGGAAACCGCCGCTCCTTGAAGCATCACTCCAGGCATGAAACGCCGCCGTTTTCTCCAGACCACCCCCGCGCTTGCCGCCTGCACCGTGCATGCGGTGGAAACCGCGAAGGCCCGCGTGCGCTTCGGCGCCTGCGACTGGACGCTGCGCCTCGCCACGAACCCGGATTCCCTCGACCTGGCGAAACGCATCGGCCTGGACGGGGTGCAGGTCGATTACGGCGCCGAGCCCGGCAAGGGCGGCCTGCTGCCGCTCTTTGACGAGGCCCTGCAGGACCGCCTGCTGCAGCGCGCCGAAGACACCGGTGTCGCCATCCCCTCGCTCGCCATGGGCGTGCTCAACAAGCATGGCCTCAGGAACTCGTCCGACGCCCTGCGCTGGACCCTGGAAGGCGTGAAGGTGGCGAGGCGCATGAGGACGCCCGTCGTGCTGCTCGCCTTCTTCGGCAACGGCGACCTCCGCCATGACGACGCGGGCACGCAGGCGGTCATCACCGCGCTGAAAAAGCTCGCGCCGATCGCGCTGGAGGCCGGCATCACCTACGGCATCGAGTCCTGGCTCAAGGTGGACGCGCTGGAGCGCATCCTCGATGCCGTGAATTCGCCGGCCATCCAGGTCTATTACGACGTCGGCAACATGCAGAAGGAGGGCGAGGACTACGCCGCCGCCATCCGCCGCCTCGGCCGGGAGCGCATCTGCGAGACGCACGCCAAGGACTACGGGGACCTCTACGGCAAAGGCAGCACCGACTTCGTCCAGGTCCGCGATGCGCTGCGCGACATCGGTTATTCAGGCTGGATGCACATCGAGGGCGTGAAGGTGCCCAACGGCATCGAGCAGGACATCGGCCACGACCTGCGATATCTTCGCGGCGTTTTTAGTTAGGCCTCCGGCCGGCAGGGGACGTGGATGCGAAGCCCCCGTGATCCGCCGGACAGCGGCAGCTTCATTTGGACAAGGCCCTGGCCGCGGCTTTTTGAAAGGCCTCGCGTACCGGGCTGGCGTCGCTGTTCGGGAAGTTCGAGCGCTGCACCATGAGCACCTGGATGAGCCGCTTCTGCGGGTCGATCCAAGCCTGGGTGCCCCAGGCGCCGCCATGGCCGAAGGTGCCTGGTGAAAGCGTTTCCGCGAGTCCGGCGTGCGGTTCCTTGAGAACGCAGGTGCCGATGCCCCAGCCGTAGTTTTTGCCGTGAAGGCCAAATTCCTCCTTTTGGAAAAAGCCGCATTCCAAAGCGCCCGTGTGCACGGTGGACAAGGTCTTCACCGCGTCAGCGCTGAGAATGCGCCGGTCCTTCAGCGTGCCTCCATTGAGCAGCATCTGGCAGAAGCGCGTGTAGTCCTTCGCGCTGGAATAGAGGCCGCCGTTGCCCAGGGGCGGATGGCCGTGTTTGCCGAAGTCGCCACGCGGCGGCACGGCCTCGAGCCTGCCGGTGTCCCGGTTTTTGGCGTAGGCCGTGGCCACCTGCGCCCACTGCGCGTCGCTGGGAAAAAAGGTCGTGTTCGTCATGCCCAGCGGATCGAACAGACGTTTCTGCAAAAAGGCGTCGAAGGTCATGCCGCTGACTACCTCGACAATGCGCGCCGCCGCGTTGATGCCGGACTGGCAGTACTTCCATTGTGAACCCGGCTCGAACTGCATCGGGGCCGAGAGCCAGAGGGGCACGAGGTCGGCCAGCGTCTGCGCCTGCATGGCCGCCGGTCCGTTGGCCTCGCCCAGGCCCGAGGTGTGGGTGAGGATCTGCGTGATCGTGAGGTTCGCCGGCTTGCCGGAGGGCGATTTCAAGGCCGCGAATTCGGGAATGAACTTCGCCACCGGGTCCGCGATGTTCAGCCTGCCCTCGTCTTGCAGCATCAGGATCGCCGCGCCGGTCACCGGCTTCGTCATCGACGCGATCCAGAACATCGTGTCCTCCTTCATCGGCTTCTGCGCGGCCACATCGGCCAGACCGGTCGCCGCCAGGTGCAGCAGCCGGTCAGGGGTCGCCACCACCGTGACCGCACCGGCCACTTCATGCCTGGAGATCATCTCCAGAATGGCCTCTTCAATGCCAGGGAGTTTCGCGGTGTCCGCGAAAAGGGGCGACATGAGCGCCAGGGTGAGGAGAAGCGTGCGCATGGGTGAGGGGAGTCAAAACGTGAGATTGAGGTCGGATCTGCCGGCGGGCATGACAAGTTTCACGGAGGGGCATTCCCAGGTCTGCACCCATCTTGCAGACGGGCGGCGACTTATCCTTATTCTCTATCGGAAAAGTATGTTTTAACTTGACCTTCCGGCATTCCCCGCCATGAAGCGCTCCCGCAATTTTGCTGCGCTGCCATTGCCTTTATGGACCACGACATCCTCATCTACGTCATCGCCGGTTTTGTGGCGCAGCTCATTGATGGCGCGCTGGGCATGGCTTATGGCATTTCGGCATCCAGCCTGCTCATGGGTTTTGGCGTGCCCCCGGCGGTGGTCAGCAGCACGGTGCATGCGGCGGAATGCTTCACCACGGGCGCCTCGGCGATCTCTCATCACACGTTTGGCAACATCAGCCGCGACCTGTTCCGCCGCCTGCTCATCCCTGGCATCATCGGGGCGGCCCTGGGCGCCTATGTCCTGAGCTCCTTTGATGGCGAAATCATCAAGCCCTACATCTCCGGTTATCTGATGATCATGGGCGTGATCATCATTGCGAAGGCCTTCATGCCTTTTCCGCCGCGTGAGGTGACGACCAAGCTGACGCCCCTGGCCTTGGTGGGCTCCTTTTTGGATGCCGTGGGCGGCGGCGGCTGGGGCCCCATCGTGGCCACCAACCTGATCGTTCGTGGAAACTCCGTCCGTGAGGCGGTGGGCAGCGTCAATGCGGTGGAGTTTTTCGTCACTCTTTCCGCCTCCATCACTTTCTTCATGAGCATCGGCCTCGGCCACTGGCAGGTCATTGCCGGCCTTGCCGGAGGCGGTGTGATCGCCGCTCCGTTTGGCGCCTACCTGACGAAGAGGCTGCCGCATCGTCCCATGATGGTCGTGGTGGGCACCCTGGTGATCCTGCTCAGCCTGCGCACCTTGCTCAAAACCCTGGGCTTCACGACCTGGCTCTGAGGAGCTTCAGACGGGCCGCCTCTCCCTCAGAGGGGTCACCCCCGATTTCCTACAAACTTCGGGTTTCGGATTTCGAGCTTTTGCCAAGGGCCGTGCCGGTCAGGCAACGGCCCCATCAGGAGGTTTCAGGCGGACGAGGTCTTACTCGCCAAGCAGTTCCTTCACCTTCGGCTCAATGGCGGCGGCCCACTTGTCGTAGCCGGCTTCCGAGAGGTGCAGCAGGTCGGGCATGATCTCGCGGGTGAGCGTGCCGTCGGGCTGGAGGAAGGTCTGGCCGATGTCGAGAAACTGCACCGTCTGGCCGTCGGCAAACTTGGCGATGAGGGCGTTGGTGGCTTCGTTCTGCTGACGCATGGCGTCCGAGGGCTTTTCGCCACGCGGGAAGATGCCGAGAAGCAGGATTTTCGACTTCGGGCACTTCTTCTTCAGGGTTTCCAGGATCTGCTTCACGCCCTCGGCGGTCTGTTCCGCGCTGCAGTGGTAGGTGGCGCCGTTCAGCTCCTTTTGCGGGCGGCCGACATGACCGGTGTTGTTGGTGCCGATCATGAGCACGATGAGCTTGGGCGAAAGGCCGTCGAAGTTGCCGTGGTCGAGGCGCCAGAGAACGTGCTCCGTGCGGTCCCCGCCGATGCCGAAGTTCGCGGCCTTGCGAGGGGTGTAGTATTTTTCCCAGGTGGCCTTGCCCTTGCCGCTCCAGCCCTGCGTGATGGAGTCGCCAAGGAAGACCAGCGGAGCCTCGCCCTGCTTGGAGATGTCATTGAAGCTTTCATGGCGTTTCATCCAGGGCGCGTCGCGCGGGACCGGCTGGATGGCGTAATTGGGATCGGCGGCGAGGGCGCTCAGGGAGAGGAGGGAGGCGGCGAAAAGAAGGCGCTTCATGGGGGTTGGGATGGGAAACCCCATTCAAAGCGAAAGCCTGCTCCGAGGGCAATGTCTTTTCTGTCCTGGAAGAAACAGGCTGCAAACCGCCCATTTTCTGCTACACGCCCCGCCCCATGCTCACCCTCCGCGACGTTTCCAAGTCCTTCAACGCCCGCCCGCTCTTCACCGGTGCCAAGATGACCGTGAACTATTCCGAGCGCGTGGCCCTCGTCGGCCCGAACGGCGCGGGCAAGTCCACCCTGTTTTCCCTCATCCTCGGCCAGGACACGCCTGACTCGGGCGAGATCATCCGGGATGAATGGACGACGCTCGGCTTCCTGCCGCAGGAAAGCGAGCCCGTGGGCGAGGAGACGATCCTCGACATCGCCACCGGCCGCGCCGGTGAAGTGCAGAGGCTGGAGAACATCCTCAAGGACTATGAGGCCCGCGGTGATGTGGCCGCCCCTGAATACAATCAGGCCCACTCCCAGCACGAGGCCCTCAACGACCCGCAGGCCGAGGCGAAGTGCAAAAAGATCCTCAAGGGCTTCGGCTTCAAGGAGGAAGACTTCAACCGCCCCGCCCGCGAATACTCCGGCGGCTGGGTCATGCGCTCCCATCTGGCCCGCCTGCTGGTCATCGAGCCCGACCTTCTCCTGCTGGACGAACCGACGAACCACCTCGACCTTCTGTCGCTCATGTGGTTCCGGAACTACCTGAAGAACTACCCGGGCGCCATCCTGCTCATCTCCCATGACCGCGACTTCATGGATGAGCTGATCGAGACCGTTTACGACATCGACGAGGGTCGGCTGGTGGCCTACACCGGCAACTACTCCGAGTTCCTCAAGCAGAAGGAGGAGGCCTGGGAGCGTTCTTATCAGGCCTGGAAGAACCAGCAGAAGGAGATCGAGGACATGCAGGAGTTCATCGACCGCTTTCGCTCCGTGGCCTCCAAGGCGGCGCAGGCGCAGAGCCGCGAGCGGCAGCTGGAAAAGATGGAGAAGCTGGACCGGCCCAGGCCGCTCAAGAAAGCCTTCCGCTTCAATTTCCCCCAGCCTCAGCGCAGCGGCCAGCGCGTCATCCAGCTCCTCAACATCCACCAGGCCTACGGCGAGAAGAAGATCTACCAGGGCCTCGACCTCGAGGTCGAAAAGGGCGAGCGCACCGTGCTGGTCGGCCCGAACGGCGCCGGCAAGTCCACCCTGATCAAGATCATGGCCGGCGTGGTGCCCTTCCAGAAGGGCGAGCGCAAGTTTGGCACCAACGTCCGGATGGGCTACTTCAGCCAGCACCGGGCCGACACCCTCGACCCCGAGTGCAGCGTGCTGGAGGAGATCAAGCGCTGCGCCCCCGAGATCCGCGAGGACGACGCCCGCAGCATCCTGGGCAGCTTCCTGTTCAAGCGCGAGGACGTCTACAAGAAGTGCAAGGTGCTCTCCGGGGGTGAAAAAAGCCGCCTGAACCTCGTGAAGTTTCTCGTCGACCCCCCGAACCTTCTTTTGATGGACGAGCCGACGACGCACCTGGACATCTGGGCCATCGAAGGCCTGATCCTGGCGCTGCAGAAGTTCGAGGGCACCCTGGTCTTCATCTCCCACGACGTGCACTTCATCCGCAGTCTCGCCACCAAGGTGCTGCACATCAACGCCGGCCAGGTCACGCCTTACGCCGGTGGCTATGACTACTACCTGGAGAAGACCGGCGCCGAGGAGAACGCCCGCGCCGCCGTCATCGCCGGCTGACCCGCCCGCCCGCTTCAGCCGCCGTTTCTCCGTCTCGTCCGCCTGTGGACGGGCGGGTGCGTGCATTGACGAAAAATGCTGTTTACCTGCCCGGACATCGTTCGTTATAAGCATCCATGCACGACCCACGCATTGACCAGCTTGCCCGCACCCTCGTCCGCTACTCCACCCAGGTCAAAAATGGCGACTTCGTCTGGATCGACTGCTTTGACGTGCCGGCCTGCGTCGCCCAGGCGCTGATCCGCGCCGTCGTCGAGGCCAAGGCCCATCCGCTGGTGCATCTGCATGACACCACCGTGACACGCGAGATGATGATGCACGCCGCCGACGCGCAGTATGACGTCATCGCCCGCCACAACCTGGAGCTGATGAAGCAGATGGACTGCTACATCGCCGTGCGCGGCAGCCATAACATCACCGAGAACAGCGACGTGCCGGCCGAGAAGATGAAGCTGGTCATGTCCAAGCTGAGGCCGTTCCAGAACGAGCGCGTGAACAACACCCGCTGGTGCGTGCTGCGCTGGCCCACCTCCGCGATGGCGCAGCAGGCGGGCATGAGCACCCAGGCCTTCGAGGACTTCTTCTTCAAGGTCTGCCTGCTCGACTACGCCGCCCTCATCCCGGCCATGAACGCCCTCAAGAAGCTCATGGACAAGACCCGGGAGGTCCACATCAAGGGGCCGGGCACCGACCTGCGCTTCAGCCTGAAGGGCCTCAAGGCCATCGCCTGCGGCGGCCGCCACAACATTCCCGACGGCGAGGTCTTCAGCGCCCCGGTGAAGGACAGCGTTGAGGGCGTCATCAGCTACAACGCCCCGACGATCTACCAGGGCATCGCCTTCGACAGCGTGAAGCTGGAGTTCTCCAAGGGCCGCATCGTCAAGGCCACCGCCAACAACACCGAGGCCATCAACAAGATCTTCGACAGCGACGAGGGCGCCCGCTACATCGGGGAGTTCGCCATCGGCTTCAACCGTGAGATCCGCGAGCCGATGCGGGACATCCTGTTTGATGAAAAGATCGCCGGCAGCTTCCACTTCACCCCCGGTCAGGCCTACGAAGGCCCCGCCGACAACGGCAACCGCAGCCAGGTCCACTGGGACCTCGTCTGCATCCAGCGCCCCGACTACGGCGGCGGCGAAATCTGGTTCGACGGCAAGCTCATCCGCAAGGACGGCAAATTCACCCTGCCCGAGCTGAAGCCGCTGAACTGACACCTCCACCGCTTCGTCTGAGAAGCCCATGCGCGTCCTGAGATTCCAACGCCTCCTCCTGCCCGCCCTCGCGATTTCGTTCGCTGCTTCCGCCATGGCTGACAACCTCCGCATCGGCCTCATCGGGCTCGACACCTCCCATTCCGAGCAGTTCACGCTCCGGCTTAACGACCCGGCAAACCCCAACCATGTGCCCGGTGCCCGGGTCGTGGCCGCCTTTCCCTGCGCCAGCCCGGACCTTCCGGAAAGCGCCTCCCGCATCGACGGCTTCACCACCACGCTGCGTGACAAGTTTGGCGTCAAGATGCTCGGCAGCATCGCCGAGGTCTGCGCGGCGACCGACGCCGTCATGATCCTCAGCGTCGACGGCCGTCCCCATCTTGAGCAGGCCAGGCAGGTCATCGCCGGCGGCAAGCCCTTCTTTCTCGACAAGCCCGTTGCCGCCAGCCTCAAGGATGCCGTGGAGATCTACAAGCTCGCCGAAGCCGCGAAGATCCCCATGTTTAGCGCCTCCGCCACCCGCTGGTGGCCCGGGGTGATCGAAGTGGCGAATGCGGAAAAACTGCCGGCGCGCGCCGCCTTGTCCTACGGGCCCGCGCCTCTTCTGCCGCATCACCCCGACCTGTTCTTCTACGGCATCCACAGCGCCGAGGCCCTGTTCACCGTCATGGGACCCGGCTGCCTGAGCGTCGAGCGCACCTCCGCTCCCGATGTCTCCGTCATCACCGGTCTTTGGGAAGGCGGACGGCTCGGCACCCTCTATGCGCTGCACACGCTGCCCATGGGCTCCACCAGCTACAAGATCATCCGCTTCGGCCAGGAAAAGATCACCGAACAGGCGAGCCAGGGAGACTACACGCCCCTGCTGCGCGAGATCATCAAGTTTTTCCAGACCAAGCAAGCTCCGCTGACCGCAAGACAGACGCTGGAGATCTACGCCTTCATGGAGGCCGCCCAGGAGAGCAAAAAGCAGAACGGCAAGCTCGTCACTCTGCGGGATGTTTTGACCAAGGCAGGCGCTCCCGAAGCCTGGCTGCCCGCCAAGCCTGCGGACAAAAAAGACAACCAGCCCGCCAACTGAATCCCGATGGGCCAAAGGGGATTTCACCCCCGGCTTTGCAGGCAAACGGTGCCTGCTCACACGCGGAATCACCTCCTTCACCCCCTGGGAATCCAGCCCCGAAAAAAAGGCCGCGGCTTCTAAGCAGTTGATGATCAACGACAAGACTTATTGCGATAAAATATTAATAGCCATCCATGTAACAGAAATCGGTTTTTACGGTAATGCTCAGTGTTCTCGGCCTTCCCGTCGTGCTGCCGGAACCCAGTTATCACGGTGGCTGGGAAACAGTGCGCAGGCAGTCCGTGAATAATCGGAACTGTCCTGCCTTCGGGGTTGATCACTCAGCCCCGGAGGCAGGCAGCTGATCACAAAGCGCCAGCGCCTTGAGGGCCTGACAGGTCGCGATGTAGGTGATGTAGTGGTAGTTGCCACGATACAAGGAGTGCATCCACCAGCGACCGGATTCCCGCTGCTCCCGCTTCAGCCAGGCCAGGCCTTGCTGAATGCGCCTGTCATCCACCGGCACTCCGTTCTGACGCATCAGGATGACAGCCAGCGCGGTCATGTAGGCGTCGCTTTCCGGCCGCGCCGCGTCGTGCAGGCCCTCAATGAGCCGGACCACCGTCTCGCTCATTTCAAAGTGCCAGTCCTGCAGCGCCGACATGTCACGCGTGCTCCAGCCGCCGTCCGCATGCTGCTTCGAGCTCAGCAGCGCCAGCGCGGCGTCGCGCTCCGGCGGCGTGACCAGCTCGGGCAGATAATGAGCCAGCTGCAGGCGTAGGATGCGGTCGAAATCGTTTTTCGGCGGTGCCGTGCGCAGCCAGCTTTTCAGCTTTTCCACCCTGTCGAGCAGCCGGGCATCCTTCAGGCCCGCCAACCAGCCGGGCGCGGCGGTGATGGTGTGCGCGGCCTGCAGGCTCAGCTCAAAATCCGTCGTGATGTGCGGAATTTCGACCTCGCCATGGCTGACAAAGGCGCCGTTTTCCGACTGGCGCTCAAACATGTCGCGGAGGGAGCGGTCGGTGTGCTCCGAGGTCCTGCCGGTGACATGCCGGTCCCACTCGGCCAGCCCCAGGCTGCGCCAGACGCTGGTGAAGGCCGCCGGGTAGTGCCTGTGGCCGCTCTTGGTCGCCGTCTCCTTCACCTCCTTGACCTCCTTCGGCACGGACTCGATGAAGTCCGCCAGCACCTCCTCGCTCGGCTTGCCAAACTGCGATGTCCAGGCCGTACGCTCGCTCAGGTAGGGGCCCGTGGTGTGGCAGTTCACGCAGGTCTTTTCACGCACCCAGCAGGTCGCTCCGTCCTCCAGGTACTTCAGCGCCGCCTTCACGGACTCCGGGCCAAAGGCCTTCACCCGCGGTTCGTCCGCCGTGGGAAGGCTGACCCGGATGTCACCGGACTGGTATTGAAACTCGGGCCTGGGCTTTTTGGCGGGCGTCTGGGCGGCGGCCAGATTGATGGCGAGAAGGGTGACAAGCAGGATGCGCATGGGCGGAATACGCCGCCGCCCGACGTCTCCTTCCCGACATCACTTCTTGTTCGGCGCTTCCGGCGCGGCCTGCAGCGGCGTGGTGTCGATGCCGCGCAGCACCTTGTCGGTGAACTGCTGGCCGCGGACCTTCACCTCAGGATGACCGACGGAGCCGTGCCCGCCGCCAGTGATCGGCACCAGCAGCGAGGTCACGCCCGCCTTTCGCAGGGCGGCGTGGATGGCCTCGGCATGAAGCCAGGCCACGCGCTTGTCCTGGGTGCCGTGGAAGGTGATGAAGGGCGGGTCGTCCTTGCTCACATAGGTTACTGGAGATGCGGCGACGGCCTCGGCGTGCCTTTCCACGGCGCTGCCGCCAAGCAGGCCGCTGACGGCGTCATCCTTCCAGACGGGCCGGCCTTCCGGGTCGAACATGAGCGCCTGCGTGAAGTCCTCGGGCCCGCAGAGGTTCACCACGCACTGAACACGGCTGCTGAACTGGGTGTTAGGCCCGAGACCGCCCTCCAGCTCCTTCACGCCGCCGCTCGTGCCAAGCAGGGAGGACAGGTGCCCGCCCGCCGAGCTGCCCCAGACGGCGATCTTTTCCGGATCGAGCCGCAGTTCGTCGGCATGGGCGCGGATCCAGCGGATGGCGGCCTTGCAGTCATGCACCTGAGCCGGCCAGGACGTCTCCCCGGTCAGGCGGTAGCCCACCGCGACAGCGGCGTAATCGCCGGTCCTGGCCAGCTGGATGGCCTGGGCGGCATAGCCCAGCCGGTCGCCGTTGACCCAGCCGCCTCCATGAATCAGGGCCACCACCGGCAGCGGCTTCTCGCTGTTCCGCTTGTTCGGCAGATACACGTCCACCCTCTGCTTCGGGTTGGCTCCTCCGGCGTAGGGCTGGTCAGGACGCAGCTCGACTCCTGACTTTGCGGCGGCCTCCAGGGCCTGCTTTCTCCTGACCTCCAGGTCCTGGGCGGAGGCTGTCGAGAGAAGGAGGAGGGTGGCGAACCAAAAATGCTTCATGGCAAGGGAGGAACGTCCGGTCACGGACGATCCTTCAGACCGTTCCAAGCACCTCTCCGCCCGGTTGCGGCCCGGTGCCGGCTTACTTCACGCGGAAACGCTCGTCCTCCCATGCGAACGGCGGACGTCTGCCGAGCAGCAGGTCGTAGATCGTGTGGTTCGTCTTCATCATCTCCGCCAGCATGTCCTTCCACGGACGGTCGGCCACGCTCAGCAGGCCGGTGTTGTAGCTCTCGCCGTTGTACCTGCTGAACCAGCGCCCCG
>CAZXPU010000131.1:0-14247 GCA_964642905.1 uncultured Prosthecobacter sp.
CAAGGGCAAGGTCGCGAAGATCGCCAGCTTTGGCGCCTTCGTCGAGCTCGACGGCGACATCGACGGCCTCATCCACATCTCCCAGCTCAGCGAGGAGCATGTGGCGAAGGTCAAGGATGTCATCAACGTCGGCGACGAGGTCGAAGCCCGCGTCATCAAGGTCGACAAGGTCGAGCGCCGCATCGGCCTCTCGGTCAAGGCCCTCAACTACAACGAGGCCGAGATCCAGAAGGAAAGCGCCGCTTTCGAAGCCCTGCGCCCCAGCACCGACCTCGTCGGTCTCGAGCAGGCCTTCAAGTTCGCCACCGAAGAATGGCGTCCGGGCGAGTGATCGCCGGGCTGACCGCCAGAATTCCAACCACGGAGGGACGCCGAGAGGCGTCCCTCTTTCTTTTTTGGTGAGGCGTCAGGAGCGGGCTTGCCGGGGGGCGATTGCTCGATTTGATCGGATTTGATCCCATGCCCACCGCCCCAGCCTTTGCCCCGCGTCATCTTGGTCCTTCGGAGAATGAACAGCAGGCCATGCTGGCCACGCTGGGTTTGAGCAGTCTGGAACAATTGATCGACCAGGTGGTGCCGGAGGCCATTCGTCAGCGTGAGGTACTGAACCTGCCGGCTCCCCTGACCGAGGAGCAGGCCCTGCGTCGGATGCGCCAGCTCATGGATCGCAACAAGGTGCTGCGCAGCTTCATCGGTCTGGGTTATCACGACACTTTCACGCCTCCGGTCATACAGCGAAACATCCTGGAAAACCCAGGCTGGTACACCGCCTACACCCCCTACCAGCCGGAGATCAGCCAGGGCCGTCTGGAAGCGCTTTTGAACTTTCAGACCCTGATCTGCGATCTCACCGGCCTGGATGTCGCCAACGCCAGCCTTTTGGATGAAGGCACCGCCTGTGCCGAGGCCCTGACCCTGGCCCATGCCCAGGTGGCGGATAGCACGCGGGTTTTTGTCTCCGATCGTTGTCATCCTCAGACGATTGCCGTGGTCCGGACCCGGTTGCAGGCTCTTGGGATTCAGGTGGTTGTCGGTGATGCTCTCGGGTGGAAAAACCATCCGGGTTCCGGAGGCTATGCCGCCGTACTGGTGCAGTACCCGGACACCCTGGGGGTTGTTCAAGATTTTGCAGGACTGGCCCGGGAGGTTCACGAAGCAGGCGCACTGCTCGTGGTTGCGGCGGATCTCCTGGCCCTGACGCTGCTCAAGGCACCGGGTGAGTTTGGGGCCGACATCTGCGTGGGCAACAGCCAGCGTTTTGGCGTGCCTCTGGGTTTTGGAGGTCCTCATGCCGCCTTCATGGCGGTCAAGGACGCGTTGAAGCGCCGGATGCCGGGTCGGTTGATCGGCGTGTCCAAGGATGCGGAAGGGCGCCCGGCCTGCCGTTTGAGCCTGCAGACCCGTGAGCAGCACATCCGCCGCGAGAAGGCCACCAGCAACATCTGCACCGCCCAGGTGCTGCTCGCCGTCATGGCCAGCATGTATGCGGTGTATCACGGTCCGGAAGGGCTGAAAAAGATCGCCCTCCGGGTGCACGGAGCCGCCTTCTGGCTGGCCCGCGAGATCCTCTGGGCCGGCCTCGATCTGGCCAGCGACGACTATTTCGACACGCTGACCGTCAGGGTTCACCGGGCGGATGACGTGCTGCGTTCGGCGCTGCTTTTTGGCATCAACCTGCGCAAGGTGGACGACACCCATGTCTGCATCGCGCTGGACGAAAGGGTGACCGAGGAGGAACTGCTCAAGCTGGCGGCCTCCCTGGGCATCAAGGAGCCGCGTCAGAGGCCGGAGCTGGACGGCGATGTTGAGCCGCACTTTTCCCCGCTTTTCCTGCGTGAGTCGGCTTATCTGAGCCATCCCGTCTTCAACCGATACCACAGCGAGACGGAGATGATGCGCTACCTGCACCGTCTGGAGAGCCGTGACATCGCCCTGAACCGCAGCATGATCCCGCTGGGTTCCTGCACGATGAAGCTGAACGCTGTGGCCGAGATGATGCCGCTGAGCTGGCCGGAGGTGAATGGCCTCCATCCCTTCGCCCCGGCGGACCAGAGCGAGGGATACCGCGCCATGTTCGCCGAACTGGAGCAGTGGCTGGCGGAGTGCACCGGTTTTGATGCCGTGTCGCTTCAGCCAAACGCCGGCTCCCAGGGGGAGTATGCCGGCCTGCTGGCCATCAAACGCTTTCATGAAGCCCAGGGCGAGGGCCACCGGGATGTGTGCCTGATTCCGACCAGCGCCCATGGCACCAACCCCGCCAGCGCCGTCATGTGCGCCTTCAAGGTGGTGCCTGTGGCCTGTGATGAGCAGGGCAACATATCCCTGGAGGATCTGAAGGCCAAATTTGCCGCCAACACGAACAAAGTCGCCGCCCTCATGGTCACCTATCCGAGCACGCACGGCGTGTTTGAGGAGACCATTGTGGAAATCTGCCGCATCTCGCACGAGCACGGCGCCCAGGTTTACATGGACGGAGCGAACATGAACGCCCAGGTGGGGCTCACGTCACCGGGCCGGATCGGGGCGGATGTCTGCCACCTCAACCTGCACAAGACTTTCTGCATTCCCCATGGAGGCGGGGGACCCGGGGTGGGACCGATTGCCGTGGCCGCTCATCTCAAACCTCACCTGCCAGGGCACATTTCCTGGCCGGGGCATGCCGATGGAGCTGTGTGTTCGGCCCCCTGGGGCAGCGCCAGCATTTGCACCATCTCCTGGATGTACCTGGCCATGATGGGGCCGCGCATCGTTGAATCCACGAAGCTGGCCATCCTCAATGCCAATTATGTCGCACGGAAGCTCGAGCCGCATTTCCCGACCCTCTACAAGGGGCGTTCCGGCCATGTTGCCCACGAGTGCATCCTCGACCTGCGTCATTTCCACAAGGTGACCGTGGAGGATGTTGCGAAGCGCCTGATGGATTTCGGCTATCATGCCCCGACGATGAGCTGGCCCGTGGGCGGCACTCTCATGGTCGAGCCCACGGAAAGTGAGGGCAAGGCCGAGCTGGACCGTTTCTGTGAAGCTCTGGCCTGCATTCATGGCGAGATCCTGGGCGTGGAGGAAGGACGTTACCACGCCACCGACAACACCCTCAAGCGTGCTCCGCACACGGCGGAGTTTCTGACACGCAGCGACTGGCCGCATGCCTACACCCGCGAGGCAGCCGCCTATCCGTTGGAATGGGTCAGAGAGGCCAAATACTGGCCTCCGGTGGCTCGTGTGGACAATGTCCATGGGGATCGACACCTCATCTGCTCCTGCGTCAGCGTGGAGGAGGCGGCAGGCTGAGAATCATCAGGAGCATTCCGTTGCCTAACTTTTCCACCGGCCCGGGATGACCCATGGGGAAGTTTCTGGGGTGGCGCTGGCAGGCTGGCAGAGAGGCGGGCTTTGCATTCCGCGTGCCGGGGTGGGAATCCGGCGTTGAAGCCAGGGCAGAAAAAAACCGCACTGGTTTCCCAGTGCGGTTTCAAAAGATGAGGGTTTCGAGATCAGCCTTCGGAATCCGAGGCTTCCTCTTCGCCGGAGGTTTCGCCATCGGCGGCGGTGACAGTGAGCTTCAGGAAGCAGCTGACTTCGCCATGAAGCTTCACGGGCACTTCGAAGTTGCCGGTGTTCTTGATGGGTTTGTCCAGCTGGATCTGGTGACGATCGAGCTCCACTTTGGCGGAGCTGTCGGCCACAGCCTTGGCAATGTCGATGGTGGTGATGGATCCAAAGGCCTTGCCGCCCTGGCCGGTCTGAAGGGTCAGCTTCAGCTTCAGCTTCTTGAGCTTGGAGGCAATCTTCTCCGCTTCCTGCAGTTCCTTGGCCTCACGTTCCGCACGAAGCGACTTGAGGTGGTTCAGGTGACGCAGGTTTCCAGCGCTGGCTTCATAAGCCTTGCCCTGGGGCACCAGGAAATTGCGAGCGAAGCCGCGCTTCACTTTCACGACATCGGCCTCGGCTCCGAGACCTTTGATTTTTTCTTTGAGGATGACTTCGACGTTTGCCATAGCGGTTACGCCCTTCCTGGGGGCGAGGGGGCGCGATGCTACACGCTGTCCCCTCGCTGTCAAAGGCGGATTGTGGGTTTTAGGTCAGCCTTTTTTCTGTTTCATGAAGGCGACGCCCATGCCGACGATGACCAGGGCCAGGCCAATGATGATGTAAAGCTGCAGATTGGATTCCTCCTCCTGGGGAGGCATGACGGCAGGCATGGGCATCGGCTGGACAGGCTGCTGATAGGCTGGCTGCTGGGCGATCTGGGGCTGCTGGGGCGGCGTCATCGGCCTTGCGGCAGGCGTTGCTGCTGCCTGCTGAGCCTGGGCGGCGGCCTGTGGAGCCGCAGCTGCTGCTGGCTGGGTGGCAGCTGTCATGGCGCCAGCGGCTGCCGGCGTCTGGCCGCTTGCCGCTGTTGCCGCCGCAGGGGCGGTGGCACCGGCTTCCGCAAGAATCTGAGCCACCCGGCTGTCGACTCCAGAACCGCTGGTGCCGCCAATCGCCGATGAGCCGGCCGTGGCCGTGGCGCCGCTGGCAATGGCGCGGCTGAGTTCCTGATGCAGCGTCAGAAGGCGGTTCCTGATGTCGAACACGATTTCACGGTATTCCATGTTGTTCGACAGGCTCTGGATGCGTTCAAAGGCTGAGGCCCCGGCCATGTAGTCTCCTTCACCAATCTTGCGGTAGCAGTTCGTGAACTGCTCGGTCACCTGCTTGGTCGCCTCCAGGTCAATGTTTTGAAGCCGGGTCTTCTCCTGAACGGATTCCTTCTGGGCGTTTTGAATCGACGGAAGGTCATATTTGTAGGGCTCCGTCCAGCGCAGTTTCTGGCGCCGCTCAGCCTCATAGGCGGCACGCCATTTGTTCAGCTCGTCATTGATGGCGTTCTGGGTCTTGGAGAGCTCCGGCTCCTGCAGCTTCTTCAGGCCTTCCTTGCGTGCCAGGTCTAGCTGGGGTTGCTCGGCTGACATTTTATCCAGCGCGCTGGTCCACTTGTCGAGGATGGTCATGACCTCGGGGATGACCTGCACATAATAAATGCTGCCCCGGTAGGCCGGCGGCGGCGAGATGAGTCGGTCAAAATCTCTCAGGGCAGCCGCATAATCCTGTTTGGCAGCCTTGGCCCGCATGGTCTGGATGATCCGATAGGCTTCGATGTTGAAGGCCTCGGCCTTGGATTCCTTCACGCTCAACCACTTGCCTTCCAGCTTGATCTGGCCGTTCGACACCATGGTTTTCTCCTCCTGGAGCTTGGCGATGATGTCCTCCACCTCCTTGGCCTCCGGAGTGCCGGGGTACTTGTTTACAAAAGGGCGGAGACGATCCTGGATCATCTGCTCGTATTCATCCGCTTTCATCAGGTCAGCCGTCGGCAGGACCTTGCGCAGATCGACCACCTCCACCTCCTGGGGGGTCTGCTTGATGACCTTGTCGATTTCAGTCATGGGGAAGACCTTTTCATCCATGATCTTCGGCGTGAGACGGTACTTCATCTTCACGCCCTGGGCGTTCTGATCCAGGATGGTGCCCTCCACCTTGGTGCCGTTTTTCAGCATCAAAATGTCGGCTTTGAGGAGGCTTGTGCCGCAAAAAAACGCCAGAAGGGCGATACGGGATCGGCTGATTTTCATGACTCGGAATAATGGAATGTGATGAGGATGGCAGGCGGCAAATTACCGCAGAATTGGTGGATTTAACCGGGATTGGCCTAGTGAGTAAAGAGCGAATCCATGCCTGGGGTCGTCGCTGTCGATTCCCAAAACGCCAGGAACTTTGATGGAGAGCTCAAAGGTCAAGATTCCCTGATTGCCAGGTGTTGATTATGGAGATTATAGTGTGGGAGTTGTCCGTGAACCACCGCCACCGCCTCCTCTTTCTCATCCGTGACCTGGGTCACGGCGGGGCTCAGCGTCAGCTGGTCACCCTGGCGAAGGCCTTGGTAGCCGACGGCAGGTTTGAGGTTCATGTGGTCCACTTTTATCCAGGTGAGTTCGAGGCCGAACTGCGAGCTGCCGCGGTTTCGACCGTTTGTGTCGGCAAGCGCCACCGCTGGGATCTCGTCGGGTTTTTCTGGAGGCTGGTTCAGACGGTGCGGCTTTTGCGCCCGGACATTCTCCATGGCTACCTGCATGAATCGAACCTGATGGCGCTGTTCCTGAGGCCCTTGTGTGGCTGGCCGCGGGTGGTCTGGGGAATCCGGGACTCGAGGACGGACGCGGACTCCTGGGGCGTCCTGGGGCGTTTGAGCTTCCGCTTGAACTGCCTCTTTTCTGGAGCTGCGGACCTGATCATTGCCAACTCTCGGACAGGCAGGGACTATTACATGGCCCAGGGTTATCCGAAGGAGGGCTTCGAGGTCGTGCCGAATGGCATTGACGTGGAGAAATTTCGACCGAGGCCGGATCAGCGACCCCCCATGCCCGGGGGGCTGCGTTTTGCCATCGTCGGACGGCTGCATCCCATGAAGGATCATGCCACCTTCCTGCGAGCCTTGGCTGAGGTTCCTGGCGCACTTGCAGTGATCATCGGGGATGGTGCGGCAGGCTATGCGCGGGAGCTGCATCTGCTGGCAGAATCCCTGGGGGTGGCTTCGCGCCTTGAATGGCGGCCTGCTGAAAACCATCTCGCTTCGGTTTATCCGAGCTTTGACTGCCTGGTGTCTGCTTCGGCCTATGGCGAGGGTTTTTCCAACGTCGTCGGCGAATCCATGGCCTGCGGGCTGCCGGTCATTGCCAGTGATGTGGGCGATTCAGCCTGGCTGCTGGGAGATCCGTCATGGGTGTTTCCGGCGGGGGATCATTCATGCCTGGCGGCTCGAATGCGGCGCCTTGGCATGATGTCTGCCGAGGAGCGTTTCGCGCTTGGGCGGGGCAACCGACAGCGGATTGAGGGGAACTTCACCCTTGAAAGGATGGTGGATCGCACGGCAGCCTTGCTGGAGGAGGTCCGGACGGAAGTTCGGGCTGAAAGGAAGGTTTTATGGATCACAACGGGGCTTGGCACCGGTGGGGCTGAGATGATGCTGACCCAGGTCATTGCCGGACTGCCGCATTTCTCCCATCAGGTCATTTCCCTGACCTCAGGGGGCAAGCATGTCGAGCCTTTGAAGGCGGCGGGTGCCGGAGTCCACAGCCTCGACATGCCTGTTGGCAGGCCCACATGTTCGGCGCTGTTTCAGTTGCTGCGCCTTGCCTGGCAGATCCGGGCGGACGTCGTGATGGGCTGGATGTATCACGGCTGCCTGGCGGCAGTGCTGGTGAAGCTGTTCTGTCTGGGCCGGGGCCGGGTTGTCTGGAACATCCGACAGTCGCTTTATGATCTGGCTCTGGAAAAGCCAGGTTCAGCCAGGGTCATCCGGCTGCTCGTCAGACTCGCGTCGCTGGCGGAGGTCATCACCTACAATTCGCAGGTCAGCGCCCGGCAGCATGAGGCCGTGGGATATCCAGCCGGGAAGACGGTGCTGATTCCCAATGGCTTTGACCTGTCCAGGTGGAAGCCTCTGGAAGCGGGGGGGCGGGCTGATTTGCTCGGACCGGCAGGCTCTGGTGGACGGTTGCTGGTCGGGCGCTTTGGGCGCTACAGCGCCATGAAGGACTATCCGACGTTTCTGGAGGCTGCAGCGCTGATGGCGAAGCAGCTTCCTGGGCTGAGTTTCGTGCTCGTGGGGACGGGGGTGGATGCATCCAACCCTGAGCTCACCCGGAAGGTGGAGGAGCTTGGCCTGCAAAATCAGGTGCATCTGCTTGGAGAGCGTTCGGATCTGCCGCTGCTGACGGCCTCCCTGGACCTCGCCTTGTCATCCTCGGCGTTCGGCGAGGGCTTTCCCAACGTGGTCGGTGAGGCGATGGCCTGCGGTGTTCCCGTGGTGGCCACGGACATTGGCGACACCGCCTGGGTCATGGGAGACAGCGGAACCCGTGTTCCTGCGCGCGATCCCGCCGGACTGGCCGAGGCCTGCCTGGAGGTGCTGAAGCTGCCCCAGGAGGAGCGGCTGCGAAAAGGCGCGGAAGGCCGTCGGCGGATCGAGGAGTGCTTTTCCCTGGCCGGGGTGCTCGGCCGCTTTGACCAGCTGCTTCAAGCGCCCAACTCACTTTCATAAAACACCTCATCATGTGCGGCATCGCAGGCTTTTTCACCGTACCAGGCTCCAGGTCCTCCGAGTCCATGACCGAGGATGTCCGGCGCATGACCGACGCCATCATCTTGCGCGGCCCGGATGATGCCGGCGCCTGGACGGACGCGGAATGCGGCATCGCGCTCGGGCATCGCAGGTTGTCGATCCTCGACCTGTCGCCGCTGGGGCATCAGCCGATGACGAGCGCGGATGGCAGGTTCGTCATCGCCTTCAACGGTGAGGTCTACAACTTCCAGCAGCTGCGTGCGGAACTTGAAACGCTGGGTCATGCCTGGCGTGGTCATTCCGACACCGAGGTGATGCTGGCGGCCTTCCGTCAGTGGGGTGTCGAGGAGGCCACGAAGCGCTTCAACGGCATGTTTGCCTTTGCCGTCTGGGATCGTGAGTCACGCACGCTCACCCTGGGGCGCGACCGTCTTGGGGAGAAGCCGTTGTACTACGGCTGGGTCGGTGAGACGCTCGTGTTTGCCTCTGAACTCAAGGCGGCGCGCGCCCTGCCCGGCTTCTCGGCGTCGATCAACCGTGACGCGATCTGCGCCCTGCTACGCTTCAATTACATCCCCGATCCCTGGTGCATCTACGAGGGTTTCCACAAGCTGCCTCCGGGGACGCTGCTCACTCTGGCATCGCCGGGGGATCGTCCTGCGCCCCAGACTTACTGGAGCCTGCGCCGGGTGATCGAGCAGGGCCTGGAAAATCCCTTCACGGGCGGTGATGCGGAGGCCGTTGAAACATTCGAGTCGATGCTTCGGGAGGCGGTCGGCCTGCGCATGGTGGCCGACGTGCCCCTCGGCGCCTTCCTGTCCGGCGGTGTCGATTCATCGCTCATCGTGGCGATGATTCAGGCGCAGAGCTCCAGGCCCGTGCGCACCTTCACGATCGGCTTTGACGTGCCCGAGTACAACGAGGCGCAGTTTGCCGCCGAGGTTGCCCGGCATCTGAAGACCGATCACACGGAGATGTATGTCACCGGCCGCGATGCGCTGGACACCATACCGCAGCTGCCGCAGCTCTATGACGAGCCGTTCAGCGACTACTCACAGATCCCGACCTACCTGGTCTGCAAGATGGCCCGCCAGCATGTCACCGTGGCGTTGAGCGGCGATGCGGGGGACGAGCTTTTTGGCGGCTATGAGCGCTACTTCGTCGGACGCAACCTCTGGGACAAGTTTGCCTGGATGCCTCCGGCGATGAAGAAGCTGGTTGCGGGTGCCATGACCGTCCTGCCTCCCTCGGCCTGGAACGCCGCCGGTTCGCTGGCGCGTCCGGTCCTGCCCAAACGCCTCAGGCATGTGCCTTTTGGCGACAAGCTGCACAAGCTGGCGGAGGTGGTTGCCGCGCCGGGCATGGAGACGCTGTATCTGACGCTCATGTCGCACTGGAAACGGCCTGAGGAAGTTGTTCTGGGCGGCCGGGACCGGGACACCAGCATCACGAACACGTTCGGATGGCCGAAGGTCGGAGACTTCACGCATCGGATGATGCACCTGGACATGGAGACCTACCTGCCCGGCGACATCCTGGTGAAGGTGGACCGGGCGGCCATGGGGGTGAGCCTGGAGGGGCGCATCCCGTTGCTCGACTCTCGGTTGATCGAATTCGCCTGGCGCATTCCGTTTTCAATGAAGGTGCGCGGGGGCAGGGGCAAGTGGCTGATGCGAGAAGTGCTGCACCGACACGTGCCGAGGGAGCTGATCGACAGGCCCAAGCGCGGTTTTGGCGTGCCGCTGGAGCACTGGCTGCGTAACGAACTGCGTGACTGGGCGGAGGACCTGCTCAGTGAGACGCGCCTGCGCCGGGAGGGGTATTTTAACCCTGAACCGATCCGCCGGAAGTGGCGCGAGCACCTCTCAGGAACCCGGAACTGGCACTTTTACCTTTGGGATGTGCTGATGTTCCAGGCCTGGCTCGCGGATCAGGGCAGGTGAGCCTGGCTCAGAGCTGCGCCAGCAACAGGTCGAGGTGTTCCTCGGGCTTCACCTTGGGCAGCACGGCCTTGACCCTGCCGTCCGGGCCGATGATCACGCTGGTGCGTTCGGTGCCCATGTATTTCCGGCCATACAGGCTTTTCTCCACCCAAACGCCGTAGGAGTTGACGATGGTGTGGTCTTCATCGCTGATGAGGGGGAAGGGCAGGGAGTGCTTCTTGATGAACTTCTCATGGCTGCGCACGGTATCGATGCTGATCCCGAAGACCCTGGCCCTGCCGGTGATCCGGTCCCAGCCGTCCCGAATGGCGCAGGCCTGTTTGGTGCAGCCGGGGGTGTCATCCTTCGGATAGAAGTAAAGCACCACGGTCTCGCCCTTCAGCTTTGAGAGGGTGATCGTGGAACCTGGCGGGTGTTCGCCGCCGATGACGGGTGCCGTGAAATCGGGGGCTTTTTGGTGGATTCCGGGATGGGAGCTCATGGGCGGGAAGTTTTACGGCTGCCATGACGGACCTGCCTCAGGAATCGTGATGACAATGCATGCATGGTGAATGGCATGCAGCACGCACCCTCGTTTGAACGTATTGTTGGTTACCGCCATCACAGCCTTCCGATGCCTCGTGTACTGATCCAGAGCCTGCTCGCCATCCTCATGGCGGTACCTCTGCATTTTTGCTGCTGGCTGGGGCTGATGGACCGGCAAGAGGAAGGCGGCTGCATGGCCTGTCATCAGTTTCTAGAGCCGGAGGAGATGCCTCTGCTGCCGGCTCCTTCGGACCGTCACTGCGAATGTTGCGACGGCACCCTTCAGCGTGACAGCTCGCCGCTGGTGCTGACGGCGCCGCGCCCCTTGCTTGTCGAGCAGCCCTCGTTGGCCTGGGAGCGGGATGCTGTGGAGCCTGGCTTCGTCCGCCCTGCGGTCAGCAGTGACAGCATCCGGGTGTGCGAGCACCCGCCGCCACGAAACAAGGCGCCGCTTTACCTGAGGCATTGCCGCCTGCTCATCTGAAGCCATCGGGCCCGGAACTTGTTCAGGTTCCATTCGCCGACTGATCCGGCGCACGGCCCCGGCGTTGAACAACGCACCGCCCTCATGGGCTGATCATGCCTGTGAAACGTCCAAGAAACGTCAGATTCCAAAAATTCAAAAAGCAAAACACGACCATGAAAACGATCCTCTCCATCCTCACCCTCGCCGCCCTCAGCACCGGAGCCTTTGCGGGCGAAGCCTGCAAGAAATGCTGTGCTGACAAGGGCAAGTCCTGCGCCACCTGCTGCAAGGATGCCGGCAAAAAGTGCGGCAAGGACTGCTGCAAGGGTGAGTGATCACGAGCCGGGCTCGTGAACCGACACCAGGCCGCCGTCATCCTTCATGGGTGACGGCGGTTTTTCATGACTGGGAAAGTCCAGGCTACTTGCTCAGCTCCAGCATGCGCAGAAGCGGCTTTTCAGCCCGGGCGCGGATGTCTTCGGGCATTTCGACGCGCGGTGACAGGTCACGCAGGGCGTCGTGCAGCTTTTGCAGGGTGTTCAGCTTCATGTAACGGCAGTCGGCGCAGGCGCAGTGACCGGTCGGCCCGGGAATGAACTTCTTGTCCGGCACCTCGCGTTCCAGGCGGTGAAGCATGCCGCTTTCCGTGACGATGATGAAGGTGCTCGAGGGGCTGCTGCGGCAGTAGCCGACCATCTTCTCCGTGCTGCAGACCTCATCGGCCAGCATTCGCACGGCGTAGGTGCATTCGGGGTGGGCCACGACCTTGGCGTCAGGGTGCTCGTCCTTGATGGCCTGGATGCTGTCGCGGGTGAATTCGACATGGACGTAGCAGGCGCCCTTCCAGAGATCCATCTTGCGTCCGGTTTGTTCCATGACCCAGGAACCGAGGTTCTGGTCGGGAACGAAGAGAATCGGGCGATCCTTGGGCGCGGCTTCGACGATCTTGACGGCGTTGCCGCTGGTGCAGATGCAGTCGCAAAGGGCCTTCACATGGGCGCTGCAGTTGATGTAGGCGATGACGTAATAGTTTTTCTCGGCGTTGGCTTTGAGGAAGGCTTCGAGCTGAGGGCCTGGGCAGCTTTGTTCAAGCGAGCAACCGGCGTTGGCGTCCGGCAGGATGACCGTCTTGCCCGGATTCACGATCTTGGCGGTTTCCGCCATGAAATGCACGCCGCAGAAGGCGATGACGTCCGCCTGGGTTTCCTTGGCCTTGTAGGCAAGACCCAGGGAATCTCCGACAAAGTCGGCAATTTCCTGGATGTCACGCGTCTGGTAATTGTGCGCGAGGATGACGGCATTCCGCTCTTTTTTGAGGCGGAGGATATCAGTGACAAGGGCAGGCGTGGCTACAGCGACCATGGTGCTCATTAGCGTGGATGTACGGCACGCACAAGCTGAAGGGCCGCATGCCGCACGGGACTGCGGGCCCTTGATGGCATCGGTGATTCAAATCACTGATAGGGCACGCGGAAAATTTCACCGGTGTCAGGATCCTTGGCCTTGGAGCCAGGGCGGAGTCCTTCAACGCTGATGATCTTTTTCGGGTCCTTCGGGCTGTAAACATAACCAGGCTTCCCTGGGACTGCACGTGCCGTGGGCACATCTCCCGGGGCGGAAGGCGGGGTGGCGGCCGGAGCTGTCGCCGTCGGGGTGCTGGGTGTGACAGCGGGAGGGGCGGCTGGAGCCGTGGCCGGGGCGGGCGCGGCTCCTGGGGGGACAATCGGGACCACGGTAGGCGGCGTGACTGTCAGGCCCTGGTCAAGGCCGGGGGTCGTTGGCGGAAGGTTGGTTGGAGGCGTGGTGTTCGCTCCAGGAGGAATGGTGCGGGGGTCAATGCCTGCGGCGGCGGCGGCGTTCGGATCAATCATCGGACCTGCCTGGGGGGCGATGGGATCCACATAGCGGCTGGGTTCACCGTAGCGGGGCGGCTGGTCCAGGTTTCTTCCCCCGCGTCCGGCGAAGGGACGTGACTGGGTGGCAGGCTGGCAGGCCGTGATCGCAAGGCATGCTGCCAGAAGGAGGATCGATGAACGTGGAATCATGGCTCGTCGCGGAATGAAGGTTTCAGGGCGGGGCATCAGCTGTTCACCCGCATCGGCATCAGGACGTACAGGAAGTTGTTGCCTGAACGAATGACACCGGGACTGATGTCGTCGATGAGATGAAGTGTGATCTCGTCGGCGCTGAGATTCCGCAGCGGGGCCATGGTGAATTCGGGATTGAAGGCGATGGTGATGTCCTTGCCCTTGTAGTTGATGGCAATGGTCTCGCGGGCCTCGCCGATGTCCGGGCTGGAGGCGATGATCTCGACCTGGCCTTCAGTGAACTGAAACTTCACGGAATTCGACTTGTCGCTGGCCAGAAGGGAGACACGCCCGATGGCACGCTGGAACGTTTCGCGCTCAAGAACAATGCGTTCCTTGGCCTCGCCGGGGATGACCTGGCGGTAGTTGGGATAATTGCCGTCGATGAGCTTGCTGATCAGAAGGCTTTCGCCGAGGTCGAACCCGACCTGGCTGCCGGTGACGCGAATCACGACGTCGCCATTGTCGCCGCAAAGGCGGGCGAGTTCGTTGACGGCCTTGGTGGGAACGATGATGTCCACCTCCTGGCTCTGGGGAAATTCGACCTCCTGTTCGACCATGGCCAGGCGGCGTCCGTCGGTGGCCACCATGGTGAGGGCGTTGTTCTTGAAGGAGAAGAGGATGCCGTTGAGGACGTAGCGGGTCTCATCCGTGGAGATGGCATAGGAGGTCTTGCGCAGGCAGTCACGCATGACGGCCTGGGGCAGGGTGAACTCACGGGCGTCATCAAAACGCGGAAGGGCGGGGAACTCCTCGCTGGTCAGGCCGACCACCTTGAAGAAGGAGGGGCCGCTGCGAATGGAGGCGTAGTTTTTTTCATCGACGCTGATGGAGATCTCCTCGGCTGGGAGTTCGCGCACGATGGTGGCAAGGCGGCGTGCGGGCAGGGTGGTTGCGCCTTCCTCCTCGACATCAGCAGGCACGGAGCAGGTGACTCCCACGTCGAGGTCGGTGGTGGTGAGTTCCAGAACGCCGTCCTTGGCACGGAGAAGTACGTTGGAGAGAATGGCCAGGGTCGTGCGCGTGCTTACCACATGCTGCACCTGGTTGATGGCCTGCTGGAGGGTGTCCTTGCTGATCGTGAACTTCATAAAAATGCGATGGACAGCCTTCTTATCAGAA
>CAZXPU010000132.1:0-14239 GCA_964642905.1 uncultured Prosthecobacter sp.
CAAAAAGCCGCCTGAATAACACTGGCTCTTGTCCAACTTTGAGGGGAGCATTACAGAGCGCCCCGAGTCGTCGAGAAAATTGTTACTTAATGCGTTTGGTGTTGGCCTTTTCGAAAACCTGACCTGCGCACGGCACGTTTCATTCCTTTGCTTGCCGGCTGCGGGCAGGCCTGTCAGGTTTCATCCCCCCGTCATGATCTTCTCCCTCACCTCGCGCATCCTCCGGACGGTCGATCCCCTGTGCCTTGCCAGGATCGGCTGGAACTTCGGCTACAAGGGGGCGCGCTCAGTCATGCTCTTCAAGAAGCGCATGGAGCAGGGGCAGTTCTTCCCGCCCTTCCTCTACATCTCCATCCTCAACTCCTGCAACCTGCGCTGCCAGGGCTGCTGGGTGGACGTGGACAGGCCGCGCGAGGCGATCTCGCTCGACGAGCTCAACAAGATCATCAACGACGCCAAGGCGCACGGGAACGCCTTCTTCGGCCTGCTCGGGGGCGAGCCCTTCATGCACCCGGAGCTGCTCGACCTGCTGGCCGCGCACCCGGACTGCTACTTCCAGATCTTCACCAACGGCCAGCTGATCACGCCAAAGATCGCCGAGGGCCTGCGCAGGCTGGGCAACGCCACGCCGCTCGTCTCCGTCGAGGGCAACAGCACCGTCAGCGACGAGCGCCGGGGCAACAAGGACGTGCTCAACCGCACCCTGCGCGGCCTGCGCAACTGCCTGGAGGCCAGGCTGCTCACCGGCGTGGCGACCAGCCTCTGCCAGACCAACATTGACGACCTGCTCAACCGCGAATGGCTGCAGAAGCTGATCGACATGGGTGTGCATTACACCTGGTACCACACCTACCGCCCGGTCGGGCCGAAGATCAACGAGCAGCTCGCCCTCAGCCCCGATCAGATCACCCGGGTGCGGCGCTTCGTCACCGCCATGCGCGCCGAGATGCCCATCGCCATCGTTGACGCCTACTACGACCATAACGGCAAGGCCCTGTGTCCCATGGCCACCGGCATCAGCCATCACATCGGCCCCACCGGCGGCCTGGAGCCCTGCCCGATCATCCAGTTCGCCAAGGAGAACGTCCGCACGCAGCGCGACCTGTTTGACGTCTTCACCCAGTCGGAGTTTCTCAAGGACTTCCGCGAGACGGCGGCGAAGCACACCCGCGGCTGCATCGTTCTGGAACGGCCCGACCTGGTGAAGCAGCTCGCCCAGAAACACGGCGCCCAGGACACCACCCTGCGGCAGACCGCGCTGGCCGAGGTCGAGGCGATGAAGCCGCGCACCAGCCAGTGGCGCGAGGAGGAGGAGATCCCCGAGAAGCACTGGATGTACAAGATCGCCAAGCGCTTCTTTTACCACGACTTCGGCGTCTATCAGCAGCTCGATCCCAAGGCCCGCAGCCCGCAGGGCTGACCCGGGCGTGTGGGTGGTTCGGGTGTGTGCGAGCGAACCCTCTGCTGCGGATTTGGAAATCCGCGCTCCGGCGCTCGCGCGGGGATCGGGACGCCACCCGATTCCGCAGCAGCACGAACGCAGGTTAGGCGTGGAGCACCCCTTCCGTCTCCTTCGAATCCCGGGCTTTCCCTATCATGCCCATCCTGGAAATCCTGTCAGCCAAGCCTGGAGAAACGGGGGGCGTCAGACCTGGGGGCTGACCCGCTGGAGAACTCCCCGCTTGCCAAAGCCTGGAAGTGTGGGATTTTGTTTACCGGTTTTTCCGGCTTCCACCCCCCTTTGGGGCCGATGTTTGCCTTGCAGCCCGCCACGGTTTGGCGGTTTCCCGTCCCGCTCTGTGAGCGCGACGCTTTGACGGCGGACGGGTCGCCCATTTCACGGAGCCTTACCGCCGGTTTAGACAAGGACACGACATGGAAAAGACATTTGCTGATCTCGGCCTCGCGCCGGAACTCCTCCAGGCTGTTCAGGCCCAGGGCTTTGAACAACCCTCCCCCATCCAGGCCGAGGCCATCCCGGTCGCCCTCACCGGCCGTGACGTGGTCGGCCAGAGCCAGACCGGCTCCGGCAAGACCCTCGCCTTCGGCCTGCCCTGCATCCAGCTGACGGACGCCAGCCAGCGCAGCACCCAGGCGCTGATCCTCTGCCCCACGCGCGAGCTGGCCCAGCAGGTCTGCGCCGAGCTGCACAAGGTGACCAGCTTCAAGGAAGGCCTGCGTGCCACGCCGATCTACGGCGGCGCCTCCTATGACCGCCAGATCCGCGCCCTGCAGAGCGGCTCCCAGCTCGTCGTCGGCACCCCGGGCCGCATTCTGGACTTCGTGGACCGCGGCATCCTGCGCCTCAATGACATCAAGACGCTCGTCTTTGACGAGGCGGACGAGATGCTCGACATGGGCTTCGCCGAGGACATCGAAAAGCTCATGGAGGCCCTTCCGGAGAAGCGCCAGACCATCTTCTTCTCCGCCACCTTCGACCCGCGCATCCGCCGCCTCATCGACCGCTACACCCACGATGCCGCGACAATCACCATCGAGCAGAAGGCGCTCACCGTGCCGACCATCGAGCAGCGCTACTACGAGGTGCAGGGCCGCAGCAAGACCGAGGTGCTCTGCCGCCTGCTCGACATGGAGGACCCGCGCCTCAGCATCATCTTCGCCAACACCAAGAAGGCCGTGGACGACGTCACCGACGCCCTCATCGGCCGGGGTTACGCCGCCGACCGCCTGCATGGCGACCTCAACCAGATGATGCGCGAGCGCGTCATGCGCAACTTCCGCAGCGGCACCATCGAGGTGCTGGTCGCCACCGACGTGGCCGCGCGCGGCCTGGACGTGAACGACGTGGACCTGATCGTGAACTACGAGCTGCCCTACGACACCGAGGACTATGTGCACCGCATCGGCCGCACCGGTCGTGCCGGGCGCAAGGGCACGGCGGTCAGCCTGGTGGCAGGCCGTGAGATCTACCTCATGCAGCGCATCCAGCGCTTCACCAACGCCAAGGTGGAACGCGCCAAGGTGCCTTCGCAGGAGGAGGTGGAAACCAAGCTGGTGGACCAGAGCTTTGAAAAGCTGAAAGCCACGCTCGAGTCCGGCGAATACTCCAAGCACGAGCACACCACGCAGCGTCTGCTCGACGCTGGCTTCACGCCCACGGATGTCATGAGCGCCCTGCTCGACCTGTGGATGAAGGAAGGCTCGCGTGAAGGCGAGGTGATCCACGAGGACCGCGCCCCGGTGAAGAAGGATCGCCCGCAGAAGGAGTTCGTGCCGCGTGACCGCCCCGAAGGCGCGCCCCAGGGCGCCGGAGAAGGTGGCGAAGGCCGTCCGCAGCGTCCGGCGGGCCCCCGCCCCCCGGCGGCCGGCATGAAGCGTCTCTTCATCAACATCGGCGGCATGGACAACGCCCGCCCCGGTGACATCGCCGGCATCATCTACAACACCTGTCAGATTCCCGCAGGCACCATCGGCTCCATCGATGTGCTGCCGAAGTGCAGCTTTGTCGAAGTTCCCGAGGAGCTCGCCCCGGCCGTGCTGACCAGCATCGAAGGCGCGACCTTCCGCGGTCGTGACGTGCGCATGGACAATGCCGACCGTGAAGGCGGCGGTGGTGGTGGCGGCGATTTCCGCCCACGTCCTCCACGTCGTGATTTCGACGGACCTCCGCGCGGCGAAGGCGGCTACGGCGGCAAGCCCCGCTTTGGCGGCGGCGGGGGTGGTTATGGCGGCAAGCCCGGCTACAAGGGCGGCGGCTTCAAGAAACCCTTCGGCGGCCCGCGCCGTGACTTCGACGACCGTGGCGGTGGTTACGGCGGCGGTGGTTACGGCGGCGGCGGTGGTGGCGGTTATGGTGGCAAGCCCGGCTACAAGGGCGGCGGCGGCTTCAAGCCTCGTCGTTGGGACAACGACGGCTGATCGCAGCCCGTGATTTCATCGACGCCGTCCAAGGCTTCCCCGGAAGCTCTGGACGGCGTCTTTTTTTGCCCCGCGCGGACGCATTTCACATAGAGTTTGTCGTGGCGGTGGCGGCGGGCTTTCCGTTATGAATGGGGCATGAAGACCGCCAGCCAAACCCGCCGAGCCTTTGTCCAGGCGTCCGCCGTCGCCGCTGCCGCGCCTTTTTCCCTGACGTCGGGAGCCGCTCCGGCAGTGGCGGTTTCATCCGGCCGGAAGGTGCTCGAAACGGACGTGCTGGTCTGTGGCGGCGGCTGTGCCGGCAGCGCGGCGGCCCTGGCGGCGGCGAGGGCCGGAGCCCGGACGCTGCTCGTGGAGAAAGCCCCGTTCGCCGGCGGCATCATCACCAGTGTCGGCCTGCCTTATTTTGACGGCATCGCCCACATCGACACCCGGCGCGTCGTCGTGCGCGGCATCGCGCTGGAGCTGCTCTCCAAGTCCGGCGTGTGCGCGCCCGATGCAAAGACCGTGGAGAAGCACAACCCGACGATCTCCAACACCTTTGAGTTCAAGCTGCTGCTGGACCGCCTGTTCCTGGAGCGCAAGGCGGAGCTGTCCGTGCTCTTCAACAGCGTCATCTGCGACGCCACCAGCAGCGGCGGCCGGGTCGAGTCCGTGACCGTGGCCAACAAGGACGGCCTGGTGACCGTGAAGCCGAAGGTGGTGATCGATTGTTCGGGCGACGCCGATGTCGCGGCCTGGGCGGGAGCACCGTATGAACAGAACGCCGAGGTGCAGCCGCTGACCTTGCACTTCCGCATCGGCAATGTGAAGCCGGCGGCCAGGCTGAGCCAGGCCTGCAAGGAATCGCTGAAGAAGGCCCAGGAACGCGGGGAGCTGCCTTATTTTTACGGGCCGGGCGTCATGTTCCTCTATCATGGCACCGAGGTGTACGTGCACGGCGTGCGCGTGCCGGCCAATCCGACGGACGCCGCCGACCTGACACGGGCGGAGATTCAGGGCCGGGCCGACGCCCATGCGATGTTCCGCGCCTGGAAGCAGGACGTGCCCGCCTTTGCCGACGCCTATTTCATCGAGGCCTATCCATGGATCGGGGTGCGTGAGTCGCGCCGCATCCTCGGCCGTCATGTCCTCACCGAGGATGACCTCATGAACGCCCGCCGCTTTGACGACGCCATCGCCACCGGCTGCTGGTACCTCGACCTGCATCCGAACAAGACCGTCCTCGGCAGCGCCAACGACTTTGACCCAAAGAAGGTCCAGCCGGCGCCTTATGACATTCCGTACCGCTCCCTGGTGCCACAGAAGCTCGGCAACCTGCTGGTCGCCGGACGCTGCCACAGCGCCAGCCGCGGCGCCCATGCCTCGACCCGTGTCACCGCCACAGCCATGGCGATGGGCGAGGCTGCCGGCGTGGCCGCAGCGATGAGCCTGAAGTCCGGCACGGACGTGGCGGCGCTCGACGGACGCCTTGTGCGCGAAACCCTTTCCCGGCAGAATGCCGGCCCCTTCACCGAATCATGAACCTTACACGTCTCGAAAACAAAGTCATCATCGTCACCGGCAGCTGCACGGGCATCGGCAAGGCCATCGCCAAGCGCTGCGTCGCCGAGGGCGCCAGGGTCGTCATCCACGGCCTGGAGGCGGAGCTGGCAACGGAGGTCGTCGCGGAGCTGGGTGCAGGCAGTGCGGTGGCGCATGTCGAGGATCTCACCCGGGAAGGCTGCGCCGCCGCGCTGGTGAAGCTTGCCGTGGACAGCTTTGGCCGCCTGGACGCGGTCGTGAACAACGCCGCGATGGTGCAGCAGGGCAACATTCACAACACCGACCTGGCGTTCTTCCGGAAGATGCTGGAGGTGAACACGCTGGCGCCGTTTGCGCTCATCCAGGCGGCGCTGCCCGAGCTGCGGAAGGTGCATGGCAGCGTGCTGAACATCGGCAGCGTCAACGCCTACAGCGGCGAGCCCAACCTGATGCCCTACAGCGTTTCCAAGGGGGCGCTGATGACGCTGACCCGGAACCTGGGCGACACCCTGATGCGCGAGGACGGCGTGCGGGTGAACCAGATGAATCCCGGCTGGGTGCTCACGGAGAACGAGGCGAGGCGCAAGCGTGACCAGGGGCTGCCGGAGGACTGGTATGCGGACCTGCCGAAGGTTTACGCGCCCGCCGGACGCATCCTCTGGCCGGAGGAGATCGCGGCGGCGGCGGTTTACTGGCTGGCGGATGAAAGCGGGCCCGTCAGCGGACAGGTGATGGACCTGGAGCAGCATCCCTTCATCGGCCGCAATCCACCGAAGGACAGCACGACCATCCCCACCCGTTAGGCCTGGGCTGTGGGCATGTAATTCTTTGCCCCGCCCGGCGTTCTGGGATAGCAGTCGCGCCTGTCCATGCCATCCAGAACCACCAAGATCCTGATCGCCGATGACCATGCCGTTGTCCGCCGAGGCTTCAGCATGATCCTCGCGGCTCAGTGGGACATGCAGGTGCTGGCCGAGGTTTCCAACGGCCGCGAGGCGGTGGAGAAGGCGGAGGAGCTGCAGCCTGACGTCGTCATCATGGACGTGACCATGCCCGAGCTGAACGGCATCGAGGCCACAAGGCGGCTGCTGAAGGTCTCGCCCAAATCCCGCGTGCTGGCCCTGTCCATGCACAAGGACTCCGTCTATGTGCGCGAGATTCTCAGGGCGGGCGCCAAGGGCTACCTGCTGAAGGACAGCAGCGAGACGGAGTTTCTCAAGGCCGTGCGGGCGGTGGCCGTCGGCCAGGGCTACCTGAGCCCGGAGGTGGCGGACGCGGTGCTGGACGACTACCGCAAGCATGTCACCAATCCGATCGACCTGCTTTCCACGCGTGAGCGCGAGGTGCTGCAGATGATCGCGGAAAGCAAGACCAACAAGGACATCGCCAACGCCCTCAATCTCAGCGTCTACACCGTCGAGGCGCATCGCGGGCGCATCATGGAGAAGCTGAACATGCACAGCATCGGCGAGCTGGTGCGTTTTGCCGTGCGCAACGGCCTGATCGACTGACGGGAGGCCTGCCATGATCTTCCGGTTTTCACCCTTCGCGCGGCGCATCACCGACCGCACGGTGCTTTGGGGCCTGGTGCCCGGCTTTGTGCTGGTCATGGTGCTGCTGGGCATGGCCGGGCTCGTGGCCGTGCGTGACAGCCGTGAGATCCGCCTGAGCGCCACGAGCCTGGTGAAGGACCAGCTTTTGATCGCACGCCTGCTCCATGAAGCGCAGGCCGAGGAGGATGCGCTGGCGCTGGCCCTTCACCGTCTGACCACGGAGGCGAGCGCCCAGGAACGGCTGAAACGGATCGACGAGCTGAAGGAGGCGGACAAGACGGTGGCGCGCCTGGCCAGGCAGGCGGAAAAGACGCCGAACGCAGCGGAATGGCGGCTGCTCGCCCAGGCCACGCAGGAGTTTTCCAGGGAGGCGGAAAAGGCCTTTGCACAAACCCGGGCCGTCCCGCAGGACGTGATGGAAAGCCTGTTCACGAGCCATGAAAAGGTCGTGAAGCTGATCCATGAACTCATCCTGCAAAGCAGCCGTCACCTGATCGAGGTGGATGAAAAAATGAGCCTGCAGCTGAAGGAGCTCGCCGATGAGTCCGCCATGCTGCTCAGCTCCTGCTTCCTGCTCGCGGCGCTGTGTGCCGCAGGCACGGTCGTCTATGTCCGTCACAGCGTCCGGCGCATCGAGTGGCAGACGGACGAGCTGGATCGTGTGTCCTGGCACATGCTGCAGACGCAGGAGGAGACGGCGCGGCGTTTTTCCCATGAGCTGCATGATGAGCTGGGGCAGTCCCTGGCGGCCCTGCGCGCCCACCTGACCTCGATGACCACTGCGGACCTGGAGGAGCGGCGTGCGGACGGCGTGCTGCTCGTGGACGAGGCCATCGCGAATGTCCGCGAGCTTTCCCAGCTGCTCCGCCCCGTGATCCTCGACGACTTTGGACTGGATGCCGGGCTGCGCTGGCTGACGGAGAAGTTCGCCCAGAGAACCCGCATCCAGGTGAACTACGACTCCAACCTTGAAGCACGGCTGCACAGCGACGTGGAGACGCACCTGTTCAGGATCGCCCAGGAGGCGCTGACCAACATCGCGCGTCATTCCAGAGCGACCACGGTGGCCATTCAGATGAAGGTGCTGGGGATGACGCTGCGGCTGACGATCACGGACAACGGCTGCGGCCTCGGTGCGGGCAGCCAGGAGTCCAGGCACAGCCTTGGCCTGATCGGCATGCGGGCCAGGGCCAGGCAGTGCGAAGGCCGGTTTCAGCTGCACTCGGTGCCACCCCATGGACTGAGCATCGTGGTGGAGGTGCCGCTCAAGCTGGCGGAGGCTTCCTGAACGAAAAAACGGGCGCGGACAGAATCCGCACCCGTTCGTTGGCTTCAGGGTTGGGGGGGGAATTGTTGAAAATCAGGGCTTGCCACCGAAAGGCCAGGCGGAAAGCAGCCAGATGCAGGGCGTGTGGTTGGCCTCCCACTTGTCTCCGCCACGACGCTGGATCGTCTGCTCCATGAAGCCGATCTCCAGACGTGTCGTGGGGGTGAGCTTGCGTCCGATGCCGAGGAAGGCGCGGTTCTGGTCGAAGGTGTTCTTGACGATGTTTCCGCCAAAATTCAGAAACACCTCATCCCAGACGGCCAGGTAGGTCTTCTTGTCGGAGCTGAGGGGAAGCGAGGTGCGCAGCATGTAGCGGAAGCGGTTTTCGCCGCGCCAGTTGGTGGTGCGCCCGGCCTTGTTCTGCTCCTCGATCCAGCGCTGTTCCAGACGGAAGCGATGCTGCCACTCCAGGCCGAGAAACTCCATTTTCCAGCTCAGCTGCTCCCAGATGCGATGCTCGTCAAACTCATGGGCGACAGGCAGCTCCCCATAGGGATAGGTCTTGATATACCCATAGCCGGCGCTCACGGTGATGCTGGGGCTGAGAGTGTAATTGATACCAGGCCTGATGAGGAGCTGCTGCCATTCGTCCCCCCAGTCCTCGCGACGGTTCTGCACCTCAAGGTGCACACCCCAAGGGCTGTTGGGAATAGGATGATCCCCCACGTAGTTCCACCAGAAGTTGTAGTTGTCCGCATGCTGGTCGGCAGCGCTTGCGGCGCCAATCAGCAGGATGGCGTGGACGAGGAAGAGGAAACGCTTCATGGAGGGGGGAAAGTCGGTGATGAACCGGCGCACAGGCATGTCAAGCGGACTGCTGGCGGTAAACGCGGGCCGCCTGGGGATGCTCGGAGACGGGGAGGTGGCCTTCGAGGCCCTCAATGATCAGCTCGCGATTCTCCAGCTTCCAGTCCTGGGCCATCTCCTCAAGCTTCTTGATCACGCTGTGATCGACCAGGTGCGTCCTGGAAAGGTCCACCTTGACCGTGCTGTGCTCGCTGAGCAGCAGCAGGCGCTTGCGCAGAGGCAGCCAGTTGCTGAACACGGCGGCCTTTTCCACAATGACGACGGGATGTCCCAGGGCTTCGTCATGATGAACCTGGGCATGCGGAACGAACAGGTTGCCGATCGAGGTTCCGGCGGTGAGATGAATGATCAGCTTCACCAGGATGCCGACGGCGATGCCGACCAGGAGGTCGGTGGCCAGCGTGGCGACCATCGTGACCAGGAAGATGACGAGCTGGCCCTTGCCGACGTGGAGCATGTGGCGGAACTCCTTGGGCGACGCGAGGTTGTAACCGGTGAAGACCAGCATTCCCGCGAGCGCGGCAAGGGGGATGTTGTTGAGCAGGGCCGGCACGCTGGCCACAAGAACAAGGACGAAGGCGCCGTGCCAGAAATTGGCCCAGCGGGTGCGCGCGCCGTTGTTGCGGTTGGCGGAGGAGCGCACGATCTCGGAGATCATCGGCAGACCGCCGATGAAGGAGACAAGGGTGTTGGCCATGCCGACGGCAAGCAGGTCACGGTTCAGGTTGGTGCGGCGCTGCCAGGGGTCGAGGAGGTCGACGGCCTTCGCGCTCAGCATGGACTCCAGGCTTCCCACCAGGCAGAACATGATGATCCACTTGATGCTGGTGCCGGAGGTGATGGCGGAGAAGTCCGGGTGGGTGATGCCGTCCAGGATGTTCAACGGCAGGCTCACCAGCTTGTCCGGACCGACCTCGTAGTTGTGTCCGTGGAACTGGTACATGTGCTTGTGGCCGATGTCGAAGTAGAAGGAGAGCGGCACGGCCACCAGCAGCACGAGCAGCGGCCCCGGGATGGCCTGGACCACCTTGTTCTTGATGAACAGCCGGCCAAACAGCAGCAGCAGGGCGATTCCGCCGATGAGGGCGATCTCAGGGTTCATGTGCATGATGCTCTCCGGGATCTCGGCGAGCAGTTCCAGCGGCTCCTTGGCATGGGCGGCAACACCGAGCGCGACATGGATCTGCTTGGAGATGATGATGACGCCGATGGCGGCCAGCATGCCGTGCACGGCCGCGACGGGGAAGAACTCGCCCAGGGTGCCGAGCTTCAGCGCGCCGAACAAAATCTGCAGGCAGCCGGAGATCACGCCGACGGCCAGGGCCTTTTCATAGCCGAGGTCGTTCACGGTGCCGAGAACGATGGCGATCATGCCCGCCGCCGGCCCCTTGATGGTCAGCTCGGAGTTGCTGAGGAAGGGCGTGAGCAGGCCGCCCACGACGGCGGTGAAGATGCCCGAGATGGCCGGACAACCGCTGGCCTTGGCAATGCCCAGGCACAGGGGCAGCGCGATCAGGAAGACCAGGAATCCGGACAGCACGTCCTTGCCGAAATGCTGCTTGAAGCCGAGGAGATTGCCGACCGGCTTGGGTCCGGAAGGCAGGGTGGTGGGCGTGGTGGGTGCGGACATAATTCTGATGTTCACCAACATTCACGCATGTTGTGTTCCAGAAAAACATCCCCCCCGCAGGGTATTCTCACTCCCTGCCAGGGGGTGGGTCTGAAGGCTGCAGAGGCCTATCCAAAGGTTGGTAAAAGCTGTTCAAATGACAGCTTTCAAGTGCTGTTCTTCGACCACACCAGGGCACCGCCCCTTTGAGAAGGCGATGAATACCCCCCAACGAGGGGATGGTTTTTTGCAGGCTTTGGGGGCAAGGTAGGAACTGTCCTCCATGAGCACGCACGCGCATTCCCCCTCCTGTGGCTGCCAGGGTCATGACCATGACCTGTCATCCTCAGCTCACCACGAGCATCTGCGCCATGCCCTGGAGCATGCCAGACACTATCTCCCCGCCCAGGGGCCCATCGGGGTTTTCGTGCATCACAACACGCTTCACGCCTTTCAGCACAAGCGCTTTGAAGATGCCGTGGTCGAAGCCTCCAGGATCTTCAAGACCGAACCCTACCTCTCCGAACAGGCCTACCAGAATGAGCGCTGCCGCGGACGCATCCTCGACTCGGACATCGACGCCGTGCTGGCCGCCGAGGAAGATGCCGAAATCCTCCCTGGAAAACTGACACGCCGCCAGCTCCGCCGCGCCCTGCTGATCCCTGGCGTGCGCCGGGTCAACGGCCGCAACATCGCCTGGGAGGTGGAGGAGGGGGATCTGCTGACCGCCTTCCGCAAGGATCTCGACGCCACCGCCGCGCGCGCCCTCGCCTCCGACAGCCCGGCCGACCTCTGGAAGGTCTGCATCACCCGGCTTCAGCCCGAACCACCCCCTCCGCCCTCCAGGCCCGCACGTCCACGGGATGCAATTCTTGCCGCACGTGGCGTGGACCTCGATGGCGTGGTCAACGCGCCCATGATACGCCTGGTGGGAGCCTACCTCGACCAGGGCATCGCCTACTGGCCGATGCCCATGCGTGATCTTGGCCTGCTGAAGGCTTCCCGCAGGATCATGTCGCAGCCGGTTTCCATCTACCGTTCCCACCTGTCCAAGATCGGCCAGGAGCTGCGTGAACAAGAAACCCGGGACCTGGGGGCCGAGGACACGGTCGTCCTGATGCTTGAGCGACTCGGAGTGCCCGAGGAGGAGTGGGAAGATTATCTGGCGGCGGAACTGCTCGGCCTGCCCGGCTGGGCGGGGCTGGTGCACTGCCTGGAACAAGATCCTGCGCTTGCCCCGCATGACCGCGTGCGTTGTTCGCTGATGGAATACATGGCCCTGCGCCTGACCTACACCGTCGTGGCCGTGGAGGACATCCTGGGCGATGCCAGGGCCTGGAGGACCATCCCCCCCAAGGCCAGGCCCCATGACCCGCTCACCCATCAGGCCCGTCTCTTTGACGCCGCCCAGCTCCTGGGACTGAGCAGCGCCGCTTTGAAGGACCTGCCCCTGAGCCAGTTTGAAGCCCTTTGCCATGAACTGGAAAAATGCCATGAAGTCGAGCGCCGCCGCCTGCTGCACCAGGCCTACGAGCGACGTCACGAAAGGCAGATCCTCATCCCGCTGGCCAAACACATCGCCATGCCGGGGATCGATCCTGGCACCGACCGCCTCGCCGCCCAGGCCATCTTCTGCATTGATGAACGCGAGGAATCCTTGAGACGCGCGCTGGAGGAGGTGGACCCCTCCATTGAGACCTATGGCGCCGCCGGCTTCTTTGGCTGCGCCATTGATTACGCCGGCATCGACGACCCGGAAGGCGTCTCGCTCTGCCCCGTCGTGGTCAAGCCCGGCCACGAAGTGCGTGAAACCCCGGTCGAGGACGAGTCCCACCTTCATCAGAAGCGCCAGTTCATGCGCCGCCTCTGGGCCAAGGTCGTGCGCAACGGCAACATCTCCACCCGCACCCTGGTCCGCGGCTCCCTGAGCACCGCCTTCCTGGGTTTCTTCAGCCTCTTCCCGATGGCTCTGCGCATCCTCACGCCACTGGCTTATGCCAAGCTGATGCGCAGGCTGAACGACATCTTCCTGCCTGAGCCGCGCACGGAGCTGACGTTCATGCGCGACGACGACGAGTCGCGCAACGCCACCAGCGGTTTGATGCAGGGTTTCAGCGTGCAGGAGATGGCCGACCGCGTCGCCAGCGTTCTCGGTCCGGTGGGGATGCACAACGGCCATGCACGGCTCGTCATCATTCTCGGCCATGGCAGCACGAGCCTGAACAACCCCTTTGTGTCCGCCTACTGCTGCGGTGCCTGCGGCGGCCGCTCAGGAGCGCCCAACGCACGCCTGTTTGCCCTGATGGCGAACCGGCCGGCAGTTCGCGAACGCCTGCGTCAGAAAGGCATCCTGATCCCTGAGGACACCTGGTTCCTGGGCGGTTATCACGACACCTGCAACGACAACATCGACCTCTACGACGTGGACCTCATGCCTCCGGGACATCAGACCGACCTGGCCCATGTGAGGGAAAGCCTCGACCAGGCCCGCGCACGTTCCGCCCACGAACGCACCCGGCGCTTTGAACTCGCCGGAACCGGCCTCAGCGTTGAGGAAGGCCTGCGTCATGTGCAGGAACGCGCCGAGCACCTCGGCGAACCCCGGCCCGAATACGGTCATTGCACCAACGCGGTCGCCGTTGTCGGCAGGCGCGAGACGACACGCGGCCTGTTCCTGGACCGCCGGGCCTTCCTGGTCAGCTACGACGCCACCAAGGATCCCGAGGACAAGGCGCTCGCCGCCGTGCTTGGCGCCGTCATCCCCGTCTGCGGCGGCATCAGCCTCGAATACTACTTCTCCACGGTCGACAACGAAGGGTATGGCTGCGGCACCAAGCTGCCGCACAACATCACCGGCCTCGTCGGTGTGATGAACGGCTACCAGGGCGACATCCGCACCGGACTGCCCCTGCAAACCGTCGAGATTCACGAACCCGTGCGAATCCTGTTCGTGGTCGAAACGACGCCCGAACGCGTTCTCGGCGTCATTCATGCCAACCCGCTGCTCAACGAGTTTCTCGAAAATCGCTGGATCAGGCTGGCCGCGCTCGCGCCGGGCAGCGGCATCATCCAGGTCTACCGCGGTGGCGGATGCTGGGAGCCGCTTCAGGGCGACGAAGAACCGCTTCCCGTGGCCCCCAGCTCCATGGCCTACTACTCCGGCAAGATGGAGCATCTCCCCGTGGCGAGGATTGACCCCTCCCTGTCCAAGGCCGCCTGAAGCCCCACCCCCTTCCCTGCAATGACACCTCAAATTCTTCTCACGACGCTGGTGGCGATCCCCGGCGCGCTCTTCCTGCTGATCGGGCTCGCCTGGCTGGTCGGGGGTCACCTCTCTGAAAAGGCCATGGCCGGCGTTTCCAGGCTGGCCTACCTGGTGATGACCTTCTGTGTCGTCATGATCGGATGGAAGATGGCTTCCGCCGGCCTGTCCTCGGTGCATGTGAACCTGGGCAACTGGTTCACCGTGGCCGAATACGGGTTCCCGCTGACTCTCGTGGTCGACCGGCCGGTCTCACGATTGATCCCGGCCGACTGCGC